>NZ_JBHMIR010000014.1:0-155948 GCF_048060285.1 Micromonospora sp. LOL_025 | reverse complement strand
GTCGGCGTACCCCGACCACTACGCCCAGTGGGAGCAGCAGGCCGCCGACCTCGTCACCGAGCACTGGAACAGCTGACAGCAACACATGAACAAGGCTGGCCGGCACCCCACCGGGGTGCCGGCCAGCCGTGTGTCCGCAGTCGTCAGACGCGGAAGCCGGCGGCCCGCGCCGCCTGACGCTCCCGGCGGCGGTCGGAGCGGCGTCGGATGAACCAGAAGACGAAGACGACCAGCCCGAGCAGGAACGCCAGCACCAGCACCGGCAGGATGATCGCCACCACCGACATGGCCACGCTGGTGGCGTCCTCGGCGGTGCTGGCCACGGGTGCGCCGACGCCGGCCGTGGTCGCGTTGATGACCGGTCGGGCGGCGGACTTCAACAGGTGTACGCCGAGGGCGATCACCACCCCGGTCACCACGGGGACCCACTGGTTGGACGAGAAGAAACTGCCTGGGTCGCTCACCGTCACCGTCTCCGACGACGAGCCCGCGCCGAACGCCAGGCCGCCGGCGGTCGGCCGGACCACGGTCTGCACGACGTCGTTGACGTGGTCGACCACCGGGACCTTGTCGGCGACGACCTCGACGACCAGCAGCACCGCCAGGATCGCGATCACCCAGCCGTTGCCCAGCCACTGCCACCCGCCGGGCAGGTCGATCAGGCTGGTGTAGCGGGCCAGCAGGCCCATGGTGAGCAGGGGGACGTACGCGTTCAGCCCCGCCGAGGCGGCGAGACCGGTACCGGTGAGAACTTCGAGCACCGTCTCAGCATCGCACCGGCGCGCCAGTGCCGCTCGGTGGCGCGGGCCGGGGTCTCGGCTACCCTCGTCGGGTGCGGTTGGTCATTGCGAAGTGCTCGGTGGACTATGTCGGACGGCTCTCGGCCCACCTGCCGCCGGCCACCCGGTTGCTCATGGTGAAGGCGGACGGGTCGGTGTCGATCCATGCCGACGACCGGGCGTACAAGCCGTTGAACTGGATGAGCCCGCCCTGCCGGTTGGAGGAGGCCCCCGGCGTCTGGCGGGTCGTCAACAAGGCTGGCGAGGAACTGCGGATCACCCTGGAGGAGATCTTCCAGGACACCTCGTACGAGCTGGGCGTCGATCCGGGCCTGCGCAAGGACGGTGTGGAGGCGCACCTCCAGGAGTTGCTGGCGGCCAACCCGGAGACCCTCGGTGAGGGGTTCACGCTGATCCGCCGGGAGTACATGACGGCGATCGGCCCGGTCGACCTGCTCTGCCGTGACGCCGCGTCCGGCACCGTCGCCGTCGAGGTGAAGCGCCGGGGCGAGATCGACGGCGTGGAGCAGCTGACCCGGTACCTCGAACTGCTCAACCGCGACCCGCTGCTCGCCCCGGTTGCCGGGGTCTTCGCCGCGCAGGAGATCAAGCCGCAGGCCCGGGTGCTCGCCACGGACCGGGGCATCCGCTGCGTGGTCGTGAACTACGACAAGCTGCGCGGCATCGAACGCGACGAGTTGACTCTCTTCTGACGGGCCGCCCGCCTGACGCTCCGGCACGCGCCCGGCGTTTGACGGGCCGACCGGCGCTCCGATGCCCGCCCGGCGACGGGCTGCCGCCCGGCGTTGACGGGCCGGTCGCTCGGCACTCCGCGGCTGAGCTGTGGTGGCCGGTGGACGCCGACACGAGCGACCCGGGCATGATCCCCGCCCCCGAGTCCGACGCTGCGGCCGTTGTCGGACGCACGGCCGGAGACCCGCCGCCCGCCGCCGGAGGCCGGTTCGTCAGCGGGGCGGCTAAGGCGGGCCGTCCGCGCGGACGGCGATCAGCGACTTGGGCAGGCCGGCCACCCGCTCGACGAGGATCCGCGAGTCGGGGAAGTAGTGCCGCATCTGCGAGCGATCCAGCAGTTCCGTCCAGAGCACCTGGTGCAGGGCGGCCTCGTGGCTGCGGGTCGGCTTGTGCCCGAGCGGCCAGCGGCGGGCGAACGCGGTGCGCAGCCGCACGGGAAGGAACTGCATCCCCGGCGCGATCCAGTGCGGCTCGATGGGGAAGTAGCGGTAGGGCGTCTGCACCCAGTGCCGGTCGCCGAGACTGCGCACGGCGTCGGCGAAGCGCAGCCGCCGCTCGTGCCCGCCGACGTGCTCCAGCACGGAGTTGGAGAAGACCAGGTCGTAGCGGCGCCCGGTGATCCGGGCCGGCAGGTCGCAGGCGTCGGCCCGGTCGACCTCCGCCCACTCCGGGACGTCCGTGGGCGGTCGTTCCAGGTTGACCACGTGTACGCGGGCCGGCCGCACGTCGGCGCGGGTCCAGGTGCCGAGCCGGCCGCCCAGGTCGATAATGTGCATCTTCTCCAGGTCAGGGAAGGTCCGGGCCAGCCAGTCGGCGCGGCGACGTCGCTGCCGGGCACTCCACGACCGGTCACTGTCGACGAGGTGGAAGCGCAATCGATGGGGGCGCATTTAACGCAATGTACCGCTCCCACCACGTTGGACACACGCGAGGGCGTTCATGATCGGTTATCCGACAGTCACCTGCCGTACATGACCTTGATGGCCTTCACGAGCCGGGCGACGTCGGCCGGCGTCCGCTCGAAGGTCGTCGAGGGCAGCAGCGACCGGGCCCGCCGCCGGGTGATGGCCTTGGCGCGGCTGAACTCGCGCAGCCCGTCCTCGCCGTGGATGCGCCCGAAGCCGGAGTCGCCGACGCCGCCGAACGGCAGGGTGGACATCCCGGCGAAGGTCAGCGCCGAGTTCACCGACGCCATGCCCGAGCGCAGCCGCCGGGCGATCGCCACCGCGTGCCGCCGGCCGAAGACCGAGCCCCCCAGGCCGTACGACAGGGCGTTGGCCCGGGCGACGGCCTCGTCGGCGTCGCGGACCCGGTTGATGGTCAGGGTCGGACCGAACGTCTCCTCGCGTACGGCGGCGGAGTCCTCCGGGACGTCCACCAGCACGGTCGGCCGTACGTACGGCGGCTGCACCGCGTCGGCCCCGCCGAGCACCGCCCGGCCGCCCCGGGCCAGCGCGTCGTCGATGTGCCGGCGGATCACGTCGACCTGGCTCGGCATGGTGATCGGCCCGATGTCCGCGTCGTCCGGGCCGACGGTCAACCGGCCGGCCCGCTCGACGACCTTGCCGACGAAGGCGTCGAAGACCGGCTCGACCGCGTAGACCCGTTCGATGCCGATGCAGGTCTGGCCGGCGTTGGTCAGCGCGCCCCAGACGCACGCCTCGGCGGCGGCGTCCAGGTCGGCGTCGGCGTCGACGATCATCGCGTCCTTGCCGCCCGCCTCCAGCAGCACCGGCGTCAGGGACTCGGCGCAGGCCGCCATCACCTTCCGCGCGGTGGCGGACGAGCCGGTGAAGGCCACCTTGTCCACTCCGGAGCGGCAGAGGGCCGCCCCGACGTCGCCGAGCCCGTGCACCGCGGTGAACACCGGCTGCTCCGGCACCACCTCGGCGAACGTGTCGACCAGCCACTGCCCGACGACCGGGGTGTACTCGCTGGGCTTCAGCACCACCGCGTTCCCCGCCGCAAGCGCGTACGCGGCGGAGCCGATCGGGGTGAAGACGGGGTAGTTCCACGGGCCGATCACGCCGACGACGCCGTACGGCTGGTATTCGAGGTGGGCGGAGAACTCGGCCAGGACGAGCCGTGAGCGGACCCGGCGGGGGCCCAGCACCCGGCCGGCGTTGCGGGCCGCCCAGTCGACGTGCTCGACGGCGGTGACGAGTTCGACGACGGCGTCGGCGACCGGCTTGCCGCCCTCGACGTGCACCAGCTCGGCGATCTCCTCGATCCGTCGGGCGAGGAGGCTGCGCCAGCGCAGCAGCCGCTCCCGGCGCCCGCCGAAGCCGAGCCCGGCCCACCACTGTCCGGCCGCTCGGGCCCGGTCGACGGTCCGCTCCACGTCCTCCGCGGTGGCGACCGGCAGGCGTCCGGCCTCCGCGCCGGTCGCCGGGCTCGTCGACACCAGCCGACCGTCCTCGATGACCGGGGTACCCGGGACACGCACAGCCGTCATGGCGGAAGTCTAGACCCGAAAATTACTCGCCGGTAGGTCCGCGGTGGCCCGGTCCCGCCCGCCGGACCGCCCGGCTGGCGGTGGGACGGGGTGGACGAGGGTCGGCCGGACTTGTGATGATTCTTCCGCCGGAGCGCGCCGAATTGCCGAACGCGAGGTGTCCGGCCGGGGTCGCGCAGGTGACCACGCGGCGGTGGAGGACGACTACCGTGTGATGGCAGGCTGACGCGTGGAGTGACCGCGCGGGGTGGAGGCTGACTTTCCATGGAGGAACATCCGGAACTGAGACCGTTGTTGACGGTGGCCGGTGGGGCGATGCGGGGGCTGAGTGTCCGGGTGGGCCCCGAGCGGCAGGTCATCGGCCGGGCGTCGACCGCCGACATCATGGTGCACGACGCCCACCTGAGCCGCCGGCACGCCGAGGTATGGCTGACGGGCGAGGGCGCTGCCCTGGTGGATCTGGGTTCCACCAACGGCACCTGGCTGAACGACCGGCGGATCACCGGCGTGGAGCGGCTGGCCGACGGCGACGTGATCCGGCTCGGCCGCACCGAGCTGCGCGTCTACGACCCTGGCGTGGCGCGTACCGACCCGGTGGGCTTCAGCTTCAACGGGCCGCGCCGGGACCGCCGCCCGACCCTGCCGTTGCCGATCGCGACCCCGGCCGCGCCGGGCGTCGACGCGGTGCCGGTCCCGGCGGCGTTGTCCGCGCCGGGCGTCGACGCGGTGCCGCCGGCGGCGGTTCCGGCGGTGTTGTCCGCGCCGTCCTGACCGGGGCCGACGGTGGATGCCGGCGCACACCTCCCGGTGGTGGAAGGTGGCGGGCCGGCCCATGGACGCGTCCGGCGCCTCCGTGGCAGCATCCGGCGGATGGAGACCGGACAGCGGCAGGTGTCGGCGAACGGGATCACCCAGGCGGTACGGGTGGCCGGGCCGCCGGACGGCGTTCCCGTGCTGCTGATCCACGGCAACTGCTCGTCGGCGGCCTTCTGGGAGCCGCTGCTGCGGCGGCTGCCGGCCACCCTCCGGGTGGTCGCGCCTGACCTGCGCGGCTACGGGCTGACCGACACCGTCGAAGTGGACGCGACCCGGGGGCTGCGCGACTTCGCCGACGACGTCGCCGCGCTGCTCGACGAGCCGTCCCTCTTCGCCCCCGGCGCGCGGCCGGTGGTGGTCGGCCACTCGCTCGGCGGCGGGGTGGCCATGCGACTGCTCGTCGACCACCCCGACCGGGTGGGCGCGCTGCTGCTCGCCGCGCCGGTCTCGCCGTACGGCTACGGCGGCACCCGGGACCTGACGGGGACGCCGACCACCCCCGACTTCGCCGGCACCGGCGGCGGCACCGCCAACAGGGACTTCGTCAAGCGGCTGGCCGCCGGCGACCGGGGCGTGGACAGCCCGACCAGCCCGCGCGCCGTGCTGCGGGCCACCTACGTGGCGGACCCGGCCTCGCTCGGCGACGACGAGGAGTTGCTGCTGGACAGCCTCCTCTCCACGGCGATCGGTGACGACAACTACCCCGGTACGGCGGTGGCCTCGGCGTACTGGCCCGGCACCGCCCCGGGACGGCGCGGCGTGCTCAACGCCCTCTCCCCGGCGCACTTCCGGGTCGCCGACGAACTGGTCGCCGTGGCCGGGAAGCCGCCGATCACCTGGGTCCACGGGGACGCCGACGTGATCGTCTCGGACACCGCGATGATGGACCTGGCCCACCTGGGCTCGCTGGGCGTGGTGCCCGGCTGGCCGGGGGAGGCGGCCTGCCCCGCGCAGCCGATGGTGGCGCAGACCCGGGCGGTGCTGGAGCGCTACGCGGCGGCCGGCGGGGCGTACCGCGAGGTGCTGCTGCCCGGCTGCGGGCACAGCCCGCACCTGGAGCGGCCGGCCGAGTTCGTCGCCGAACTGCTGCGGCTGACCGACGCGGCGGGCTGATCGACCGGCGAGCCCGACCGGTGCGGCGAGCCGACCGACGGTGAGCCGACCGGCCCCACCTAGCGGCGCGCGCAGCCCCGCTGGGCTCGTGAAATTTCCCACGGCGCCTCGACAACTCAGCGTCACGTGGCAGACTCGCGCGCATAACCTTAATGGTCGTTAACGCGGCCGTGCGGAGCATTGAGGAGGCTGGTCGTGGCGCGTGATTTCACCAGCGTGGGCGTTGTGGGTCTGGGCACCATGGGTGCCGGCATCGTCGAGGTATTCGCGCGCAACGGGGTCGACGTCGTCGCGGTGGAGGTCTCCGAGGACGCCCTGGAACGCGGCCGGGCCATCCTCACCGGGTCGACGGACCGGGCCGTGGCCAAGGGCAAGCTCGCCGAGGCCGACCGGGACGCGCTGCTGAGCCGCGTGCGGTTCGCCGTCGGGCTGGACGCGCTGCACTCGGTGGACCTGGTCATCGAGGCGGTGCCCGAGCACCTGGACCTCAAGCAGCGGATCTTCGCCGAGCTGGACCGGGTGTGCAAGCCCGAGGCGATCCTGGCCACCAACACCTCGTCGCTCAGCGTCACCGAGATCTCCGTCGCCACCAGCCGGCCCAACCAGGTGATCGGCATCCACTTCTTCAACCCGGCCCCGGTGATGAAACTGGTCGAGGTGGTCCGGACGGTGGTCACCTCCACCGACGTGGTCGCCGACGTGGAGGCGCTCTGCAAGCGGCTGGGCAAGGTCGACGTCACCATCAGCGACCGGGCCGGCTTCATCGCCAACGCCCTGCTCTTCGGCTACCTCAACCACGCAGTCGGCATGTTCGAGGCGCACTATGCCACCCGCGAGGACATCGACGCGGCCATGAAGCTCGGCTGCGGCCTGCCGATGGGCCCGCTGGCGCTGATGGACCTGATCGGCCTGGACACCGCGTACGAAATCCTGGACACCATGTACCGGCGCGGCGGGCGCGACCGCCGGCATGCTCCGGTGCCGCTGATCAAGCAGATGGTCACCGCCGGGCTCCTCGGCCGCAAGTCCGGCCGGGGCTTCTACACCTACGAGCGGCCGGGCTCCCCGGTCGTCGTACCCGACGAGCAGACGCCGGTCGCGTCGGAGGCGGCGAGCGGCGGCGCCGCCGCGATCGCGAAGGTCGGCGTCGTCGGGTCGGGGACGATGGCCACCGGCATCATCGAGGTCTTCGCGAAGGCCGGCTACGAGGTCGTCTCGGTGACCCGGGGCGCGGAGAAGTCCGCCAAGGTCTTCGAGGCGGTCAAGACCTCGCTCAACAAGGGCGTGGTGCGCGGCAAGCTGAGCGAGGCCGACCGGGACGCCGCGCTCGGCCGGATCAACTGGTCGGCCACCCTGGAGCACCTCGCCGACGTCGACCTCGTCGTCGAGGCCGTGGTCGAGGAGTTGAGCGTCAAGAAGGCCCTCTTCGCCAGCCTCGACGAGATCTGCAAGCCGGGCGTCGTGCTCGCCACCACCACCTCCTCGCTGCCGGTGATCGACGTCGCGATGGCCACCCAGCGGCCCGCCGACGTGGTCGGGCTGCACTTCTTCAACCCGGCGCCGGTCATGCCGCTGGTCGAGGTCGTGGAGACCATCCGCACCTCGCCGGAGACCACCGCCACCGCCCGCGCCGTCTGTGCCGGGCTGGGTAAGACGGGCGTGGTCTGCGGCGACCGTTCCGGCTTCATCGTCAACGCGCTGCTCTTCCCGTACCTGAACGACGCGGTGAAGATGCTGGAGGCGAGCTACTCCACCGCCGACGACATCGACCACGCGATGAAGCTGGGCTGCGGCTACCCGATGGGCCCGTTCGAGCTGCTCGACGTGGTCGGCCTGGACGTCTCGCTGGCCATCCAGCGGGAGCTCTACCTGGAGCTGCGCGAGCCGGGCTTCGCGCCCGCGCCGCTGCTGGAGCACCTCGTCACGGCCGGCTACCTGGGCCGCAAGAGCGGCCGCGGCTTCCGCGACCACACGCGTCGCTGACGGGGGTCAACACCTCGGGCCGGTGACGGCGTCTGCAGGGTGTGACCTTCGAGGAGTACGTCAGCAGCCGAGGCCCCGCCCTGATGCGGCTGGCCCGGCTGCTGACGGGGGACGAGCACCGGGCCGAGGACCTCACCCAGGACGTCCTGGCCCGCGCGTACGTGCACTGGCGGAGGATCGCCCGGGCGGACCGGCCGGACGTGTACGTGCGCCGGATGCTGGTCAACGCCAACAACTCCTGGTGGCGCCGGCGCACGAACCGCGAACTGGCCGTCGCCGACTTCGCGGAACGCCCGCAGCACGGCGACCTCGGCGGCGAGACGGCCGACCGGGACGCCATGTGGCGGCTCATCCTCGGCCTGCCGGACCGCCAGCGGGCGGTGCTCGTGCTGCGCTACTACGAGGACCTCGACGACGCGACCATCGCCCAGATCCTCGGCTGCTCGCCGGTCACCGTCCGCACCCACGCCATGCGGGCGCTCAACCACCTCCGGGAGCGCCACGGCGTCCCGGCGACGAACGGGAGCCAGCCGTGACCGACCTCGACGAACGGATCGTACGGACGCTGCGGGAACGCGCCGAGGGAACGGTCGACACGGACCGGCTCACCGCGCGGGCGGTGACCCGGGGGCGCGCCCGTCGCCGACGCCGGCGGATCGGCGCGGGCAGCGCGTGGGGGGTGGTGGCCCTGCTCGGGCTCGCGGCCGCCGGCGCTCTCGGGCCGGTGCCCGGACCACGGTGGCCGGGCGCCGAGCCGACGGTCGCCGTCGCCGCGCCGGGCCGGGCGGACGGGGTGCCCGGCGCCCTGGCCCGGCCCGAACTCGTCGGCAGTAACCCGGACCTGCTGCACTTCACGGTCGACCCGGCGCGGGCCCGCTGGCTCACCTGGCAGTCCGTCGCCGGGGCGGAGGGCGCCCGCCTCGATCTCGGCGGTGGCCGACGGGTCGCGTTCGACCTCGCCCGCACCGCCGCGGCCGCGGAACAGATGCGCCACGAGGGGATGACGTACCCGGACGCGCCGGCGGGCGCCGACGCCTTCGACGGTCAGGTGCGGCAGGTGTCCTCGCCCGGGCCCGGCGCGCAGCCCGGATGGTTCCTGCGCTGGCAGCCGGTCCCGGGGCTCTACGCCCGGGTCTACACGGTGGCCGACGACGGTGCGGTGCTGCGGACGGCACGGTCGGCGCTGCGCCTCGACGCGGCGCACCGGTGCGCGTCCCCGTTGCGGCTGGGCGAGCTGCCGCCGGACGCCCGGCTCGCGGGCTGTGAGGTGAACGCGATCGGCTTCCCGGACTCGCTCGACGTCCTGCTGCGCGTCACCCGACCCGGGGAGCGCTGGATGCAGGTGCGGTTGCAGTACCACCGCGAGATAGCCGGCAGCCGAGACGAAGGAAACCGGACGATCGGCGACCGGTCGGCCTACCTCTACCCGAAGGGGGACGAGCTGGAGCTGCTCGGCTTTCCGAAGGCGCACCTGACGGCCCGCTTCGGCTGGCCGAGCCAGGGCTTCACCGAGGCGGACGCCGCCGTCGTGCTGGGCGGGGCGCAGGTCGCCCCGGACCTCGCCGACCCGCGAACCTGGGACTGACCGGAGTCGGGGGCCGGCCCGCCCGCCCCGGGCCGGCCCCGCCACCGGCACGTACGCTTGGCAAGCGTGAGCCCCCGTCGCAACCGACCCCGCCGCGATGACGCCGCGCACCTCGACTCCGACCGGGTCCGCCAGGGCGTCGCCTCGGTGCAGCAGTGGCGCGACGGCGACTGGCAGGTACGCGGGATCAGCGGCGGCGCCTCCACCAAGACGTACCGCTGTCCGGGCTGCGACCAGGAGATCCGGCCCGGGGTGGCGCACCTGGTGGCGTGGCCGGCGGACGGGCGGGGCGACCTGACCGACCGGCGGCACTGGCACAGCGGGTGCTGGCGGGCCCGGGACCGGCGCGGGCCCGCCGTCCAGCGCGGTCGCGGCGCTCCGCGCTACGGCTGAGCGATCTGGATCACGCTGTTTCCGCCCCGCCCGGCGGTTCCCGGCCGCACCGGCGAGACTGGTGGGGTGAGCACACCGATCCGCGCGTCCTCCATCCTGCCCGGGCACCGCGAGGACATCGAACTGCACACCGCGGACGGTCTGCGGCTGGTCGGCGAGCTGGCCCGGCCGCTGGACCGTGAGCCGGTGGGCACCCTCGTCTGCCTGCACCCGCTGCCGACACACGGCGGGATGATGGACAGCCACGTGTTCCGCAAGGCGGCGTGGCGGCTGCCGGCCCTGGCCGACCTGGCGGTGCTGCGCTTCAACACCCGGGGGACCAGCAGCCTGCGCGGCACCAGCGAGGGGGCCTTCGACAACGCGGTCGGCGAGCGCTTCGACGTCGCCGCCGCCATCGAGTACGCCGAGTTCCACGAGCTGCCGAACGTCTGGCTGCTCGGCTGGTCGTTCGGCACCGACCTGACCCTCAAGTACGGCTGCGACCCGGCCGTCGTCGGGGCGATCCTGCTCTCCCCGCCGCTGCGCTTCTCCGCCCCGGCGGACCTGGAGCACTGGGCGGAGTCCGGCAAGCCGCTGACCGCGCTGGTGCCCGAGTTCGACGACTACCTGCGCCCCGACGAGGCCCGGGAGCGTTTCGCGGCGGTGCCGCAGGCCGAGGTGGTCGGGGTGCCCGGCGCGAAGCACCTCTGGGTCGGCGACGCCGAGACCGTGCTGGACGAGGTGGTCCGCCGGGTCAACCCGGCCGCCGCCGTGCCGCTGCCGACCACCTGGGACGGCCCGATGGAGACCGGCGACGTCAGCGCGTACGCCGACCGCACGGTGGCCTCCTTCGCGGACCGCCCGGTGCCTGGCCCGCCCGCCGGCCAGGCCGGCTGACCCACCCTCCGCCCCCGCTCCCGTCGCGGACCCGGCCGACCGGTCCAGCGTGGCCGACCTGTCCACCGTGGCCGACCGGGCCGGCCGGGGTCAGCGGGACTCCTGCCGGGGCAGGACCACCTCCCGCAGGATGAGCTGGAGCGCGGCCACCGCCGGGATCGCGATCAGCGCGCCCACCACCCCCAGCAGGGAGACCCCGAGCAGGGCGGCGACCAGGGCGGCCACCTCGTTGACCGACACCGACCGACGCATGATCTTGGGATAGATCAGGTAGTTCTCCACCTGCTGGTAGATCAGGAAGAACACCGCACAGGCGATGCCGATCGGCAGGTCCGTGGCGAAACCGACCAGGCTGACGATCACCGCGCCCAGGGTCGCGCCGATCTGCGGGATCAGGTCCGTCACCGCGACCACCACGGCCAGCGCGAACGGGTACGGCAGCCCGACGATCAGCGCGAACACGTACGTGGAGATTCCGGCCAGCACCGCGATGCTGAGCGCGCCGACCATGTACGCGCCCACCTTGGCCAGGATCTCGTCCCCGATGAGCTGCACCCGCTCCCGGCGCGAGCGGGGCACCAGCGAGTAGCCCAGGTCGCGCAGCCGGTCGAAGTAGGCCAGGAAGTAGATGGTCAGCACCAGCACGGTCAGCCCCCGGAAGACGGTGCCGAAGACCAGTTGGGCGCCGCCGAGCACCCCGCCGAGGGCCTGCCCGACGGTGTCGGCGTTGGCCGCGTTCTGCACCCGCTCCATCAGGTCGTACCGGACCACCAGGTCGTTGACCGTCTCGTTGCGGCGCAACGCCTCCAGGTAGCTCGGCAGCTGCTCGATGAACTGCCCGCTCTGGGTGACGATCGGCGGCACCAGGGCGAACACGCCACCGCAGAGCAGCAGCACGACCGTGAGCGCGACGACCGCCACGGCGATCCCGTGCGGCAGCCCCCAGGACCGCAACCGGACCACCGCGGGATGCAGGCCGACCGCGAGGAAGAGCGCGATGACCACCAGGACCAGGATGCCGGCCGCGTTGCGCAGGCCCAGATAGAGGGCGTACGCGAGCAGCACCCCGGCCGCGCCGGTGAAGCCGACCAGGAAGCTGCTGCGCTTCAGCGGCCGCCCCGGCGTGCCGAACCGGCCCGATCCGTTCGCCCCCGGCCCGCTGCGGTCCGTGATCCCCGCCGCCGTCCCGCCGCCGTCCGTGGTGTCAGACGGGCGGGTGCTGCGCTCGGGCGCGGCGGGGTGCTCCGGCCCCCGGCTCCCGTCGCCCGGTCCAGGGCTGCTGCCGGGCTCCGGGTCGCCGCTCGACGCCGTCGGTCCGTCGTCTGCCATCGGACCTCCCCCTGATCGACTCCCGTCGACGGCCCACCACGGTTCGCGTCGACGGATCCCACCCGGGAGCGTACGCCGCAAACCCGGCCCGCCCCCGCAGCCCGACCGACCCGACCCCGCTGGGGTTGGGGGCGGGCCCGGGGTTGAGATCTTGGTAGGAACGGGCCCCTCCGGGGGCCGCCTCTTACCAAGATCCGCCCGACGACCAAGGTCGTCGGGCGGTGCCGCGCACAGGGTCAGTCCTTGTCGACGACCACCTTGCTCGGCTTGGCGCTGCGCTCGTCGGTGGTGGGCTTGGCCGGGCGCTTGCCGTTCTCGCCGGTGCTGGTGATCTTCGTCGGGGTCGCGCCCCGGCCGCCCTCGCCGGGTACCGCCGCCACGGTCGGCTCTCCGTCCACGCCGGCACTGGCCGTGCCTCCGTCGATGGTGGTCACGGTGGCCTTGCCGGTGGCCGGCTGCCCAGCGTCGGCAGGCTCGATCCGGCCCTTGGCCGGCTGCCCGGCGTCCTCCGGCTCCACCTTGCCGGCGGCGGGCTTGCCGCCCGAGGGGGACGCGGCCGCCGCGGTGCCCGTCGCCCCGCCTGCGCCGGCCGGGGTCTTGTCCGGGGAGCCCGCGCCGGCCGGGGTCTTGTCCGGGGAGCCCGCGCCGGCCGGGGTCTTGTCCGCAGTGCCCGCGCCGGCCGGGGTCTTGTCCGCCGCGCCCGCTCCTGCCGGGGCGGGGTGGCCAGCCTTGTCGGCCGGGGACCTGGCCGCGTCGGGGCGGGGCCTGCCGCCGTTCGCCGTGGCCGGAGTCGGCTTGCCGTCCGCCGTCACCGGGGCGACGGCGCCGTCCGTCCCGCCCGGCCGGTCGGCCGCGCCGAGCAGGCCCAGCCGCAGCTCCGTCACCTGCCGCTGGAGCTCGTCGGACTCCTGCCGGGACTTCCAGGTCTCCTGCCGCAGGTCGGCCAGCTCCTGCTGGGCCCGGGCGATCTCCAGCATCACCTGGGCGAGCTGCTGACGGCTGGCGGCGGCCTCCTGCTGCGTGGCGGCGAGGTGCTGCTGGGTGGTGGCCAGGTGCTGCTGCGTCGTGGCCGCGTACTCCTCGAACTGCCGACGCGACGTCGCCACGTGCTCGTCGGCCTTGCGGCGCTTGTCGGCCGCCTCCGACTCGGCCCGGCCGAGCAGCGCCGCCGCCTCTTCCTCGGCCTGCCGGCGCATCGTCAGGGCGTCCTGCTCGGCGGCCCGGCGGACGGCGGCGGCGCCCTGCTCGATCTCGTTCTTCCGGGCGGTGTACTCCGCCTCCAGCGCGGCGCGGCGCGCCTCGAACCCGGACTCCAGCTCGTCGTGCCGGCTCGTGTGCTGCTTCTCCAGCTCGGCGAGCCGGGTCTTGTACTGCTGTTTCAGCTCGTCGCGGCGCTTGGTGAACTCCTGCTCGGCCGCCGCGCGGCGCTGGGCCAGCTCGCGGTCCGCGGCCTCGCGCCGGCTGTTGACCTCCTGCTCCACCCCGGCCCGCCAGGCGCCGAGCTCCTGCTGCGTCTGGGCCCGGGCGTGCTGCACGTACGCCTCGGTCTCGGTGCGCATCCGCTGCACGTACGCCTCGGTCTCGGCGCGGTTGCGCTTGGCCGTCTCGGCCGCCTGGGTGGTGAGCCGCTCCGCCTCCTGGCGGGCCTTCTCCCGGGTGGCCCGGCCGGCGTCGGCGGCGTCGTCGATGATCTGCTTGGCGTCCCGCTGCGCCTTGGCGTGGGTGGCCCGGCCCGCCTCGGTGGCCTGGTCGACCAGGCGCCTGGACTCCTGCTGGGCCTTGGCGTGCACCTCCTTGGCGGCCTCGCGGAGCTGGGTGGCCTCCTGCTGGGCCTTGGCGTGCACCTCCTTGGCGGCCTCGCGCAGCTTGGTCGCCTCCTGCTGGGCCCGCTGGTGGATCTCCTTGGCCGCGTCCCGCAGCTGGGTGGCCTCCTGCTGGGCCTTCGCCAGCGCCTCCTGGGCGGCCTTGCGGAGCCGGGCGGCCTCGTCCTTGGCCGTCCGGACGGCGGCGTCCGCCTCGGCCCTGCGGGCCGCGGTGTGCCGCTCCTCCTCCGTCCGGCGGGCGGCCAGCGCGATCTCGAAGTCCTTGAGGGCGGTGGCGGCCTGCTCGCGGGCCTCCTCGACGATGTGCTCGGCGGCGGCCCGGCGAGCCTCGATCTCCTCGTTGGCGGCGACCAGGATCGCGTCGGCCTGCTCCTCGGCGAGGGTGAGGATCTGCTCCACCCGCGGGCCGAGGTGCCGGTAGGAGACGTTCTCGAGCGCCCCGGACGACTTGCGCGCCTGGGCGAGGTCGCGTTGGAGCACCTCGACCTGGCCGGCCAGCTTGTGGATCTGTGTGTAGGCCTGTTCCCGCTCGGCCGCCAGGGCCGCGATCTCGTGCTCCGCGCGAGCGACGTACCGGTCGACCTGTCGTTTCTCGTACCCCCGCAGAGCGGACTCGAAGCTGGGCTCCGTGGTCACGTCCCCGCCGAGAGCGAACAGTTCCTCGCCGTGCGACATGCCCCCATCCTCACACGCATCCCGTCCGGCTGGGGCGATACGGACGCCCCGGATAGGACCTACTTCACTACTGACACGCCCGGGCAATTCGCTTTACGGGAAAACGCATACGGCGCGGGGCGCACCGGTCACCCGGTGTCACCCCGCGCCGCGGATCATGCCCCGGTCGGGTGGGTCGGTTGGGTCAGTTGGCGGTCTCCGCGGCCACCCGCTCGTCGGCGTTGTCGGCCTTCTTCGCCTCCGGCTTGGCCTGTGCGGCCGGCGGCTGGGCGGGCACGCCCGGCACGATGCCGGCGAGGCCGGAGAGCATCTGGCCGAGCTGCGAGGTGACGGCGTCCTTCTGCCGGGTGAGGTCCTCGACCTCGCGGCGGGCCGCCTGGGTGGTCAGCTCGGCCTCGGTGCGCGCCTCGGTGAGCAGGCGGTTCGCCTCGGCCTTGGCCTCGGTGAGCGTCTTGTCGGCCAGCGCCTTGGCCTTGTCGACCGTCTCGTTGGCGGTGCGCTCCGACTCGACCCGGCGGGCCTCGGCGCGCTGCTCGATCTCCTTGGCCCGCTCCTGCGCGGCGTGCGCCCGCTGCTCGGCCTCGCTGACCAGCTTCTGGGTCTGGGCGACCTGCGCGGCGTGCCGCTCGGACTCCTCGCGCTCGGCCTTCTCCCGGCGCTCGGCGAGCTGGAGCTCCAGGGCCTGGAGGTCCTTGTCGCGCTTGTCGCGGGCGTCGGTGAGCAGCTTGGTCGCCTCGGCGCGCTTCTCCTCGGCCTCGCGGGCGGCCTTCGCCCGCTGCTGGGTGATCTCCCGCTCGGCGGTGGCCCGCATGGTGGCGACCTCGCGCTCGACGGTGGACTTCAGCTCGGCGACCTCGTGGGCGGTGACCGTGCGCAGCTGCTTGGTCTCCCGGTCGGCGTCGGCGCGCAGCGTGTCGGCCTCGCGCCGCGCCTGGACGCGGACCTCGGCGGCCTCGCGCTCGGCGGCGGTGCGGACGCTGCCCGCCTCCCGCTCGGCGTTGGCCTTCATGGCCGCCGCCTCGGCGCGCGCCTTGTCAGTGATCTCGCGCGCCTCGAGGCGGGCGGCGGAGAGGATGCCCTCCGACTCCCGCTTGGCCTCGTTGCGGTGGTCGTTGGCCTGTTCCTCGGCCAGCCGGAGGATCTGCTCGACGCGGGTGCCGAGGCCCGAGAGGGTGGGCCGGCTGTTCTCCTCGAGCTGCTTGTTGGTGTCGGCGAGCTTCTGCTCCAGCGCGCTCATGCGCTGCTCGGCCTGGCGCAGGCGGCGCTGGGCGTCGTTCATCCGCTGCTCGGCCTCGGCGCGGGCCTGCTCGGACTGGGTCAGCGCGGCCGTCATCCGGCCGATGAAGTCATCGACCTGGTGGGTGTTGTAGCCGCGCAGGCCAACGGTGAAATCGGGCTGCGAGTTCGCGTTATCGAAGAACGCAAGAGGGGAGGACTGCTGGGGCATTGGGACATACTCGCAGACCCCCCAGGGTGCTTCGCAAGAGCGGTGCCGAGCTTTCGTGTCCTCTTTACATGGTCAACTGCGGGTCCGCCGATGGCCGGACAGATCGCCGATCTTGGCAGGTCCCGGGCGGGTCGGACGGCACGGAGCGTGACATCGGAAAAGGGCCGCGGGAGCACCCCGCGGCCCTTTGTCGTGTCATGGCGCGGGTCACTCGAATGAGCGTCCGACGGCCCCGGCGGAAAGGCAATCGCCGTTCACCGCAATGGTCGACGGCGCCTCATCCGTCGGGTCAGTGACCGCGGAACCGGTTGATCGCGTCCTCGTGCCGGGAGCGCAGCTCGCGGTCGCGTACGCCGAGCCCGTCCGACGGTGCGAGGCAGCGGACGCCGACCTTGCCCTGGTGCGCGTTGCGGTGCACCTCGTACGCGGCCTGGCCGGTCTGCTCCAGTGCGTAGGTCCTCGACACGGTGGGGTGGATCCTGCCCAGCGCCACCAGCCGGTTGGCCTCCCACGCCTCGCGGTAGTTGGCGAAGTGGCTGCCGACGATCCGCTTCAGGTGCATCCAGAGGTAGCGGTTGTCGTACTGGTGCTGGAAGCCGCTGGTGGAGGCGCAGGTGACGATGG
Organism: Micromonospora sp. LOL_025; assembly: GCF_048060285.1. NCBI lineage: Bacteria > Bacillati > Actinomycetota > Actinomycetes > Micromonosporales > Micromonosporaceae > Micromonospora > Micromonospora sp. LOL_025. The sequence goes on along the minus strand of NZ_JBHMIR010000014.1, from coordinate 139,297 downwards.
TGCCGCCGCGCTTGGCCACGTAGACGCTCGCGCCGAAGGTCTCCCGGCCCGGGTGCTCGAAGACGATGTCCGGGTCCTCGCCGCCGGTCAGCTCCCGGATCCGCTCGCCGAAGCGCCGCCACTCGTCCTGGTCCTGGGTCTGCTCGTCCTTCCAGAACCGGAATCCCTCGGCCGCCCGGTCGATGACCAGCTCGGCGCCCATCCGCCGGCACAGCTCCGCCTTGTCGGGGGAGGAGACCACGCAGACCGGGATCGCCCCGCCGTGGAGCGCCATCTGGGTGGCGTAGCCGCCCAGGCCGCCGGAGGCGCCCCAGATCAGCACCACGTCGCCCTGCTTCATGTTCGCCCCGTGGTGCGACACCAGCTGCCGGTACGCGGTCGAGTTGACCAGCCCGGGGCTGGCCGCCTCCTCCCAGCTCAGGTGGCGCGGCTTGGGCATCAGCTGGTTGGCCTTGACCACGCACAGCTCGGCCAGGCCGCCGAAGTTGGTCTCGAAGCCCCAGATCCGCTGCTGCGGGTCCAGCATGGTGTCGTCGTGCCCGGCCGCGTCCTCCAGCTCGACGGAGAGGCAGTGCGCGACGACCTCGTCGCCGGCCTTCCACCGGGTCACGCCGGGCCCGGTGCGCAGCACCACGCCGGCCGCGTCCGAGCCCACCACGTGGTACGGCAGGTCGTGCCGGCGGGTCAGCTCCGAGATCCGGCCGTAGCGCTGGAGGAACCTGAAGGTCGGCAGCGGCTCGAAGATGCTGGTCCAGACCGTGTTGTAGTTGATCGCGCTCGCCATCACCGCGACCAGCGCCTCGCCCGGCCCCAGCTCCGGCGTCGGCACCTCCTGCACGTGCAGCGCCTTGCGTGGGTCCTTGTCCCGGGTGGCCAGGCCGTCGAACATCCGGGTCTCGTCGGCGCGCACCACGACGCCGCGGTACGACTCGGGTACCGGCAGACCGGCGATTCCGGCGAGCTCCCGTTCCGGTTGGTCGGATCCCTCCGCCGCCATGATCGCTTCGAGGATGTCCTGCACGTCGACCTCCCGTTCGTCCGCACCCCGCCCACGCGGGCCCGGGTGCTGCCATCGTCGGCGTCGGTGCGGCCCACCGCCATGTCGGTGTCCGACACATCCGGTACCGGCCGCGCTCCTGTGGGGCGGGACGTTACTGAACGGTAGGTAGGGCCGGAAGCCCTCTGTGAAAAACTGCATTGGCCGATGCGTGGTGGTGTCCGAGCAGTGGTGAAACCACGCACCGACGCGCTCGGCGGGGGAAGTGGGCTCCGGCCCCCGCCCGTCGGCGGGGGCCGGAGGTGGGGGTCAGTGCCCGGCGGCGGGCTCGACGAGTTCGACCAGCACCCCGCCGGCGTCCTTCGGGTGGACGAAGTTGACCCGCGAGTTGGCGGTGCCGCGCTTCGGGGTGTCGTAGAGCAGCTTCACGCCCCGCTCGCGCAGCTTCGCGCAGGCGGCGTCGATGTCCTCGACGGTGTACGCCACCTGCTGCACGCCCGGGCCCTTCTTGTCGAGGAACTTGGCGATGGTCGACTCCGGGGTCAGCGGGGCGAGCAGCTGTACGCAGCCGCCCTCGGCGTCCGGGCCGACGGCCAGCATCGCCTCGCGTACGCCCTGCTCGGCGTTCACCTCGGTGTGCACGCAGCGCATCCCGAAGGTGCGCTGATAGAAGTCGATCGCGGCGTCCAGGTCGGCGACGGCGACCCCGACGTGGTCGATGCGGCGCAGGCCGATGTCTGTGACATAGTCGGCAGCGGTCTCGACGGGGGAGTTCTCAGCCATGGCGTTAGTCTGACCGAACAATCGTTAAGGCGTACAGGTCGGCACCCCCTCGGAGGCAGGCATGGCTTCGGTGATCGTCAGCGGCGCGCGGACCCCGATGGGGCGCCTGCTGGGCAACCTCAAGGACCTCCCGGCGACCAGACTCGGCGGCGTGGCGATCAAGGCGGCGCTGGAGCGCGCCGGCGTCGCCCCCGACCAGGTCCAGTACGTGATCATGGGGCAGGTGCTCCAGGCCGGTGCCGGGCAGATCCCGGCCCGCCAGGCGGCGGTCGAGGCGGGCATCCCGATGTCCGTGCCGGCGCTGACCGTCAACAAGGTCTGCCTCTCCGGCCTGGACGCGATCGCCCTGGCCGACCAGCTCATCCGCGCCGGCGAGTTCGACATCGTCGTCGCCGGCGGCATGGAGTCGATGACCAACGCCCCGCACCTGCTGCTCGGCCAGCGCGGCGGCTACAAGTACGGCGACGTGGTGGTCAAGGACCACATGGCGCTCGACGGGCTCACCGACGCCTGGGACAGCTGCGCGATGGGCGAGTCCACCGAGCGGCACAACGGACGGCACGGCATCACCCGCGAGGAGCAGGACGCGTTCGCCGCGGCCAGCCACCAGCGGGCCGCCGCCGCGCAGAAGAACGGCCATTTCGCCGACGAGATCACCCCGGTGGTCATCCCGCAGCGAAAGGGCGACCCGCTGGTGATCAGCGAGGACGAGGGGATCCGCCCGGACACCACCGTCGAGTCGCTGGCGAAGCTGCGCCCGGCGTTCGCCAAGGACGGCACGATCACCGCCGGCAGCTCCTCGCCGATCTCCGACGGCGCCGCCGCGGTCGTCGTCATGAGCAAGGCCAAGGCCAAGGAGCTGGGGCTCACCTGGCTGGCCGAGATCGGCGCGCACGGCAACGTCGCGGGCCCGGACAACTCCCTGCACTCGCAGCCGTCCAACGCGATCCAGCACGCGCTCAAGAAGGGCGGGCTCGGCATCGAGGACCTGGACCTCATCGAGATCAACGAGGCGTTCGCCCAGGTCGGCATCCAGTCCACCCGTGACCTCGGGGTCAGCCCGGACAAGGTCAACGTCAACGGCGGGGCGATCGCGCTGGGCCACCCGATCGGCATGTCCGGCGCCCGGCTGGTGCTGACCCTCGCGCTGGAGCTCAAGCGCCGGGGCGGCGGCACGGGCGCGGCGGCGCTCTGCGGCGGCGGCGGCCAGGGCGACGCTCTGATCATCCACGTCCCGGCCCCCGGCGAGAGCGGTCACTGACCGCCGGCCGGCCGATCCCGTTAGAGGCAGCACAGTGAGCGAGATCGTCGACGACGTCCCGGCGGCGGGCGCACCCCCGGTGCGCCGCAGCCGGGACGTGCCGATGCTGGTCGAGCGGGCCCGCGCGGGCGATCCCCGCGCGGTGGCCCGGCTGATCACCCTGGTCGAGTCGGGCGACGAGACGCTGCCGCGGATCGCGGCGGCCCTTGCGCCGTACGCCGGCCAGGCCCAGGTGGTCGGGCTGACCGGCTCGCCCGGGGTGGGCAAGTCGACCACCACCAACGAGCTGGTCCGGGCGCTGCGCGCCCGCGGCCACCGGGTGGGCGTGCTGGCCATCGACCCGTCCAGCCCGTTCACGGGCGGGGCGATCCTCGGCGACCGGGTCCGGATGCAGGACCACGCCACCGACCCGGGCGTCTACATCCGGTCGATGTCGAGCCGGGGCCACCTGGGCGGGCTGTCGGCGGCCACGCCGCAGGCGGTGCGGGTGCTGGAGGGCGCCGGCTGCGACGTGGTGCTGGTGGAGACCGTGGGCGTCGGGCAGGCCGAGGTGGAGGTCGCCTCGCTGGCCGACACCACGCTGGTGCTGCTCGCCCCGGGCATGGGTGACGCGATCCAGGCGGTCAAGGCCGGCATCCTGGAGATCGCCGACGTCTTCGTGGTCAACAAGGCCGACCGGGACGGCGTCGACGCCACCTACCGCGACATCCAGGGCATGATCGCTTTGGGCGAGCGCGGCCCGGGCCAGTGGCGGCCGCAGGTGGTGCGCGCGATCGCCTCCCGGGGCGAGGGGATCGACGACATCGCCGCCGCCATCGACAAGCACCGTGGCTGGCTCGTCGAGCACGGCGAGCTGCGCCGCCGCCAGGAGGCGCGGGCCGCCGCCGAGGTCGAGGCGATCGCGCTGGGCGTGCTCCGCGCCCGGATCGGCTCCCTGCGCGACGGTACGGAGCTGCCGGCGCTCGCTGCGAAGGTGGCCGAGGGCGCCCTCGACCCGTACGCGGCGGCCGACGAGCTGCTCGCCCAACTCGGCTCCTAAGGAACCCACCGAGCTAGTACGCTCGCACCGCTCCACGGTCGGCGTGGGGCGGTGCGCGGCGGAGTGGGGAGACGATGGGCGACGAGGCGACGCAGGAGCTGTCGGTGACACCGGACGCGGTGCCGGGCGGGACGACGCTCGTCTCCGACGAGGTGGTGGAGAAGATCGCGGTGGCCGCCGCGCGGTCCGTGCCCGGGGTGGTCGAGCTGGGCGGGGACGTGGCCCGGTTCTTCAACGCGGTGCTCGACAAGGTCGGGCTCGACCAGGTCGGCGACGCCCGCCGTGGCTGCTCGGCCCACGTCACGAACGGCGCGGCGGTGGTCAACCTGGTCATCGTGATCGAGGCCGGCCGCGCGGTGCCGCAGGTGACCGCCGAGGTCCGGGCGCAGGTCGCCGGGGCGGTCGAGGCGTACGGGCTGCGGGTCGACGAGGTCAACATCAGGGTCGACGACGTGGCCCTGGGCGGTCCCGCCGCGCCCGTCGCGTGACGCGTCCGGCGGCGCAGGTTACCTGCCGGTACGAACTTACTTAGCGATCGTTCAGGTCTGGGCTCTACACTCGCAGTGCAGTCGAGGACTCGAGGAGGAGCCCCGCCGATGAACGCCGACGAGATCGCCGCCGGACGGGCACGCTGGCAGGCCCGCTACGACGCCGCGCGCAAGCGGGACGCCGACTTCACCACGCTCTCCGGGATGCCCGTCGAGCCGGTCTACGGGCCGCCGGAGGGGGTCGCCTACCCGGGCTTCGAGCGCATCGGCTGGCCGGGCGAGTACCCGTACACCCGGGGCCTCTACCCGACCGGCTACCGCGGGCGGACCTGGACGATCCGGCAGTTCGCCGGCTTCGGCAACGCGCAGCAGACCAACGAGCGCTACAAGATGATCCTGGGCGCCGGCGGCGGGGGCCTCTCCGTCGCCTTCGACATGCCCACGCTGATGGGCCGGGACTCCGACGACCCGCAGGCGCTCGGCGAGGTGGGCCACTGCGGCGTCGCCATCGACACCGCCGCCGACATGGAGGCCCTTTTCGACGGCATCGACCTGGCCGGGGTCACCACGTCGATGACCATCTCCGGGCCGGCCGTGCCGGTGTTCTGCATGTACCTGGTGGCCGCCGAGCGGCAGGGTGCCGACCTGTCCAAGCTGGACGGCACGCTGCAGACGGACATCTTCAAGGAGTACATCGCGCAGAAGGAGTGGCTCTTCGACCCGGAGCCCCACCTGCGCCTGATCGGCGACCTGATGGAGTACTGCGCCCGGGAGATCCCGCGCTACAAGCCGCTCTCGGTCTCCGGCTACCACATCCGCGAGGCCGGCTCGACCGCCGCCCAGGAGCTGGCGTACACCCTCGCCGACGGGTTCGGCTACGTCGAGCTGGGGCTTTCCCGGGGGCTGGACGTCAACGTCTTCGCCCCCGGCCTGAGCTTCTTCTTCGACTCGCACGTCGACTTCTTCGAGGAGATCGCCAAGTTCCGGGCCGCCCGCCGGATCTGGGCCCGCTGGCTGCGCGACGTCTACGGCGCGACCAGCGAGAAGGCGCTCTGGCTGCGGTTCCACACGCAGACCGCCGGGGTGTCGCTGACCGCCCAGCAGCCGGTCAACAACGTGGTGCGTACCGCCGTGGAGGCACTCGCGGCGGTGCTCGGCGGCACCAACTCGCTGCACACCAACGCCCTGGACGAGACCCTGGCGCTGCCGACCGACGAGTCCGCCGAGATCGCCCTGCGTACCCAGCAGGTGCTGATGGAGGAGACCGGGGTGACCAACGTGGCCGACCCGCTGGGCGGGTCCTGGTACGTCGAGGCGCTCACCGACAAGATCGAGGCCGAGGCGGAGGAGATCTTCGCCCGGATCCGGCAGCTCGGCGGCGAGGGCCCGCACCGGATCGGCCCGATGACCTCCGGCATCCTGCGCGGCATCGAGGACGGCTGGTTCACCGGCCACATCGCCGAGTCCGCCTTCGTCTACCAGCAGGCGCTGGAGAAGGGCGACAAGCGGATCGTCGGCGTCAACTGCCACACCGGCACGGTCGCCAAGGACCTGGAGATCCTGCGCATCTCGCACGAGGTGGAGCTGGAGCAGCGCCGGGTGCTCGCCGAGCGGAAGGCCGGCCGCGACGAGGCCGTTGTCAAGGCCGCGATCGAGCGGATGGTCGCCGTCGGCCGGACCGACGGCAACATGATCCCGGCCATGCTGGACGCCGTACGCGCGGAGGCCACCCTCGGCGAGATCTGCGACGCCCTGCGCGCCGAGTGGGGCGTCTACCGCGAACCCGCCCGCTTCTGACCCCCGTTCCCCGACCCCGATCCCGCATCCGCGATCCCGCACCCCGCGTCCCGGCGGACGCCGCGCAGGCCCCGTACCGAGGACCGTGGATGCGGGATCGCGGCGTGCCGGGCGGACGGCGGGAAAGGGCGGGAGCAGCCGTGACAGTCGCAACTGTCGCCGTCGCGGTTGATCTGAGTTCGGCGGGTCGCGTGCGAGACTAGGTAACCATGAGCGACCCACGGATCACCTCGTCGATCTTCACCCGCGGCGCGGTCGACCTCAGCGCGCTGCGCACCCCCGCATCGGCCCCTGCCCGCCCCGCCACCCCGGCACAGTCCGCCCCCTCCGCCGAGTTTCCCGGCAGCGCCGGTGGCGGCGTCGCCGTCATCGACGTGAGTGAGGCGACATTCCAGTCCGAGGTTCTCGAGCGCTCGCTCACCACACCGGTGATCGTGGACTTCTGGGCCGAGTGGTGCGAGCCGTGCAAGCAGCTGAGCCCCGTGCTGGAGCGGTTGGCCGCCGAGGGCGGCGGCGCCTGGGTGCTCGCCAAGGTCGACGTGGACGCCAACCCGCGCATCGCCCAGATGTTCCGGGTGCAGGGCATCCCCATGGTCTACGCGGTGGTCGGCGGCCAGCCGATCGACGCCTTCTCCGGAGTGGTGCCCGAGGCGCAGCTGCGCCAGTGGATCCAGGCGGTGCTCAAGGCCGGTGGCGTGAGCGTCGCCGAGCCGGAGGACCCGCGCCTCGACGAGGCCGACGACGCCCTGATGAGCGGCGACCTCGACGCGGCCGAGCGGGCGTACCGGAAGATCCTCGCCGAGTCGCCCGCGGACGCCGCGGCGGAGGCGGGCCTGGCCCAGGTCGGGCTCGCCCGCCGGGTGGCCGGTGCCGACCCGCGCGCGGCCATCGCCGCCGCCCAGGCGAACCCCGACGACGTCGAGGCCCAGCTCCTGGCCGCCGACATCGAGGTGCTCAGCGGTCAGGCCGAGGCGGCGTACGCCCGCCTGGTGGGCGTGGTCCGCCGCACCGCCGGTGAGGAGCGGGAGAAGGTACGCCAGCACCTGGTCAGCCTCTTCACGGTCGCCGGCCCGGAGGACCCCGCGGTCGCCTCGGCGCGCCGGGCCCTGGCCAGCGCCCTGTTCTGAGCACCACGCCCTGTTTGTGAGCACATAGCACGCCAGCGCGGGCCGGCGTTCCGGCCGGCCCGCCCGACACCTCGAGGACGGGAGCCCATGATGCGCCGGATCGCCGTCCTCGACGCGCCCAGCAACCTCGGCCTGCGCCCACCCACGTCCACCTCGGTCCCCGGCTGCGGCAAGGCCCCGGGCGCGCTGCGCGACCAGGGGCTGCTCGCCCGGCTGCGGGCCCGCGACGCCGGCTGCCTCACCGCGCCCCGCTACGACCCCGGCGACTGGCGACCGGGTGACGGGGTCTGCCACGCCCGCGAGATCGCCGACTACTCGGTGGCGCTCGCGGAGCGGATCGGCGCCATCATCGACCGCAGCGAGTTCCCGCTGGTGCTCGGCGGCGACTGCTCCATCCTGCTCGGCTCGGCACTGGCCATGCACCGGCTCGGCGAGGCGGTCGGCGGGCGCATCGGGCTGGTCTTCGTCGACGGCCACTCCGACTTCCGGCACCCCGGCAACGCCTCCTACGTGGGCGCGGCGGCCGGCGAGGACCTCGCGCTGGTCACCGGGCGGGGGCAGGCCGACCTGGCCGCCATCGAGGGGCGCCGGCCGTACTTCCGGGACATCGACGTGGTGGTGCTCGGCATCCGGGCGCAGGACGAGTACCGCCTGGACCTCCAGGCCGCCGGGATCACCACCCGGCCGGTGCCGGCGCTGCGCGCCGAGGGCGCCGCGCGTACGGCACAGTGGGCGCACGAGCAGCTCGCCGACTGCGCCGGCTACTGGGTGCACATCGACGTGGACGTGCTCGACCCGGCCGTGATGCCGGCCGTCGACGCCCCCGACCCCGGCGGGATCGCCTTCGCCGAGCTGGAGATCCTGCTCGCCGGCCTCGTGGACACCCCGCACTGCCTCGGCGTCGAGCTGACCGTCTTCGACCCCGACTACGACCCGGACGGCGCGTACGCGGCCGAGATCGTCAACACCGTGGTGGCCGGGCTGCGCCCGGTCTCCGCGCCGACGGCGTCGCCGCCCCGACTGCTGCCGGGCCCGTCGGCGCCCGCCGCCTCGTCCGGGCCGTCCCGGTCGGCCACCCCCACCAGGCCCTCCGCGTCCGCCGCCCCGACCATGCCGTCGCCGTCTGCCGTCGCCAACGTGCCGTCGCCGTCTGCCGTCGCCAACGTGCCGTCGCCGTCTGCCGTCGCCAACGTGCCGTCGCCGTCTGCCGTCGCCAACGTGCCCTCGGGGTCTGCCGCTTCGGCCGCGCTCCCGGCCGCGCTCCCGGCCGCGCTCCCGGCCGTGCCCCCGGCGCGGCGGAGCAACGGCCGTCCCGAGGTCCCGGTCATGCCCCCGTCGGCCTCCGCCCCGGCTCTTGTTCCCGCCCCCGTTCCACCCGGCGACGGCGACGACCGGCACCCGGGCGGCGGCGAGGAGCGTGCCGAGGGCGCTCCGCCAGCCCCGCCCCGACCGCTCGGGCCGGTGGCCCCGGTCGCAGTCGCCCCCGACAATCCCACCGTGCCGGAACCCGTCGGCCCGCCCGCCTCTGCCGGCCCGGGCCTGCTGCGCCGGGCGCCGCTCGCGGGCCTGGACCCGGGCGACCCGCTGCCCACGCCCGAGGACGGCACCTCACCGTCCGCCGCAGGCATCGCCTGACTCCCTGTCGAGCTGCCCCATCTGTGCGCCCACCTGCCGAATCCGTCGTGGCGAGGGCTGGTGGCAGGTGCCTGGGCCGGGGCGAAGGATGGGCGGTCGAGGCGGGGCCGGTGCGCCTGTCAAGTTCGGCCTGGCCTGGCCTGGCCTGGCCTGGCCGGGGCGGCGGCTGGCGGCACATGCCCGGGGAGGGGCGAGGCAGGGGCGGTTGAGGTAGGCCCGGTGCGCCTGTCGAGTCCGGCCGGGCCGGAGCGGGCCAGGCCAGGCCGGACTCGACAGGCCAGGCCGGGGCGGCTGATGGCATGTGCCCGAGGCGGGTCGGGGCAGGGGCGGTTGAGGTAGGGCCGGTGCGCCTGTCGAGTACGGCCGGGGCGGCCGGTGGCACCCGGGCCCACCGGTGGAACGTCATGGGTGTCACCGACGGGGTTTGACATCCATGACGTTCCACTGGGGGATAGCCGGACGTGCGCCGGGCCGCGTCGTCGCTGCCCCGTCTGTAGGGGCAGCTCGACAGCGTCGGGCCGGTTGGGCGGGACCCCGCGCGCTGCTGGCGGTGCTGCCGAGGTGCCCCATCACGCCGGTGTGGAACGGCAGCGACTCGTCGAGCACCGGCTTGCCCGCCGGGGCCGCCGCAACGGCGCACGGCGCTTGCCGTCGCTGTCGCTGTCGCTGTCGCCGTCGCCGTCGAGTGTCGGACGACGCCGACCAGGGCGTGGCCGGGTGAACCGCGAAGCGGCGGTGCCGACCCGTGCCCGATGCAAACCGCACCGGATCCGGGACGTGCCGGGTGCGGACGGTGTTGGGTGCCGACGCCGCTGGCTGCGGACGGAGATCGTTCGTCGAGGTGCCGGCGGTGGGGCTGGTCAGCGGGAGAGGGCGCGGAGGAAGCGCTCGGCGGCGGGGACGGCGGTGGCGGTGCTGGCTTCGCCCTTCTCGACGAAGACCGCGAACGCGACATCGCCCTGCCAGCCGACGAACCAGGCGTGCGTGTGCGCCGGGTTGTCGTCGTACTCGGCGGTGCCCGTCTTGCCGTGCACCGGCGCGCCCGGGACGTCCCGCAGCGCGCTGCCGGAGCCGGCTGTGACCACCTCCCGCATCATCGCCCGGACCCCCTCGACCGACTCCGGCTTGAGCTGCGGGCCGGGGGCGGCGGGCTGGGCCGGGGCGGGGTCGAGCACCAGTTTCGGCTGCTCGAAGCGACCCCGGGCGACCGCCGCGGTGGCCGAGGCCATGGCCAGCGGGCTGACCAGCGTGGTGCCCTGGCCGATGGCGGCGGCGGCCTGCTCGGTCGCCCCGCCGTTCGCCGAGACCTTGCCGGTGAAGGCGTCGAGGCCGACGTCCCACTTCCCTTCGAGCCCGAGAGAACGGCCGGTCACGGCCAGCCCGTCGGGGCCGAGCTTCGGCGCCAGCGCGACGAACGCCGTGTTGCACGACTTGGCGAAGTCCGTGCGGAAGGGCACCGGACCCAGCGCGAAGTTGTCGGAGTTCTTGAACGGCCTGCCGTCGACGGTGAACGTCTTCGGGCAGTCCACCGTCGCGTCCGGCGTGACCGCACCCCGGTCGAGCAGGCCGAGCGCGCTGACCATCTTGAAGGTGGAGCCCGGCGGGACCTGGGCGGTGAAGGCCAGGTTCTCCCCGGCCCCGCCGGGACCGTTGGCCGCGGCGAGCACCGCGCCGTCGCTGATCCGCACCACCACCAGCGCCGCCCGGCGCTTCTCGCCGCGCAGGGCGGTGTCGGCCGCGTTCTGGGTGGCCACGTCGAGCGTGGTCTTCACCGGTTGCCCCGGCTTCGGCTCGCTGCGGAACACCTCGGTGCCGGTGGGCACCAGCGTGCCGTCCGGGCCGGGGCGCTCGGTGATCACGGTCAGCCCCGGCACGCCGCGCAGGCGCTCGTCGTGACGGCCCTGGAGGCCCCCGTGGCCGACCAGGTCGCCGGCCTCGTAGCGGTCGGGGTGCTGGGCGAGGTCGTCGGCCTGGGCCGGGTCGACGGAGCCGAGCACCGCCCGGGCGAACTCCCGGGTGGGCGCCAGGTCGAGCTTGTCGCTGCGGAACTTGGTGCCCGGCAGGTCGTAGATGCGTGGTTTGATCTGCCGGTACGCCTCCTCCCGCAGCGTCACCACCTCCACGAACGCGCCCGGATCCGCGTCGGCGAGCCGCTTGGGCAGCCCGGAGAGGTCCACCGGCGGGGTGATCGCCGGCCGGATCGCCCGGAAGGCCGAGTCCAGCTTCCGGGTCAGGCCCGGGAGGTCGGTGACCTCGCTCGGTTGGAGCCCGACCCGCACCACGGGCCGGGGCGCCACGATCGGCCGGCCGGCGGCGTCGAGAACGGCGGCCCGGGTGGCGGTGTCGCGGCGCAGCCCCAGGCGGTCGCCCCGGGTGAGCTGCTCCTGCACCACCTGCGGCTCCCAGATCACCCGCCACTCGTCGCCGCCGCGGCTGAGCCGCACCGGACGCTCGTACGCCCAGCGGGTCTGGCCCGGGAGGGTCCAGTCGACCTTGACCACCGTGGTCGCGACGTCCTTGGTCACCTTCGCCTCGCCCCGGCGGGTCAGCGTCGGCGGCGTGGCCGCCAGCTCGCCGGAGAGCTCCTTGAGCTCGCGGGCGACGTCGGCCGCCGGCACCTTGGCGCCGGTCGGGTCGACGAAGCCGACGGCCTGGAGGTCGCCCGAGCGCCAGCCGGCCAGGAACGCGTCGACGCTGCGCTCCGGCCCGTCACCGCCCGAGCACGCGGTGAGGGCGCCGGCCGCGAGCGTGGTCGCGGCGAGCAGCGCCAGCGGCGGGCGGAGCCGGTTGCGGCGGGGGCGGCGAGGGTACGACAGGCGCATGGAAGCAGCTCTCCGATCTCGGAACTGCCCTGCACGCTAGTACGGCGGCGCCGTCCGCACCGTCCCCCCGCACCGGGACGTGCGGAAAGAGAGGCCGTCGCCCGGGTGATGAACGACTGGTGGCGGGGTACTCCCGAACCGGCCAACCTCGTACCCGCAACGGGTGAAAGGACGAAGTCCGGAACCGGACGTCCGCACCGTGGTCCGCCGAGCAAGGGGCGGAACGGCAGGGCCTAGGCTGGGCGGCAGAGTGACCCACAATGCGGTGGGTCGAGGGGAGTGGCACCGATGGACCGGCGTCCGGCGATCAAACCGGGACCCGACCTCCGGCAGGATGACACCGGCCGGGACGACAGCTTCGATTCGGCGACCGACGGGGACGGCTACGGCCGACTCGACACAGGAGTGACCGGGATGACCGGTTCGAGTATCGACACCCTCTACGATCTGGGTCTGCCCGCCGACGCGCTGGCCGACGACGTGGAGGACAACGAACTCGACGAGCCGGTTCCCAACGTGGAGCGCCTGGTCGCCCAGGCGGTCGCGCTCGCCGGCGACGACCACGACGCGGCGACCCTGGTCAGCCGCTTCTGGCGGTTCGCGCCGGACGAGGAGCTGATCGGCTTCACCGCCGAGGAGATGCTGGAGGCGGCCCGCGCGCACCGCGACCTCGCCCAGCAGCGGGTACCGGGCGAGTTGAAGCTGCGCATCCACGAGCCCGACGCCGATCAGCACCACTCCGTCATCGAGATCGTCACCGACGACATGCCGTTCCTGGTCGACTCGGTGACCGCCCTGCTCAACTCGCACCACCTGGACGTGCACCTGCTGGTCCACCCGCTGGTGGTGGTCCGGCGCGAGCCGCTGGGCCGGCTGGTCGAGGTCTCCGCCGACGTCGAGCCCGACGACGCCATCGCCGGCGACCTGGTCGAGAGCTGGATGCACATCGAGATCGACCCGGTGCGCGACGCCGCCGAGCGGGACAGGCTGCGCCGGGAGCTCCAGCGGGTGCTCACCGACGTACGGGAGGCGGTGGAGGACTGGCCCAAGATGCGCCAGCGGGCCCTCGCCCTCGCCGACGAACTGGCCGCCGCGCGGACGTCGGACAACCGGCCGCCGGTGCCGGAGAAGGACATCACGGACTCGGTGGAGCTGCTCCGCTGGCTCGCCCACGACCACTTCACGTTCCTGGGCTACCGGGAGTACCGGCTGGTCGACACCGGCGAGTCGGGTGCCGGGGCCGGGGGCAGCGGACAAGCCCTGGAGGCGGTGCTGGGCACCGGGCTGGGCATCCTGCGCCAGGACTCCCCGGAGGCCCGGCCGCTGTCGTCGATGACGCCCGAGGCGCACGACAAGGTCACCGAGAAGCGGCTGCTGATCATCACCAAGGCGAACTCGCGGGCCACCGTGCACCGCTCCGCCTACCTCGACTACATCGGCTTCAAGATCTTCAACGAGGCCGGCGAGGTGATCGGCGAGCGGCGCTTCCTCGGGCTGTTCTCCACGGCCGCGTACCGGACCAGCGTGCAGGAGCTGCCGGTGGTCCGCCGCAAGGTGGCCGAGGTGCTGGACCGCTCCGGCCTGAGCCAGCGCAGCCACTCCGGCAAGGACCTGCTCCAGATCCTGGAGACCTACCCGCGCGACGAGCTGTTCCAGATCAAGACCGAGGACCTCTACCACGCGGTCATCGGCGTGCTGCGGATGGCCGGTCGCCGGCAGCTGCGGGTGTTCCTGCGCCGGGACGCGTACGGGCGGTTCATCTCCTGCCTGATCTACCTGCCCCGGGACCGGTTCACCACCCAGAACCGCCTGCGGATGCAGGACATCCTGCTGCGCGAGCTGAACGGCGTCGGGGTCGACTACACGACCCGGGTCACCGAGTCGATGCTCGCCCGGGTGCACTTCATCGTCCGGACCGACCCGACCAACACTCCGGGCGACATCGACGCCGACCTGCTCGCCGAGGAGCTGGCCGACGCCACCCGGCTCTGGGACGACGACTACCGGCTGGTGCTGGAGCGCAAGCTCGGCGACGAGCAGGCCAAGCACCTGTTCACCCGGTACGCCGACGCCTTCCCCGAGGGCTACAAGGACGGCCACACGCCGTACGAGGCGATGAAGGACCTGGCGAAGCTGGAGCTGCTGGAGGAGCCCGGCCAGCTGGAGATGCACCTGTTCCGCAAGCAGCTCGCGCCGCGGGCCGGCGGGCGGGGGCCGGACGTCGACGAGGCGATGGACGTCCGCTTCAAGGTCTACCGCTACGGCGAGCCGATGATGCTCTCCGCCGTGCTGCCGGTGCTGCACTCGCTCGGCGTCAAGGTGGTCGACGAGCACCCGCACGAGGTGGACCGGATCGACGGCCGGGTCTACCTCTACGACTTCGGGCTGCGGCTGCCCGAGGGCCACCAGGAGCTGGCCGAGGTGCGCCCGCACGTGGAGAACGCCTTCGCGGCGGCGTGGCGGGGCGAGGCCGAGGTGGACGGCTTCAACGAGCTGGTGCTGCGCGCCGGTCTCACCTGGCGGCAGGTGGTGGTGCTGCGCGCGTACGCGAAGTACCTGCGCCAGGCCGGCACGGTCTTCTCCCAGGAGTACATGGAGCAGACCTTCATCGCGTACCCGAGGATCGCCGCCCTGCTGGTGGAGCTGTTCGAGGTGCGGTTCGCGCCCGGCGCGGACGGCCACGAGCAGCGGCAGCAGCGCAGCGCCGAGCTGGTGGGCGACATCCGGGCCGCGCTGGACGACGTCGCCAGCCTCGACCAGGACCGGATCCTGCGCGCCTACCTGACGATGATCCAGGCCACCCTGCGCACCAGCTTCTACCAGAAGCGCGCCGACGGGCGGCCGAAGTCGTACGTGGCGCTCAAGCTGGACCCGCAGGCCATCCCGGACCTGCCGGCGCCACGGCCGAAGTTCGAGATCTTCGTGTACTCGCCGCGCTTCGAGGGCGTGCACCTGCGGTTCGGGCCGGTGGCCCGGGGCGGGTTGCGCTGGTCCGACCGCCGCGAGGACTTCCGCACCGAGGTGCTCGGCCTGGTCAAGGCGCAGATGGTGAAGAACGCCGTCATCGTGCCGGTCGGCGCCAAGGGCGGCTTCGTGCTCAAGCAGAAGCCGGGGGACCGGGACGAGGCGGTCGTCTGCTACAAGGAGTTCATCTCGGCGCTGCTGGACGTCACGGACAACATCGTCAGCGGCGAGATCGTGCCGCCGGAGGACGTGGTCCGGCACGACGGCGACGACCCGTACATGGTGGTCGCGGCGGACAAGGGCACGGCGACGTTCTCGGACATCGCCAACGAGATCTCCACGGCCCACCAGTTCTGGCTCGGCGACGCGTTCGCCTCCGGCGGCTCCGCCGGGTACGACCACAAGAAGATGGGCATCACCGCCCGGGGCGCCTGGGAGTCGGTGAAGCGGCATTTCCGCGAGATGGGCCACGACACCCAGACCCAGGACTTCACCGTGGTCGGGGTCGGCGACATGTCCGGCGACGTGTTCGGCAACGGGATGCTGCTGTCGGAGCACATCCGGCTGGTGGCCGCGTTCGACCACCGGCACATCTTCCTCGACCCGGCTCCGGACGCCGCGACCTCGTACGCCGAGCGGAGGCGGCTGTTCGACCTGCCCCGTTCGTCGTGGGAGGACTACGACCGGGCGCTGATCTCCGCCGGTGGCGGCGTGTACCCGCGTACCGCCAAGTCGGTGCCGATCTCGCCGCAGGTCCGCGAGGTGCTGGGCCTGGACGACGACGTGACGCAGCTCTCCCCGCAGGAGCTGATGAAGGCCATCCTGACCGCGCCCGTCGACCTGTTCTGGAACGGCGGCATCGGCACGTACGTGAAGGCCTCCAGCCAGGCCAACGCGGAGGTGGGCGACAAGTCCAACGACGCGATCCGGGTGGACGGCAGGAACGTGCGCTGCCGGGTGGTCGGCGAGGGCGGTAACCTGGGCTGGACCCAGCTCGGCCGGATCGAGTACGCCCAGACCGGCGGGCGGATCTACACGGACTTCATCGACAACGCGGCCGGGGTGGACTGCTCCGACCACGAGGTGAACATCAAGATCCTGCTGAACACGGCGGTCGCCGACGGCGCGTTGACCCTGCCCGAGCGGGACGAGCTGCTCGCGGGGATGACCGACGAGGTCGCCGAGCTGGTGCTGCGGGACAACTACGACCAGGCCCGGGCGATCAACAACGCGCAGGCGCAGGCCGCCTCGCTGCTGCCGGTGCACCGGCGGATGATCACCGACCTGGAGCGCTCGGGGGCGCTGGACCGGTCCCTGGAGGCGCTGCCGCCGGACGACGAGATGGCGGTGCGCACCGAGTCCGGGCTGACCGCGCCGGAGTTCGCGGTGCTCCTCGCGTACGTCAAGATCGTCCTTGAGACGGAGATCCTGGCGGAGGGGCTCGCGGACGAGGAGTGGACGACCGAGGTCCTGGTCAACTACTTCCCGACGCCGATGCGCGAGCGGTTCGCCGACCGGATGGGCCAGCACCGGCTGCGCCGGGACATCGTGACGACGGTGCTGGTCAACGAGGCGATCAACCGGGGTGGCATCTCGTTCGTCTTCCGGGTGGTCGAGGAGACGGCCGCCTCGGCGGCGGACGTGATCCGGGCGTACGTGGTGGTCCGCGAGGTGTTCGGGCTGCGCGCGCTGTGGGACGCGGTGGAGGCCCTGGACAACCGGATCGACCCCGAGTTGCAGACCAGCGTCTACCTGGACACGCGGCGCCTGCTCGACCGGGCGGTGCGGTGGCTGGTGACCAACCGCCGTTCGCCGATCGACGTGCCGGCGGAGATCGCCCGGCTGCGCGACGGGGTGGCCCGGCTCCTGCCCGATCTGGAGGAGCGCTTCTACGGCAGCGAGCGGGAGTCCCTCGCGGCGCACATCGACTCGCTCACCGGACGGGGGCTGCCGCGCGACCTGGCCGAGCAGGCGACCCGGCTGATGTACAGCTTCGGCCTGCTCGACGTGGTGGAGACCGCGGCGAGCAGCGGGCGGGACGTGGGCGAGGTGGCCTCGGTCTACTTCGTGCTCTCCGACCGCTTCCGGGTCGACTCGCTGCTGTCGAAGATCTCCCTGCTGCCGCGTGAGGATCGCTGGCAGACGCTGGCCCGGATGGCGCTGCGCTACGACCTGTACGCCGCGCTGGCCGCGCTGACCGCGGAGGTTCTCGACTCCACCTCCGGCAGCCTGTCGCCGCAGGAGCGGGTGCTCCAGTGGGAGCAGTCGAACGCCACCTCGATCCACCGCGCCGAGCGGGCGATGGGGGAGTTCGACGAGTCCCGGGCGGACCTCGCCGCCCTGTCGGTGCTGCTGCGCCAGATCCGCACCCTGGTGCGGACCTCCGCCGCCGCCTGACGCATACGGCACGCGGTCCGGCCGGTCGGTGTTCCGACCGGCCGGACCGCGTCGTGTCCTGTGGTGGAGGGTGCCGCGTGGTTGCCGGCTCAGGCCGGCATGGAGGCGAAGACGACCACGTTGTCGGGGTAGCTGCCGGCGGCCTGGTCGAAGGTCCCGCCGCAGGTGACCACGCGCAGGCCGGGCCGGTCGCTGGGACCGTAGACCTGCTCGGTCGGGAACTCCGTCTTCGGGTACGCCTTGACCGACTCGACGGTGAAGGTGGCCTGCTGTCCGTCCTCCCGGGTGACGGTGATGGTGTCGCCCGGTTGCAGCGCACCGAGGGAGAAGAAGACCGCCGGCCCCATCGCCGCCGAGTCGACGTGCCCGACGATGACCGCGTTGCCGATCTCACCCGGGCTGGGCCCCGGCTCGTACCAGCCGGCCAGCTGCGCCCGCTCCAGCGGGGGCACCTGGACGGTGCCGTCCGGGTTGGTGCCGAGCGGCATGATCGCGGCGTCGACCCCGATCCGGGGGATGGCGATGGTGGTGGGGGCGGAGCGGGCGAGGCCCGTGCCGGCGGCGACGTCCGGGTCCGGCGCGTCGGCGACCGCCGGCCGGGTGCTGGCCGACGCGGCCAGGGGCTGCGGGGGGCGGGGAGCAGGTCCGGTCTTGACCGAGGCGCCGATCAGGCCGGCGCCGACCATGGCGAGCACGACGACGACGGCCGCGCCGGCGGCGCGCCACGGTGTCCCGTGACGGCCGCCGGCCGGTGTCGCCGTCATGTCAGACGAAGGACTCATCGGTCCGACGACGGCGCATCAGCACGAGACCACCCAGGGCGGCCGCGCCGATCAGGCTCGCCCCACCGGCGGCCAGGCCCCGGTCGGTGCCGGCGCCGACGCCACCGTCACCACCGTCGACCCCACCGCGCGGCAGCACGACCAGCTCGCCCTCGCCGCACGAGCCCTTGAGCTCGTAACGGCCCGGCTTGGCGTCCTCGGAGACCTCGGCCTCGCCGTAGTAGACGAAGTCCCGCTTGTGCTCCCAGCGGTCCTTGTCCTTGCCGTTGCCCTCGGACTCCTCGTCCGACCAGCCGTTGTCGTGGCCCTCCCGGTCGTACTCGTCCGAGCCGTTGCTGTCTGAGCCGTACCCGGCGTGGTCCTTGCGGTCCTCGCGGTCGTACTCGTCCGAGCCGTACTTGTCCTCGTGGTCCTCGCGGCCCTCACGGTCGCCCTTGTCGTGGCCCTTGTCGTGGCCCTTGTCGCCACGGTCGCCCTCGGCGTCCTGGCCGTGCTCGTAGCCCTTCCAGTCGCGGGCGCCCTCGTCACCGGCGGCGTCGGCGGCGCCGCCACCCTGGCCGTCGGCGGGCGGCTGGCCACCGTTGGCCGGCGGCTGCGGCTGGTCGGTGCCGTTGGCCGGCGGCTGCGGCCTGGGGCTCTCGTCCTTGCCGTTGTCGTCCTTGCCGTTGTCGTCCTTGCCGTTGTCGTCCTTGCCGTGGTCGCGGCCCTTGTCCTCGTGGTCCTTGCCCTTGTCGTGGTCGCGGCCCTTGCCCTCGTGGTCGGGGCCCTTGTCGTGGTCGCGGGAGTCCTCCCCGCCACGCCGGTCGGTGCGGCCCTCGGCCGGCTTGAGCTTGACCTTGCCGGTGACCTTCGACCACACGAATGCGTGCTCCTGCCGGTCCGGGCAGACCTCGATCAGCTTGACCGTGTCGCCCGCCTTGACGACGTGCGGCTTGGCGTAGACCTTGCCCTCGTCGTCCTGGTGGCCGTCCGCGAACGCGATCCCCGGCGTGAACACGAGCAAGGAGGCGCCACCGAGGGCCGCGCCAGCAACGACCTTCCCGAGCATCTTGTTTGCCATGACCTGCGTCACTCCATCCCTGTTGTCCTGAGCCCGGCGACAACCGAGCTAGAGACGACGTTAGACCGTTTCATGAGCTATGAAGGGAAAGATTCGTGTTTTAGTATTTCGGCAGGCTAAGGGCGCTAGGAGCGCTACGCGGCTTTGGCGGCACGCCGGGTGCGGTCGGGTGGTTACCGCCCTCGTGGCGCCGGCAGGGCCGGTCGCGTGGCCCGTGCCGCGCCGGCCCTTCCCGTCCCGTCACGTCCGCCCCGCCGGCTCCGGCGGTCCCTTCGGACCCTCGCACCACATCGAGGCATTGCCATGGAAGCGCTCCCATGCAAGAATCGCTGCACGCGGTTCGGGGAGCCACACCGCGCAGGCAGGAGTCGAGGGCACCGGTCCGCCGGACGACGTCCCGCCTCCCGACCGGCACGTTGTCGCCGGTCGGACCACCACCAAACGCCCGACCGGGTCGGGCACACCCCCGAAGAACCCGTGGTGCCGGCGGACGTCCGCGCAGGACGCCCATCGGGCCGTATCGCCGGGCCGTTCGCGGATCCGGTCTCGCCCAAGGAGATCAGTGGCATGAATGTGTGGAGAAGGCTGTCCGGCCCCCGCCGGGCCCTCGCGCTCGGTGGCGCGGGCGCTCTGGTCGCGGGCGGACTGGTGACCCTGCCGGTCACCGTGGCGCACGCCGCCACCCAGTGCGACGTGTCGTACACGACGAGCGACTGGCAGGGTGGGTTCACCGCCACCGTCAACATCAAGAACATCGGCGACGCCCTCAACGGGTGGACGCTCGGTTTCACCTTCCCCGACGGCAACCAGCGGGTGCAGCAGGGCTGGTCGGCCCGCTGGTCGCAGAGCGGCCGGAACGTCACCGCGCAGAACGAGTCCTACAACGGCGCGGTGGCCAGCGGCGCCACGGTGAGCCTCGGCTTCAACGGGGCCTGGAGCGGCAGCAACCCGAAGCCGACCTCGTTCACGCTCAACGGCGTGACCTGCAACGGCGGCACCCCGCCCACCACGACCCCGCCGACGACGCCGCCCCCCTCGACGCCGCCGCCGACGACCCCGCCGCCGACCACCCCGCCGCCCACCACCCCGCCGCCCGGGCAGAAGGTGGACAACCCCTACCTGAACGCCCAGGGGTACGTGAACCCGGAGTGGAAGGCCAAGGCCGAGTCGGTCGCGGGCGGCAACCGGGTGTCGAACAACCCGACCGCCGTGTGGATCGACCGGATCGCCGCCATCAACGGCACCCCGGACAGCAGCTCCAACGGCGCGATGGGCGTCCGCGACCACCTGAACAAGGCCCTCGAGCAGGGCGCGGACTACATCCAGTTCGTGATCTACAACCTGCCCGGCCGGGACTGTGCCGCGCTGGCGTCGAACGGTGAGCTGCGCGCGGACGAGCTGCCCAGGTACAAGGCCGAGTACATCGACCCGATCGCCGCGATCCAGGGCGACCCGAAGTACGCCAGCCTGCGGATCGTGAACATCATCGAGATCGACTCGCTGCCGAACCTGGTGACCAACACCTCGGGCAACCCCGGCGGCACCGCGATGTGCGACACGGTGAAGGCCAACGGCGCCTACGTCAACGGTGTCGGGTACGCCCTGTCGAAGCTGGGCGCGATCGGCAACGTCTACAACTACATCGACGCCGCCCACCACGGCTGGATCGGTTGGGACAGCAACTTCAGCCCGACCGCGCAGATCCTGAAGGACGCCGCCGTGGCCTCCGGCAGCACGGTGAACCACGTCCACGGCTTCATCGTCAACACCGCCAACTACTCGGCGCTGCGCGAGCCCTACATCAAGATCACGGACAACGTCAACGGGACCAGCGTGCGGCAGTCCAAGTGGATCGACTGGAACTTCTACGTGGACGAGCTCTCGTTCGCCCAGGCGTTCCGCAACGAGCTCGTCGCCAAGGGCTTCGACTCGAAGATCGGCATGCTGATCGACACGTCCCGCAACGGCTGGGGCGGCTCCGCCCGGCCCACCGGCCCGGGCGCGACGACCAACGTGGACACGTACGTCAACGGCGGTCGGGTGGACCGGCGGATCCACGCCGGTAACTGGTGCAACCAGGCCGGGGCCGGCCTGGGCGAGCGCCCGAAGGCCGCGCCGGAGCCGGGCATCGACGCGTACGTCTGGGTGAAGCCCCCGGGCGAGTCGGACGGCTCCAGCAAGGAGATCCCGAACAACGAGGGCAAGGGCTTCGACCGGATGTGCGACCCGACCTACACCGGTAACGCCCGCAACGGCAACAGCATGAGCGGCGCCCTGCCGGACGCCCCGATCTCGGGCGCCTGGTTCCCGGCGCAGTTCGCGCAGCTCATGCAGAACGCGTACCCGGCGCTCTGAGAGCGGTGCCCACCCGCCGCTGGCAGTAGGTGAGGCGCTCCAGCGGCAGGTTCCCCGGGCCCCCGGTCCGACCGTCCGACGGTCGGGCCGGGGGCCCCCTCGCGTACGCCGGTCAGGGCACCGTCTTCTCGATCGCCGCGCGGCCCAGCTCGGCCAGGTCCCGGCGGGCCCGCTCGACGTTCTCCGGCGTCAGGTCCTGCCCCCGGGCCGCGACCAGGTCCTCCGGCTCCCAGGGCTGCTCCGCCCCGGTGCGGATGTTGTCCGGGGCCGCGCCCGTGCCGGTGCCGGTCGCGCCGGTGCCGGCGGCGTACGGGTCGCCGATCAGCTCGCCGCCACCCACCTCGTCCCCGGGCCCGGTGAACGACGGAGTGTCGCGGTCGGCGCCGCCGCCGGTCATCAGCTGCGGGATGCCGGTGTCGTCCTCGACCGCCGCGGCCACCTCCGGGCTCTCCTCCAGCGGTCGGTCACGGTCACGGTCCGTCATGTCGCTGCCCTCCTGTCGCCAGGTGGTCTCCTGATCCTGCTCGCGTACCCGGCGTGGCGGTGCCCATGCCGGGGGCCGGCGGGCCGGCTCAGCGCTCCTCGTCGGAGGTCTCCGGCGGTTCGACCGGATTGCGCCACTGCCAGAGCAGCATCAGCACGCCGAAGGCGAGCATGCCGAGGCCCGCCCAGAGGTTGATCCGGACTCCCTGCGCCTTCTGCACGGCGGAATCGCCGTCGAAGACGCCGATCAGGGTGACGATCGCCCCGTACGCGGTGAAGAGGCCACCGATCACCCGGCGGATGTCGAACAGCCGGGCGGCGGCCGAGCGGCGGCGGGCCTCCTCGGTGGCCTCGACCGACCGGTCGTGCCCGTGCGGGTTGAGGTTTTCCATGCTCATGGCCGAGCACCCCTTCCTAGAAGAACGGCACGTAGAGGAGGAGGGACAGCGCCACCGCGATCAGGCCCAGGAGCACCGGGGAGCGCCACCAGACGGCGTCCCCGGTCAGCAGGTCGCCCTTCACGTCGACGGCGCCCATGCCGTAGACCAGCCCGCGCAGGTCCTCGTCCCGCTTCTTCGCGGTGAACGGGGTCACGACGGCGGCGACGACGGCCGCCGTGCCGAACGCGATGCCGGCGCCCCAGAAGCTCTCCTCCAGGTCAGAGTTGAAGTGCACCACCCCGGCCTTGTAGAGCAAATAGGTCGCCAGCGCCGCCAGGGTGCCCATCAGCAGGGAGAGGAAGCCGGCGGCGGCACTCATCCGCCGCCAGAACATGCCGATGATGAAGGTGGCGAACAGCGGCGCGTTGAACAGCGAGAACAGCGCCTGGATGTAGTTCATGATGTTGCTGAACCCGGCGGCGATGAACGCCGTGCCGATGCCGACCAGCACGCCGCCGACCGTCGCCCACCGGCCGATGCGGATGTAGTACTCGTCCGGGCGGTCCCGGCGCACGTACTGCTGCCAGATGTCGTAGGTGAACACGGTGTTGAAGCCGCTCACGTTCGCCGCCATGCCGGCCATGAACGAGGCGACCAGGCCGGTGACCGCGATCCCGAGCACGCCGTTGGGGAGCAGGTCGCGCATCAGCAGCGGGATCGCGTTGTTGTAGACCAGGTCGCCGCTCTCCGCGCCGAGCCCCTGCACCGTCACGAGGGCGACCAGGCCGGGGATCACCGTGACCACCGGGATGAGCAGCTTGGGGTAGGCGGCGATGATCGGCGTACGCCGGGCGGCGCTCATGTTCTTGGCCGACAGCGCGCGCTGCACCTCGGCGAAGTTGGTCGTCCAGTAGCCGAAGGAGAGCACGAAGCCGAGGCCGAAGACGATGCCGATCCAGTGGGCGCCGAGCGGGTTGTCGGTGCCGCCGGTGTCCTGCCAGGTGTGCAGCCCCGCCTCGCCCAGCTTGGACTCGCGCACCGCCTCCATCAGGCCGGAGACGCCGCCCACCTTGACCAGTCCCAGGATCGTGATCGGCAGCAGGCCCGCGATGATCACGAAGAACTGGAGCACCTCGTTGTAGATCGCCCCGGAGAGGCCACCCACGGTGATGTACGCCAGCACGATCAGCGCGCCGATCACGATGGCGACCCAGAGCGGCCAGCCGAGCAGCGCCTGCATGATCAGCGCCAGGGCGTAGAGGTTCACCCCGGCGATGAGCACCTGGGCGACCGCGAAGCTGAGCGCGTTCAGCAGGTGGGTGGGGCGGTTGAAGCGCAGCCGCAGGTACTCGGGCACGCTGCGGACCTTGGAGCCGTAGTAGAACGGCATCATCACGATGCCGAGGAAGACCATCGCCGGCACGGCGCCGATCCAGTAGTAGTGCAACGTCATCGCGCCGTACTGGGCGCCGTTGGCGGCCATGCCGATGATCTCCAACGCCCCGAGGTTGGCCGAGACGAAGGCGAGTCCGGTCACCCAGGCGGGCAGCGAGCGGCCGGAGAGGAAGAAGTCGACGCTGGTCTTGATGGCCCGCCGGGCGGCGAAGCCGACACCGAGCACCGTGACGAAGTAGAGCGCCAGGATGCCGTAGTCCAGGACGTTCATGTTCAGCCGCAGGCCATCGTCGTCCATCCCTGTAACCCTTCGTCGACCGCGTGCGCCGGATGAGTGCGCGCGCGCCCAATTACCCCGAACGCGCGGTTTCACGCCTGGGGTGCCGAAAACCCGTCCGCGCCCCGTTTCCCCGGCCTCGGAGGCACGGGCGGGACGCCGCTGTCCGGAGGGCCCGTCGCCGCGCCGCGAGCGGAGTCCGGACGCAGAGACGCCCCCGGCCGACCGGCCGGGGGCGTCCGCGGGGAACCGGGTCAGCGCCCGAGCACCCGGTCCAGGAAGTCTCGGTAGTGGCGGACGGCCATCCGGAGCTGTTCGGTGTCGGCCGAGCCGGCGTCCTGCCAGCCGCCCAGCTTGTTCTTCTGCGCGGACAGCGCCGAGGAGAGCGCCTGAATGGCCTCGTCGACCAGCGACTGGGCCTCCCCGGCCGCCGCGCGGGGATCGTCCACGAACCGCAGCTGGACGTTGCGCCAGCGGTCCCGGAAGCCCTGCGCCGTCGCCGGGTCGAAGAGGCTGGCCGGTTCGGCGGCCACCGTCGCGCCCGCCGGGCGGTCGGTCCCGGCGGACCCCAGTTCCCCGGTGGCCACGCGTCCGGCCGGCGCGTGCTCGGCGTCCGGGTCGACCATGGCGGGCGTGGCGCTGCCGTACCCGGCCGCCCCGGCCGCGCCGCCCTCCGGGTCGCCGGCCCACCCGGTGACGTCGGCCCGGCGCTCGGGACGGCCGTCGGCGGCGTCCGGCGGCAGCGCCTCGGCGCCGTCCCGGCGGTCCTGCCGGTCGTCGGAGCGGTTGTCGCCGAGCCCGACGGAACGGTGGAACTCGGCGGTCGGGTCCGCCCGGCGGCCCTCCCGGGGGCCGTCCACGGCGCCGTCGCCCGGCCGCGCGGTCGACTCCGTACGCGGGTCGGGCTCGTCCTCGGGGAGGGGACTGGCCAGGGCGGACGCGGCGACCGCGCCGCCGACGCTGGTGGCCCCGAAGGCGGTCGGCACCGGCCCCGGCTCGTGGAACCCGGCCCGGTCGCGCTCGGCGTCCCGGTCGTCCGGCCGGCCCTTGCCGGCGTCCCGGCCGCGCGACGGCTCGTCGTCGCGGTCGGCCCGGTCGGCCCGGTCGCGGTCGGCGACCGCCGGATCGTCGAAGGTGCCCCGGTCGTCGAGGACGTCCTCGGGTACGTCGGCCCGGCCGGCCCGGTCGCCCGGAGGCGGCACCGGCACCGGCACCGGCTCGGAGCGGACGGCCTCGGGGTGCTCGTTGTCCACCCGCTGCTCTTCCTGGCGCATGGTCATCCTCCTAGCGGCTCGTGACGTCGTGCTGGCTGTCCGGGTCGTGCTGCGCGGACGGACGGGCGCCGACCGGCTCCTCGCCGAGCAGGTCTGCGAAGAGGGCGCGGTAGTGGACGACGGCCTGGCGGAGTTCCTCGGTGCTCGCCTCGCCCCGGGAGTTGCGCAGGTGGATCTCGTGGGCGTCGCGGTAGTGGCCCAGCGTGCGGGCGTGCTCGACGGAGAGGTGGGCGACCTGGTCGGAGAACTCGCCCGTGGGGTAGCCACGTTCCGCGATGAGCCGGGTGACCAGTTCGTCCGCCTCACCCACGGTCTCGGCGGGGGAGTCGACGAAGCGGACCTGGAGCTCCTCCCACGCGGCGGAGTACCGGGCCCGGGACTCGGGGGCGAGGGGGGTCAGCGTGAGCTCCGCGTGGCGACGCTCCCGCTCCCGCAGTTCCCGTTCGGCGGCGGTCCGGTTGTCCTGCTCGGCGACGGCACGGTCGTACTCGGGACCGAACCGCGACCGCAGCGCGCGGCGGCGGGCGTACGACCGGGCGGCCACGGCTACGGCCGCGATCACCAGCACGACGAGAACGATGACGACTATCTGCGTGGGCGACATGGCTCCTCCTTCATCAGGTGGTATTCCCTCCGCTCACTGATCGCCAATCCCGTTCCGGCGCATTTTCCTGACGAACCCGACCCCGCGACCCGACGGACCCGACCCCTGCTGATTCCCCGCCACCGCATGACGAGTCACACAGCGTGATCGGCTGCCAAAACTTGACTCGTTCCAGAAAACGCGCTTGGGTGGGGTGATGCCGGTCGGACCCGACGTCGAACGCCTGCGGGCGGCGGGGCTGCGCGTCACGCAGCCCCGGCTCGCGGTGCTCGCCGCGGTGCGCGACCGGCCGCACCTGGACGCCGACACGATCACCCGACTCGCCCGGGCCCGTCTCGGGCGGATCTCGGGCCAGGCGGTCTACGACGTCCTGCACGCGCTCACCGGCGCGGGCCTGCTGCGCCGGTTCGCCCCGGCCGGCGGACCGGCCCGGTACGAGCTGGGCGGGGACGACCACGACCACCTGGTCTGCCGGGACTGCGGCGCGATCGTCGACACCCGGCGCGACCGGGCCCCCGGGCCCTGCCTCGACCCCGGGGCCGCCGCCTTCGCGGTGGAGTTCACCGAGGTCACCTACTGGGGCCGGTGCCCCGGGTGCCAGCCGCAGCACGACCGACGCCAGCCGCCACACCGATCAGGAGGAGAGCCATGAGCGACCCGCAGGCCAACAGGTCGATCCTCACCACCCGCCAGGGTCACCCCGTGCACAACAACCAGCAGCAGCGGACGGTCGGTTCGCGCGGCCCGGCGACGCTGGAGAACTACCACTTCCTGGAGAAGATCAGCCACT
Organism: Micromonospora sp. LOL_025; assembly: GCF_048060285.1. Taxonomy (NCBI): domain Bacteria; kingdom Bacillati; phylum Actinomycetota; class Actinomycetes; order Micromonosporales; family Micromonosporaceae; genus Micromonospora; species Micromonospora sp. LOL_025. The sequence goes on along the minus strand of NZ_JBHMIR010000014.1, from coordinate 112,587 downwards.
TCGACCGGGAGCGCATCCCGGAGCGGGTGGTGCACGCGCGCGGCTTCGTCGCGCACGGCGAGTTCGAGGCGTACGGGACGATCGGAACCGGTGATCAGGCCGTGCCGGCGTCCACCTACACGAGGGCCAAGCTGTTCCAGACCAGGGGCAAGAAGACCCCCGTCACGATCCGCTTCTCCACCGTCATTGGCGGTCGGGACTCCTCCGAGGCGGCGCGCGACCCGCGCGGCTTCGCCGTGAAGTTCCGCACCGAGGACGGCAACTGGGACATGGTGGGCAACAACCTCCAGGTCTTCTTCATCCGCGACGCGATCAAGTTCCCGGACGTGATCCACTCGCTGAAGCCGGACCCGGTCACCTTCCGCCAGGAGCCGAACCGGATCTTCGACTTCATGTCGAACACGCCCGAGTCGATGCACATGCTGACCTGGCTCTTCTCCCCGTACGGCATCCCGAAGAACTACCGGACGATGCGCGGCTCCGGGGTGAACACCTACCGCCTGGTCAACGCCGAGGGCGAGGGCGTGCTGGTCAAGTTCCACTGGATGTCCCAGCAGGGTGAGCACAACCTCACCCAGGCCGAGGCGGACGCCATCCAGGCCACCGACCTGGGCCACGCCTCGAAGGACCTCTACGAGGCGATCGAGCGCGGCGACCACCCGAAGTGGGAGCTCAACGTCCAGATCATGAGCGACGACGAGCACCCGGAGCTGGACTTCGACCCGCTCGACGACACCAAGATCTGGCCGGAGGAGGACTTTCCCTACCTGCCGGTCGGCATGATGACGCTCAACCGCAACATCACCGACCACCACAACGAGAACGAGCAGATCGCCTTCGGCACCGGCGTGCTGGTCGACGGCATCGACTTCTCCGACGACAAGATGCTTGTCGGCCGGACGTTCTCCTACTCGGACACCCAGCGTTACCGGGTCGGCCCGAACTACCTCCAGCTGCCGGTCAACCGGCCGCGCGAGGACGTGCGGGTCAGCACCAACCAGACCGGCGGCCAGATGTCGTACGGGGTGGACAACCGCGGTGCCAACCCGCACATCAACTTCGAGCCGTCCTCGGTCGCCGGTCTCCGGGAGGCCGACGAGTCCTACCGGGAGTACCGTCCGTTCGTCTCGGGTCAGGTCATGAAGGCCCCGATCGAGCGGCAGAACAACTACTCCCAGGCCGGCCGGCGCTACCGCGAGATGGCCGACTGGGAGCGCGACGACCTGATCCTCAACCTGACCACCCTGCTGGCCCAGTGCGACAAGCACATCCAGGAGAAGATGGTCTGGCACTTCAGCCAGTGCGACTCCGACTACGGCCGCCGGGTCGCCGAGGGCCTCGGCATCTCCGTCGACGCCTGATCCGCGCCGTCCGCGAACGCCCCGCCGGCCTCCGGCGGGGCGTTCGTCGACGATGGACGTTCGTCCGGTGGGCCGGGCGCGACGGACGGTAGTGCATCGGGCGAGGATTACGTATCCTGCCCAAGGCGTCAGCCGGACCTGCCCGGCACCGCGGGCCGGAACAGTCCGACCGCGACGCTGCCCGGCCGGCGCCGGCGCCCCCGCAGCCACACCTTCCGGGCGAGGTCTGATTGAACACCCGCGACTGGCCGATCCGCTCGAAGCTGACCGCATTGGTCGTCGTGCCGGTGACCGCGCTGCTGGCGCTCTGGATCTTCGCCACCACGCTCACCTTCGGGCCCGCCCTCGATCTGCTCGCCGCCCGGACGCTCCTCTACGACCTCGGCCGTCCCGGCGAGACGGTGGTGGCCGAGCTGCAACGGGAGCGCCGGCTCTCGGTGGTCCACCTGGCCGGCGAGGACGCCGCTCCCGGGCTCGCCGAGCAGCGGCAGCGGACCGACCGGGCGATCGCGGAGCTGCGCCGGCGGGTCGCCGGGGAGGAGCTGCGCGACGCCGCCGACGACATCCTCGACGCCCGGCTCGACCAGCTGGTCACCGCGCTGGAGGCGCTGCCCGCCGGGCGGGGGTTCATCGACCGGCGGGCGGTGGACCGGGCCGGCGCGGTCGGGCTCTACAGCGGGATGATCAACTCGGCCTTCCAGGCGTTCTCCGCGATGGCCAACCTGCCCGACCGGGACCTCAACCGGCAGGCGCTCGCCGTCACCGGGCTGGGCCGTTCCCGGGAGCTGCTCGGGCAGACCGACGCCCTGCTCGCCGGGGCGTTCACCGCCGGCCGGTTCGCCGACGGCGAGCACCTCCAGCTGGTGCAAACCGTCGCCAACCAGCGGTTCCTCGCCGAGACGGCGATCGCCGACCTGCCGGACGCCGAGCGCGCCGCGTTCCAGCGGATGACCGAGGGGCCGGCCTTCGGCCGGTTGCGGGCGATGCAGGACACGCTGGTGGGTCCCGGCTCCGCCACCCGGCCGGCCGTGGACCCGGCGGCCTGGCAGGAGAGCTACCAGGCGGTGCACGAGGCGCTGCGGGAGTTCGAGCTGGCGCAGGCCGACGGGCTCGCCGAGCGGTCGGTGCCGTCGGCCGTGCGCATCCTGGTCCGGCTCGCCGCCGCCGGAGTACTGGGCCTGGCCGCCGTCGTGGTCTCGGTCCTCGTGGCGCTGCGGGTCGGCCGCAACCTCGCCCACCGGCTCAGCGGCGTACGCACGGCCGCCCTGGAGACCGCCGAGCACCGGCTGCCGGACGTGGTGGCCCGGCTGCGCCGGGGCGAGCAGGTCGACGTCGCCCGGGAGGCGCCCCCGCTGGAGTACGGCGGCGACGAGATCGGCCAGGTGGCGCGGGCGTTCACCGAGGTGCAGCGCACGGCCGTGCAGTCGGCCGTCGACGAGGTCACCCTGCGCCGGGGGCTCAACGAGGTGTTCCTCAACATCGCCCGGCGCAGCCAGGGGCTGGTGCACCGGCAACTCGCGCTGCTCGACCGGATGGAGCGGCACACCGAGGACCCGGACGAACTGGCGGAGCTGTTCCGCGTCGACCACCTCGCCACCCGGCTGCGGCGGCACGCCGAGGACCTGGTCATCCTGGCCGGCGCGGCCCCCGGGCGGGGCTGGCGCAACCCGGTCGCGACGGTCGACCTGGTCCGGGGCGCGATCTCCGAGGTCGAGTCGTACGACCGGGTCGACATCACCGCCGTGGCGTCCGCCGGCGTGCTGGGGCGGGCCGTCGGCGACGTGATCCACCTGCTCGCCGAGCTGATCGAGAACGCCACCGCGTTCTCGCCGCCGAAGACCCGCGTGGAGGTCTCCGGGCAGCACGTGGCGAACGGCTACGCGGTGGAGATCACCGACCGGGGCCTGGGCATGTCCGCCGCCGCGCTGGAGGACACGAACCGGCGGCTGGCCCGCTCGCCCGACTTCGAGCCGTCCGAGACCGCCCGCCTCGGACACTTCGTGGTGGCCCGCCTCGCCGCCCGGCACGGGGTCCGGGTGCGGCTGCGCCCGTCCGACGGCGGCGGGCTGACGGCCGTGGTGCTCATCCCCGCCGACCTGGTCACCGACGAGCCCGCCCTGCCCCCGACCGGCGGCCCGCCGGTGGCGCCCCGGTCCGCCGCGACGCCGGAGGAGCGGCGACTCGCCCGGGCGAACCGGCTGGGCACGCTGCCCCGACCGGGCCGCTCCGCCGGGCCCGCCACGGCGCCCTCCACCGGGGCTCCGGCCTCCTCCCGCGCCGCGCACGCCGGCACGGGCTCCGCGCGGCCGGCCCGGGACGGCGTACCGTCCGCGGGCCGCCGGGACGGCGCGGCCACGGGAGGTCCGGCCCCGGACGGCGCGGCCTCCGGCGGGCCGGACCCGGGTGGGACGGCTGCCGGCGGTCCCACCCCCGTCGAGGCGGCCGGGCAGATCGACGGGCTGCCCCGTCGGGTGCGCCGGCGGCCTCCGGCGGTCCGGCCCCGGCACCCGAACACGACCGGGGAGCAGCCGTCCGTCGGGGACGCCACGGGGCGGTCCGCGCTGGACGGCCCGACACTGCGGCAACCGGTGATCGCAAGTCCCGCCCCGCGCAGCCCGGAGGAGGCGCGGCGGATCATGTCCGCCCTCCAGGCCGGCACCGCCCGTGGCCGCGCGGCGGCCACCGGGACGACCCCGCCGGATGCCGCCCCCGCCGCCGCCGAGCGGCCGGACCCGCCGCGCGAGGACCAGAGCACGACGCCGGCCGAGCGGCCGGTGGACACCGAACCCATGACCGCGACTGAGAGGGACGCCTGATGCATCCGACGAGGCAGAGCGCCGATCTCGACTGGTTGCTCGACGAGCTGGTGGAACGGGTGCCGCCCGCCCGGCAGGCGGTGGTGCTCTCGGCGGACGGGCTGCTGATCGGCTCCTCCGCCGGGATGGACCGTGCCGACGCCGAGCACCTGTCCGCGCTGGCGTCCGGCTTCTCCAGCCTGGCCCGGGGCGCGAGCCGGCAGGTGGCCGGCGGGGCGGTCCGGCAGACCGTGGTGGAGATGGAGTCGGCGTACCTCTTCGTCACCGCGGCCGGGCAGGGCGCCTGCCTGGCCGTGGTCGCCGAAGCGGACGCGGACATCGGCCTCGTGGCGTACGAGATGGCGATGCTCGTCACGCGGGTCGGGGAGAACCTCAGCGCCCCGGCCCGGACGACGGCGGGGGCCGCCGATGCGGGCTGAGTCGCCCGGCCCGCAGCACGAGTGGCTGGACGACGACGCCGGTCCGGTCGTGCGGCCCTACACCCTCACCGGCGGCCGGGTCCGGTCGGGCGCGGTCGGCTTCGACCTGGTCGCGTACGTGCTGGCCGAGGCGGCCGCCGACCCGACCGTCCACCCGGAGCTGCACCCAGAGCACCGGCGTCTGGTGGAGCTGGCCGCCCGACCGGTCCCCGTCGCGGAGCTCGCGGCCGACCTCGACCTCGCGGTGGGCGTGGTCCGCGTGCTCCTCGGCGACCTGCTGGCGCGGGGGCTGGTCGCGGTGCACCAGCCGACGGCCGCCGCGTACCTGCCCGACGACGACATCCTCAAGGCGGTGGTCAGTGGACTCCGTGCGCTATGACCGAACCGGATCCGGCACCCGGATCCCGCTCGCGCTGAAGATCCTGATCGCCGGGGGGTTCGGCGCCGGCAAGACGACGCTGGTGAGCGCGCTCAGCGAGGTCCGGCCGTTGCAGACCGAGGAGGTGCTGACCGGTGCCGGCATCGGCACCGACGATCTCTCCGGCGTCGAGGCGAAGTCGACCACCACGGTGGCGATGGACTTCGGCCGGATCACGATCAACGACGACCTCCAGGTCTACCTCTTCGGCACCCCGGGCCAGGACCGGTTCTGGTTCCTCTGGGACGAGCTGGCGTTCGGCGCGCTCGGGGCGGTGGTGCTCGCCGACACCCGCCGGCTGGCCGACTGCTTCCCGTCCATCGACTACTTCGAGCAGCGGGGCGTCCCGTTCGTGGTGGGGGTGAACTGTTTCGACGGCGCCCGCCGGTTCAACCTGGAGTCCGTACGCCAGGCGCTGGACCTCGACCCCGACGTGCCGCTGGTGCTCTGCGACGCGCGGGAGCGGCAGTCCGGCAAGGAGGTGCTGATCGCACTGGTCGAGCACGTGGCCCGGCAGCGCGGCGAGCCCGTGCCGGCGGCCTGAGCCGGCGCGGCGGCGGCGCGGCGGGCGTCGCCCGGCGGGCCGCCGCGATCGGGGGGGGTTTTCGGGGCTAAGCGGGCGGCCGGGTGGGAAGGCTGGTGGGATCGACGGAGGAATCGGCGGAGGGCGGATACGGTGACAGGTCAGCACGAGATCGTCCACATCGGCGGCTACACGGCGCACAGCGGAGGTCGGGCCACCGGCATCGTGGCGGCGCGGCGGGACCCCGGCTCCGGTGAGCTGACCCCGCTCGGCACCGTCGCGGTCACCCCCTCGCCCTCCTTCCTCGCCCGGCACCCGCGGCTGCCCGTGCTCTACGCGGTGAACGAGCTGCCCGACGGGCAGGTCAGCGCCTTCCGCGTCGGGGCCGGCGGCGACCTCGCCCCGCTCGGCACCCGACCCACCGGGGGCGCCGAGCCCTGCCACCTGGCGGTCGTCCCGGACGGCGGCCACCTCGTGGCGGCCAACTACGGCGGCGGCAGCGTGGCGGTGTTCCCGCTCGACCCCGACGGGGTGCCCGGCGAGCGCAGCGACCTGGTGGAGCACGAGGGGCACGGGCCGGACCGGGAGCGCCAGGAGCGCGCGCACGCCCACATGGTGAACCCCGACCCGGGCCAGGGCCCGCTGCTCGCGGTCGACCTGGGCACCGACTCGATCTACCGCTACGACCTGGACGCGGCCTCCGGCCGGCTGGTGCCCCGGGCACCCCGGGTGCGCACGGCCGCCGGCGTCGGTCCCCGGCACCTGGCCCGGCATCCGGACGGGCGGCGCTGCTGGGTGGCGGGGGAGCTGGACGGTTCCGTCACCGCCTACGAGCTGACCGGCGACGGTGCGCTGCACCAGCGGGGCCGCGTCGAGGCCAGCGACCGGCCCGGGCCCGTCCAGCCGTCGGAGATCGCGGTCGGTCCGGACGGACGCTTCCTCTACGTCGCCAACCGGGGGGTGGGCACCGTCGCGGTCTTCGCCGTCGCCGGCGAGCTGCCGGAGCTGGTTGCCGAGGTGGACACGGGCGGGGAGTGGCCGCGGCACTTCGCCCTGGTCGGGGAGCACCTCTACGTCGCCGACGAACGGGCCGACATGATCCGGGTGCTCCGGGTGGACCCGGGCACCGGCGTCCCGGCTCCCGTCGGGGAGCCGGTGGCTGTGGCGAGCCCCACCTGTGTGGTGCCCTGACCAGGCATCATCTCGGCGAGATTGACGCGACGACGCGGCGTGGTCACTCAGCGTAGCAATTTGGCGATCAACTATTTCTCCTGCGTAACTTTCGTCCGAACGGCCCGTGGCAGTCGTCCCGACGGGTCCGCAAGATGGTCACCGTGTCAGCAGGCCGCCATCGCATGCGTACGAATCTTCACGCAGCCACCGCCGCCGCTGCCGTGGGCGTCCTCGCCGTCACGGCCGGCGGCTGGTTCGGCTACCAGCAGCTGGCGCAACCGAACTGCTCGGGGCGGATCGAGCTGTCCGTCGCGGTCGCGGCCGAGCTGGCCCCGGCGGTCGACGCCGCCGCCGCGCGGTGGGTGAAGGACGGCGCCGCGGTGGGCGGCACCTGCATCGCGGTGAACGTCGCGGCGTCCGATCCGGTCGACGTGGCCGCGACGGTCGCCGCCAAGCACGGCGTCACCCTGGCCGGCGTGGGGCAGGCCAGCGGCACGTCGGTCAGCCCGGACGTCTGGGTGCCCGACTCCTCCACCTGGCTGCTGCGGCTCAAGACCGGTGGCGCCACCGCCTTCGAGCCGGGCAACGGGGCGTCCATCGCGCGCAGCCCGGTGGTCGTGGCGATGCCGGAGCCGATCGCCACGCGGCTGGGGTGGCCGCAGAAGAAGTTCAGCTGGACCCAGCTCCTGCAGCAGGTGCAGAGCGACAAGCCGTTGCGCACCGGGATCGTCGAACCGACCCGCGACGCCGCCGGCCTGTCCGGTCTGCTCTCGCTGACGGCCGCCGCCAGCGCCTCCGGCGGCCCCGACGCGGAGAAGGAGAAGGTCGCCGCGCTGCGGGCGCTGGCCACCGACCGCTCGGCGCTGCGGCCGGACCTGCTCGCCCGGTTCCCCACCGCCTCGGATCCCACGACGATCGCGAGCAGCCTCGGTGCGGCCGCGCTCTCGGAAGTGGACGTGATCCAGTACAACAGCAAGAAGCCGCCGGTGCGGCTGGCCGCGCTCTACCTGGAACCGGCGCCCGCGCCGCTGGACTACCCGTACGCGGTGCTGCCCGGCATCGAACCGGCCAAGGCGGCGGCGGCGAGGGTGCTCTACGAGGTGCTCGTCACCGACGACTTCCGTGACCAGTTGGCGAGCCGGTCGCTGCGCGCGCCGGACGGCAACTGGGGCGCGGGCTTCGACGCGCCGCAGGGCGCGCCCAGCCCGGCTGGCGGCGCGCCGGCCCCGCCGGCCAACGGCGGCGGATCGGCTCCGGGCGGGCTCGACCCGCAGGCCATGGAGCGCGCGGTCTCCAGCTGGTCGATCGCCACCCAGTCCGGCCGGATGCTCGCCGTCATCGACGTCTCCGGGTCGATGAAGGAGAAGGTGGCCAACGCCGGCAACGCGACCCGGCAGCAGGTGACCGTCGAGGCGGCCCGGCGGGGGTTGAACCTCTTCGACGACTCCTGGTCGATCGGTCTCTGGACGTTCTCCACCCAGCTGGTGGGCGCCCGCGACCACCGGGAACTGCTCGCCATCGGGCCGCTGTCCCGCCAGCGCGGCAAGCTGGAGCAGTCCCTGGGCTCGATCCGGTCGTCGGACGGCGACACCGGCCTCTACGACACCGTGCTGGCGGCGTACCAGGAGGTGCAGGAGAACTGGGAGCCGGGCCGGGTCAACTCGATCGTGCTTTTCACCGACGGCAAGAACGAGGACTCCGACGGCATCTCGCAGCAGAAGCTGCTGGGCGAGCTGAACAAGATCAAGGATCCGGAGCGGCCGGTGCAGGTCGTGATCATCGGTATCGGCAGCGACGTGAGCAAGGCCGAGCTGAAGTCGATCACCGACGTCACCGGCGGAGGCGCCTTCGTCACTGAGGACCCGACCAAGATCGGCGACATTTTCCTCAAGGCGATCGCGCTGCGCAAGGCCCCGGCCTGAGCCGCAACGCAGCGCGGGGCGGACCCGCCGCACGGGATCCGGTGCCGTGGGCCCTTTCCCCGCAAGGGGTTCCTCGGGGAAAGTAGTGACGGTAATGCGTCCGAAACAATCGGCGAGCGTGGTCGTCGGGGCACGATGTCCTGGTGCCCCTACGGCCGGCCCGCGACCCGGGCCCGGCGTACGGGCCGTCGGCGACCGAAGTGGGGAGGGCCGGTGACCTCAGCGACGCTGTTGACCCCCGCCAGCACGTCGTCGAGACCGGACGAACCACGGCCGGGGCCGGCCCGCACCCGCGAGCGCGCCTACGTCCGCTCGCTGGTGGTGCTGGACACCACCGTCCTGACCGTCGCCGTGCTCGTCGGATACGTGGCCCGGTTCGGCGACGACACCCCCGGCGGCTCGAAGATCCCGTACGTCCTGGTCGCCCCCGGGCTGGTCCTCGCCTGGCTGGTCTCGCTGCGGGTGCTGCGCTGCTACGACGACCGCGTCCTCGGCTACGGCGCCGACGAGTACCGGCGGGTCGGCACCGCCAGCCTGCGCCTCGCCGGCGGCATCGCGATCGCCGGCTACATCGCCGACGTGGGCGTCTCCCGGGGATTCCTCGGCATCTCGTTCGCCGTCGGCATGCTCGGCCTGGAGCTGGCCCGGTTCGCCGCCCGCAAACGGCTGCACCGGGCGCGCTCCGAGGGCGCCGGCTGGTCACGCAAGGTGCTGGTGGTCGGCGACACCGCGCACGTGCTGGAGCTGGTGCACACCCTGCGGCGCGAGCCGTACGCGGGCTACCAGGTGGTCGGCGCCTGCATCCCGGACGCGCTGCTCGCCCCGGTCGCGCAGCGGCTGGGCGACGTGCCGGTGGTCGGGTCGTTCCGGGGCATCCCCGAGGCGGCCACCGCCATCGGCGCGGACACCGTCGCGGTGACCGCCTCCGGCGAGCTGACCGCCACCCGCCTGCGCCGGCTCGGCTGGCAGCTGGAGGGCACCGGCATCGACCTGGTGGTGGCCCCGGCGCTGACCGACGTCGCCGGCCCGCGCATCCACACCCGGCCGGTCGCCGGCCTGCCGCTGATCCACGTCGAGGCGCCCGAGTTCCGGGGGGCCCGCAAGCTGGTCAAGGGCTTCGTCGACCGGGCCGTCTCGTCGGTGGCCCTGACACTGCTGCTGCCGCTGCTGGCCGTCGTCGCGCTGGCGATCAAGGTCGACAGCCGGGGGCCGGTGCTGTTCCGGCAGATCCGGGTCGGGCAGGGCGGGCGGGAGTTCGGCGTCTACAAGTTCCGCACGATGGTGGTCAACGCCGACGCCCTGCTGGCCGCGCTGGCCGCCCGCAACGAGACCGACGGCCTGATGTTCAAGATGCGCGACGACCCGCGGGTGACCCGGATCGGGCGGCTGCTGCGCAAGTGGTCGCTGGACGAGCTGCCGCAGCTGGTCAACGTCCTGCTCGGGCACATGAGCCTGGTCGGCCCCCGCCCGCCGCTGCCCTCGGAGGTGGCCCGCTACGACGGCGACGTGGCCCGCCGGCTGCTGGTCAAGCCGGGCATGACCGGGCTCTGGCAGGTCAGCGGCCGCTCCGACCTGAGCTGGGAGGACGGCATCCGGCTCGACCTCTACTACGTGGAGAACTGGTCGCTCGCGGCCGACCTGACGATCCTCTGGAAGACCTTCGGCGCGGTGGTCAACAGCCGCGGGGCGTACTGAGCGCCGCGCATCGCCTTCCGCCCGCCGTCGCCGGCCGGACGCTCAGTCCTTCGGGCCCGTCCAGTCCAGGCACACCACCACCGCGTCGTCGGTCAGGTCGCCGGCGACGAACGCGCGCAGGTCGCCGATCAGCGAGCGGACGGCGTCCAGCGGCTCCATCGGTCCGGTTCGGCGCAGGAACCGGTCGAGCGCGGTCTCGCCGTAGCGGACGTCCTGCCCGGTGGCGTCGATGACGCCGTCGCTGACCACGAAGAGCCGGTCGTCGCGGCACAGCTCGAAGCGCTGCTCCCGGTAGTCGGTGGCCTCGAACATGCCGAGCGGGAACTGCGCCTCCAGCGGCAGCTCCCGGACCTGCCCGTCACGCAGCAGCACGAGGCGGGGCGACCCGGCGTCGACCACGGTGAGCAGCCCCGAGCGCAGGTCCAGCTCCATCAGCAACGCCGCGAGGTGCTGCTCTCCCCGGTGCAGGTCGTAGATCGCCTGGTCGGCGAGGGCCGCCTGGTCGGCGAGGCCGAGCCCGGACCGGCGGGCGTTGCGCAGCGCGTGGGTGGCGAGCGAGGTGAGCATCGCGGCGGCCACCCCCTCGCCCGTGCCGTTGATGGTCGCCAACCAGACCCGGCTGCCGTCGTCGGACCAGTCGAAGCTGTCGCCGCGCACCGCGTACGCCGGTTCCAGCTGTCCGGCGAGGCGGAACGACGGGCGGGTCCGGCTGCGGCCCGGGAGCATCTCCCACTGCATCTCGGCGGCGAGGGTGAGCCGCCTGCTACGCCGCGCGGACCGGTACACGTCCGTGCCCGGGGTGACCGCGGCGATCTCGTGGGCGAGCGCGGTGGCGATCTCCGTCAGCTCGTCGAGCGCGGCCGGGCGGGCCGGCGCGGGGGTCACCACCAGTACGCCGCGGCGTTCCCCTCGCATGGACACCGGGAGGTACCCGGTGCCGTCGGCGACGATCGGGGCCTGGTGGTCGAAGCAGCGCCAGGCGGGGTGCCCCGGCGCGGTGACGGGCTCGTCGCCGACGAGCGGCAGCAGCGCCGCCAGCCGGTAGTCGACCTGGAGCAGTTCCACCCGGGCGACCCCGTAGCCCGCGGCCAGGACGTCGGCGATCCGGTCCAGCAGCAGGTCGGCGGGCGCCTCGTTGAGGACCTGCCGTGCCCGGTTGACCGGTTCGCTCATCATCACTCCCTCGTCACGAGCCCAGACATGTGGATTCGGAGTAGTCTCGGGCCCACCATGGCGGATGTGCACGGTCCCTCCGGACCCGAGACGAGTATGGCCGTCGAGCTCGACGCGGTGGCCGACGCCCTGCTGACGGTCTGGGAGGCCGCGCGGGAGCGGACGACCAGTCGCGTCTCCGGCGCGCAGTTGCGCGCGATCATGCTGGTCGAGCAGCACGAGGGGATCAACCTACGCGGCCTGGCCACCGGGCTCGACATGCTGCTCTCCTCCGCCAGCCGGCTCTGCGACCGCCTGGTGGCGGCGGGCATGCTGGAACGGGAGCCCGGCCGGTTCGACCGGCGGGAGATCTCGCTGCACCTCACCCCGGAGTCCCGCCGGCTCCTCGCCGAGCTGCGGGACGACCGGCGTCAGCAGCTCGCGGCGATCCTCGCCGACATGACCGACGAGGGGCGGCGGGCCCTGTTGCGGGGCATGCGGGAGTTCGACGAGGCGGCGCGGCACCGGAACGCCTCCGTGCAGTCCGTCGAGGCCGCCGGCCCCTGGCCGGCAGTGCCGTGCGAGCGCCCGGTCGGTCTACCGACGCAGGAGCGGCCGGGGGACGGCCCGCGGGTGGCCAGGTCGGCCTGACCCGGGCGCAGGGAGCACGCGTTCCCGCGTCGACGGGGTCCGGCGCGCGCCGGCGGCGACGGTTCGGCCGGTCAGGGGGGGTGCCGCCGCGACGGCCAGCATCGCGATGTCGTCCTGACTCTGCCCGTCCAGCCACTCGTCGACGGACCCGAGGAGCCGGTCGACCAGCGCGGCCGGGGCCAGCCCGGCGGCCGAGGCCAGCGCCGCGCGCAGCCGTTCCTCGCCGAACATCTCCTGGCCGCCGGGGCCGCCGCGGGCCTCCACCACCCCGTCGGTGTACGCGAGCAGCAGCTCGCCCGGGACGAGGCGGAGTTCGGCCTCGGCGAACCGGGCGGCGGCGAGCGCGCCCACGGGCATCCCGCCGACCGCGACGGGGGCGACCCCACCGTCGGCCCGGAGCAGCAGCGGGGACGGGTGGCCGCCGCCGGCGATCCGGACGGTGCACCCGCCGTCGGGCGCGGCGTCGAGGGTGCCGAGCAGCAGGGTGGTGAACTGGCTGCGGCGGGCCGCGTCCGGGGCGTCGAAGAGCGCCTGGTTGAGCAGCCGCATCAACTCCAGCGGCCGTTGCTCGACCAGGCGCAGGGTCCGCAGGGACTGGCGGACCCGCCCGGTGAGGACGGCCGCGCCGACACCCTTGCCGGCCACGTCCCCGAGGGCGAAGATCGCGCCCCCGGGGATGGGGAATACATCGTAGAAGTCGCCGCCGATGCGCAGCCGGTCGCCGGCCGCCCGGTACCCGCCGGCGAGCGTGGCGCCCGGCACGGCCGGCAGGACGGGCGGGAGCAGGCTGTTCTGCAACACCCGGGCCAGGTGGACCTGTTCGCCGTAGAGCTCGGCGGCGCCGAGGGCCGCGCCCGCGCGGGCGGCGAACTCCCGGGCCAGCTCGACGTCGCGCCGGGCGAAGCCGGCCCGCCCGGCGCGGCGGACCAGCACCAGGGCGCCGGTGGTGCGTCCGGCGCCCCGCATGGGACTGACCAGCACGGTGCCGGGTCGGCCGAAGCCGGGCGGAAGCACCGTGGACAGGGCGGCCGTCTCCCCGTCCGGCCACGGGGTAGGGCCGACCGCGTGCCCGGCCAGCGCCTCGGCCAGGCCGGGCAGCGAGCCGGTCAGGGACCAGGTCGCCACCCCGGTCACCGGGGCCGGGTCGACCCCGTCGTACCGGATCCAGTGCGGCTGGCCCTGCGCGGGCGGGGGCGCCAGGTCGACCACCATGGCCAGGTCGGCCAGGTAGGGCACGGGCAGGGTCGTGGTGGTCCGCAGCGTCTGCTCGCGCTGGAGGGACAGCCCGAGGCGGCTGCCGGCCTGGGCGAGGAACGTCGTCCGGGACCGCTCGACGCTCAGCGCCTCGGCGCGCGAGTGTTCCTCGGTGACGTCCCGCACATACCAGGCGTGCCGCCCGTCGGCCAGGTCGCGTCGTACGCCGCGCAGCCGGCGACCGCCGTGTTCGGTGTCGAAGCTGTCCGCCCCGGCCCCCACCGACCGGGCCATGGCCGGTATCGGACAGTTGTGCAGGTCCGTGCCGGGCACGACCTCGGGGAGGAGCGCGGTCGCCATCGCGTTGACCAGGGTCACCAGCCCCGCCCGGTCGGCGGTCACGACCGCCTCGGTGAGCCCGTCGAGCACCTCCCGGGTGAGGGGCGTGCGGGGTCGGGGGAGAGGCCGGAGCGGGAGCGGGCGGGCTGCCCGCCGTCGGCCGGGCCCGTGTTACCGCCCCCGGGAGCGGCGGTCACCGCCGCTCGCCGGGCGCCCCGGTCTGTCGACCTGTGCGCATGCTGGTCGTGCACTCCTCGGATGGGGGTCGTTGCCTCGGGGCAAGCGTACCGAGGCGCAGTTGCGCGGCCATCGGTGGAATCCCGGCTCAGGCCGGGCGGGCCAGCCAGCCGGCCGGGCGAGCCAGGATCCGGCGTACCACCGAACCGGCCCCGCCGACGGCCGCGGCGGCGGCGCCGAGGGCCGCCGGGCGGACGGTGACCGGGGACCACGCGGCGGTGAGCACCCGCCGGGAGATCTCGGTGAGCACCGGCGGGCGCAGCCACGGCGCCAGCGGGGCGTACCCGCCGCCGAGCACCACGGTGTCCAGGTCCAGCAGGTTCACCACGCCGGCGACGGCGACCCCCAGGGCGGTTCCGGCCCCGGCCAGGGCCCGCAGCGCGCCGGGGTCGCCGGCCCCGGCCAGCTCGGCCAGCCGGGTCGTCGCGGTGTCCGCCGGAAGGTCCGCGCCGGCGAGGCCGGCCGCGGCGAGGATCGCCTCCTGCCCGGTGTACGTCTCCAGGCAGCCGCGCCCGCCGCACCGGCAGGGCGGTCCGTCGGGCCGGATCGGGAGGTGACCGATCTCCCCGCTCCAGCCGCGCGCGCCCCGGTACAGGGATCCGTCGAGCACGATTCCGGCGCCGATGCCGACCTCGCCGGAGATGTGCAGGAAGCTGGCCCGGCCGGTCGGCCCGGCGTGCAACTCGGCCAGCGCGGCGAGGTTGGCCTCGTTGTCGACCACCAGTGGCGGTACGCCGTCGACGTGCGCGGTCAGCGGGGTACCCCCGCCGAGCAGCGCGGGGACGGGCACGTCGCGCCAGCCGAGGTTCGGCGCGAGCCGGACCAGGCCGGCGTCGTCGACCAGGCCGGGCACCGCGAGGGCCGCGCCGACCAGGGTGAGCCCCTCGCGGGTGGCGTCGGCGCGGGCGTGGGCGGCCAGGTCGGCCAGCCGGGCGAGCGCCTCGGCGGGGGAGACGGGCCGCAGGTCGGCGCGGTGCACGGTGTGGTGGCGGACCCGGCCGGCGAGGTCGACCACGCAGGCGGCCAGGTAGTCGACGTTGACCTCCAGGCCGAGCCCGGCCGGGCCGTCCGTGGCGAGCACCAGGCCCCGCGAGGGCCGTCCCGCGCCGGTCCGGGGCGTCGGCTCCGACTCGGCGACCAACCGGCCGGCGCGCAGGTCCTCCACCACGGCCGAGACGGTGGCCCTGGTGAGGCCGGTGCCGGCGGCCAGCTCGGCCCGGGAGGGCGGGCGGTCGGCGGCGGCGATCCGGCCGAGCACCACGGCGAGGTTCCACTCGCGCAGGCTGCCCTGCCGCACCGGTCCGGGCGGGGCGTCGGGGCGGGTCACCCCTTGACACTGCCACAGGCCGACCAAATAATTCAACCACTGAACAAATAGCGGACGACACCTCGGAGGTCTGCCATGGCACCCCGTCCCACCCCCGCCGACAAGTTCTCCTTCGGCCTCTGGACGGTGGGCTGGCAGGCCCGCGACCCGTTCGGCGACGCCACCCGTCCCGAGCTGGACCCGGTCGAGGCGGTGCACCGGCTCGCCGAGCTGGGGGCGTACGGGATCACGTTCCACGACGACGACCTGGTGCCCTTCGGCGCGGACGCCGCCGATCGCGACCGGCACGTGGCCCGCTTCCGCAAGGCGCTCGACGAGACCGGCCTGGTGGTCCCGATGGTGACCACCAACCTCTTCACCCACCCGGTCTTCAAGGACGGCGGCTTCACCAGCAACGACCGCGACGTCCGGCGGTACGCGCTGCGCAAGGTGCTGCGCAACGTCGACCTCGCCGCGGAGCTCGGTGCCCGCACCTTCGTGATGTGGGGCGGCCGGGAGGGCGCCGAGTACGACCTCGCCAAGGATGTCCGGGCCGCGCTGGACCGCTACCGGGAGGCCGTCGACCTGCTCTGCCAGTACGTCGTCGACTCCGGCTACGACCTGCGCTTCGCCATCGAGCCCAAGCCGAACGAGCCGCGCGGCGACATCCTCCTGCCCACCGTCGGGCACGCCCTGGCCTTCATCTCCACCCTGGCCCGCCCCGAGCTGGTCGGGCTCAACCCGGAGGTGGGGCACGAGCAGATGGCCGGCCTGAACTTCGCCCACGGCATCGCCCAGGCGCTCTGGCAGGGCAAGCTGTTCCACATCGACCTCAACGGCCAGCGCGGCGTCAAGTACGACCAGGACCTCGTCTTCGGCCACGGCGACCTGCTGAACGCGTTCGCCCTGGTCGACCTGCTCGAGCACGGCGGCCCCGGCGGGGTGCCCGCCTACGACGGCCCCCGGCACTTCGACTACAAGCCCTCGCGCACCGAGGACATGACCGGCGTCTGGGCGTCGGCGGAGGCGAACATGCGCACCTACCTCCTGCTCAAGGAGCGGGCGGCGGCGTTCCGGGCGGACCCGGAGGTCGCCGAGGCGCTGGCCGCGAGCCGGGTGGCCGACCTGGGCACGCCGACGCTGGCACCGGGAGAGGGCTACGCCGACCTGCTCGCCGACCGTTCCGCGTTCGAGGAGTTCGACGTCGACACCGCTGCCGCGAAGGGCTTCGGCTTCGTCCGGCTCAACCAGCTCGCCGTCGAGCACCTGCTCGGCGCCCGCTGAGGCCGCGGCGATGCCGATCGTCGCGGGGGTCGACTCCTCGACCCAGTCCTGCAAGGTGGTCGTCCGGGACGCGGAGACGGGCGCCCTGCTCCGGCAGGGCCGGGCGCCGCACCCGGACGGCACCGAGGTCGACCCGGCGGCGTGGTGGGCCGCGCTGGGCGCGGCGGTCGACGCGGCCGGCGGGCTGGCCGACGTGGCGGCGGTCTCCGTCGCCGGCCAGCAGCACGGCATGGTCTGCCTCGACGAGGCGGGCGACGTGGTCCGGCCCGCGCTGCTGTGGAACGACACCCGCTCCGCCGGGGCCGCCGCCGAGCTGGTGGAGGAGGCCGGCGGCGGGGAGACCGGCCGCCGTTTCTGGGCGGAGGCGGTGGGCAGCGTGCCGGTCGCCAGCTTCACCGCCACGAAGCTGCGCTGGCTGGCCCGGCACGAGCCGGAGCGCGCGGCCCGGGTGGCGGCGGTCTGCCTGCCGCATGACTGGCTGACCTGGCGGCTGGCCGGCGCGCCGGGACTGGCGGCGCTGCGCACCGACCGGGGCGACGCCAGCGGCACCGGCTACTGGTCCCCGGCCACCGGCGACTACCGCCTCGACCTGCTGGAGCGGGCGTTCGGCCGGCGGCCGCACGTGCCGACCGTGCTCGGCCCGGCGGAGCCGGCCGGCGCCGTACGCCCCGACGCCCTGCGGGGCCTGCCCGCCGGCGGGGCGGTGCTCGGCCCCGGCAGCGGGGACAACGCCGCCGCCGCGCTCGGCGTCGGCGCGGGCCCGGGCGACGTGGTCGTCTCGATCGGCACCTCCGGCACCGTGTTCAGCGTCGCCGACACCCCGGCCGCCGACCCGAGCGGCACGGTCGCCGGCTTCGCCGACGCCACCGGCCGCTTCCTGCCCCTGGTCTGCACGCTCAACGCGGCCCGCGTGCTCGACGCCGCCGCGTCGATGCTCCGGGTCGACCTGGACGAGTTGGCCGCCCTGGCGCTCTCCGCCCCCGCCGGCGCGGACGGGCTGGTCATGGTGCCCTACCTGGAGGGTGAGCGGACGCCCGACCGGCCGCTGGCGTCCGGGGCCGTGCACGGGCTGACCCTGCGCACCTCGACGGCGCCCCACCTGGCGCGCGCCGCCGTCGAGGGGCTGCTCTGCGCCCTCGCCGACGGCCTCGACGCGCTCACCTCCCAGGGCGCCACGGTGCGCCGGGTGATCCTGGTCGGCGGCGGCGCCCGCTCGGCGGCCGTACGGCGGATCGCGCCGCAGGTCCTCGGGGTGCCGGTGGTCGTCCCGCCGCCCGGCGAGTACGTCGCCGACGGCGCCGCGCGCCAGGCCGCCTGGGTCGCCCTGGGCGGCGCGGCGCCCCCCACCTGGTCCGTCCACGGCACCGAGGAGTACGCCGCCGCCCCGGTCCCCGCCATCCGGGAGCGGTACGCCGCCGCCCGCGGGCACTTCCTCGACCGGGTCGACGCCGTGGTGGGGTAAACGACTGTACGGGCGCGCTCCGGCTCGCGATCATCGACGGATGCGAACCACCCCCGAAGCGGACGAGGCGCCCGGCACCGGCATTCCCTCGATGCTCCAGTACGACGACGCGGACACCCCCTGCGACGTCATCGACGCGCTCGTCCTGGCGGACTTCGTCACCGGCCGGCACCCGTGGTCGCACACCGTCCGGCTCTCCCGGGTGCGCCCCGACGCGCCGCTGACCGCCCCGGACGGGCGGCTGCTGCGCACGGCGGTGGAGAACCGGCAGAAATCCCGCCTGCTGGCCGGCGACGGCTGGACGGCCCGGGTGGTCACCTGGAAGGGGCGCGGCGCGGAGGTGACGGTCACGGCGGTCTCCGAGGAGGTGGGCCGCTCGACCCTCGACCGGATCGTCGACGGTGCCGCCGAACCGGAGGATCCGGGCGCCGGCCGGATCGGCTTCTGGCACCAGAACCCCCGGCGGGGCAGCCAGCGCGACGTACGCGCCATCGCCGCGCCGGAGTGGTCGGCGATCCGGCCGAACTACGCCGCTGCGGCCCGCGGCGCGCTCGACGAGCTGATGGCGACCACCCCGGAGCGCCTCTCCGGCCGGCTGGTGCTGCTGCACGGGGCGCCCGGGACGGGAAAGACCACCGCGCTGCGCGCCCTCGCCCGCCAGTGGCACGACTGGTGCCAGGTCGACGCCGTGCTCGACCCGGACGTGCTCTTCGCGGACACGGCGTACCTGTCCGAGGTGGCGGTCGGGGACGAGGACGGTGAGCAGGGGACGGGCCGCCGGTGGCGGCTGCTCATCCTGGAGGACTGCGACGAGCTGATCCGGGGCGAGGCGAAGCAGGCCGCCGGGCAGGCCCTGTCCCGGCTGCTCAACCTGACCGACGGGCTGCTCGGGCAGGGGCGCGACGTGCTGGTCGCGATCACCACGAACGAGGACCTGTCCCGGCTGCACCCGGCGGTGGTCCGCCCGGGGCGCTGCCTGGCCCGGATCGAGGTGGGCCCGCTGTCGTACGAGGAGGCGACCGGGTGGCTGGGCACGGCGGCGGGGGTGCCGCCCCAGGGCGCCACCCTCGCCGAGCTGTACGCGCTGCGGGCGGGCACGCCGGCCACGCCCGCCGCCCCGCCCGCGATCGGCGGCTACCTCTGAGCGCCCCGGCGAGCCCGCGCGTCGTCACCCGCTCGTGACCTGATCCTGGTTGGCTGCCGCACATGACCTTGACCAGGGGCGGGCCGGCGCGGGCCCGGGGCGGGACGCCCGGGCACCGGTTCTACAGCGTCGTGGTCTTCGTGCTGCTCGCCTCGCTGGACAACGTGGCGATCGGTCTGGTGCCCCCGCTGTACGGGCCCATCTCCACCGCCTTCGACGTGCCGCAGCGGCTGCTCGGCCTGGTCACCGCCGTGAGCTTCCTGGCCAGCGCGGTGGCGGCGGTGGGCTGGGCGTACGTGGGCGACCGCGCGAACCGCAAGCCGCTGCTGATGGTCGGCACCCTGATCTGGGCGCTCGGCACGGGCGGCAGCGCGGTCGCGGTGAACTATCCCGCCTTCCTGGCCGCGCAGATCCTGGCGGCGGTCGGGCTGGGCGCGGTCGGGTCGGTCGGCTTCTCGGTCGTCACCGACCTGATCTCGCCCCGCCGCCGGGGGCTGGTGATGAGCTTCTGGGGGCTGTCCCAGGGCGTCGGCACGCTGGCCGGCACGCTGGTCGGCGGGCTGCTCGGGGCGGCCGACTGGCGACGGCCGTTCCTGCTGCTGACCGTGGTCGGCATCGCGGCGACCCTCGCCTACCTGTTCACCTACGACATCCGGCGCGGGCAGAGCGAGCCGGAACTGGCCGACGCGCTCGCCACCGGCGCCGATTACGACTACCGGATCAGCCGGGCGGACCTGCCGAGGATCCTCAGCCGGCGGACGAACCGCTGGCTGATCCTCCAGGGGCTCACCGCCCAGGCGGCCTTCGGGTCGCTGGTCTGGCTGCCGGTGCTCTTCGCCGAGCGGGCCGAGGACCAGGGCTACTCCGCCGCCACCGCCGTCATCGTGGGCAGCGTCTTCGCCACGCTGTTCCAGCTCGGCGGGGTGCTCTCCATCGTGGGCGGGCTGGTCGGCGACGCGCTGCAACGGCGTACGCCCCGGGGCCGGGCGCTGGTGGCGGCGGTCGGCATCCTCGCGGCGCTGCCGTTCTACCTGGTGCTCTTCTTCGTGCCGGTCCGCATCGACGTGCCGGACGGCGCCGGCGCCGGTTCGGTGGTGCGGGCGGTGCTGGGCAGCGTGTTCACCGAGCCGACGGTCGGGCTGAGCCTGCTCACCGCCGTGGTGGCGCTGGCGCTCACCTCGGCCAACTCGCCGAACTGGTTCGCCCTCATCGCCGACGTCAACCCGCCCGAGCACCGGGGCACCGTCTACAGCCTCGGCAACCTGGTCAACGGCGTCGGCCGGGCGGCCGGCAACGGGCTGGTCGGGGTGGCCTTCCACGGCCTGCGGGCGGCCTTCCCGCCGCCGCTGAACTACGCCGTCGGGCTGGCGGCCTTCCAGCTCTTCTTCATCCCGACGGGCGTCATGTACTGGCTGGCCTCGCGGACCTCGCCGGGTGACATCGCCGACGTCCGGGACCTGCTGCACGACCGCGCCGAGCGCCTGTAGGAAGGGGCCCCTCGGCAGGCGCGGCGCCGCCGAGGGACCCCTGCCGCGTCAGGCGGGGCGGACCCAGACGGTCACGTCGGTGGGCACGGCGCCGTCGGCGTCCAGCGGGGCGCTGGCGTGCACCAGCTCGGACCCGGCGGGCAGCGGCACGGCGGCGTCGCCGAAGTTGGCCAGTACGGTCAGCGCGCCGTTGCGGAACGAGAGCACCTCGTCGCCGGAGGCGAGCCACTCCAGGGTGCCCTCGCCGAGTCGGTGCTCGCGGCGCAGCCGCAGGGCCGTCCGGTACAGCTCGTACGTCGAGCCGGGCGTGTCGCGCTGCCGGTCCAGGGCGTACTCCGCCCAGAGCGACGGCTGGGGCAGCCAGCTCGCGTCGGTCGGCCCGAAGCCGTACGACGGGGCGTCGGCCTCCCACGGGATCGGCACCCGACAGCCGTCCCGACCCCGCTCGGTGTGCCCGCTGCGCGCCCAGGTCGGGTCCTGCCGGGCCTCGTCGGGCATCGTGGTGTGCTCCGGCAGGCCCAGCTCCTCGCCCTGGTAGAGGTAGGCCGAGCCGGGCAGGGCGAGCATCAGCAGCGTGGCCGCCCGGGCCCGGCGCAGGCCGAGCGCGGTGTCCGGCTGCGGGTCGCCGATGCCGATGCCGTTGGGCCGTTTGCCGGTGATCGGCAGCCCCAACCGGGAGGCGTGCCGGACCACGTCGTGGTTGGACAGCACCCAGGTGGTCGGGGCGCCGACGGAGTCGGTGGCCTCCAGCGAGCGGGTGATCACGGCGTACTGGGCCGGGGCGGTCCACGCGGCCAGCAGGTACTCGAAGTTGAACGCCTGGTGCATCTCGTCCGGGCGGACGTAGCGGGCCAGCCGCTCGGCCGGCTCGACCCACGCCTCGGCGACCAGGATCCGCTCGTCCGGGTAGCCGTCCAGTACGCGCCGCCAGTCCCGGTAGATCTCGTGCACGCCCTCCTGGTCCCACATCGGCGGGCGCGGCTTGTCGATCTCCTGACCGGAGAGGATCTCCTGCGGCTCCTGCCAGTCGGCCAGGTCGGCCTGCTTGATCAGGCCGTGCGCCACGTCGACGCGGAAGCCGTCGACGCCGCGGTCCAGCCAGAACCGGAGCACCTCCAGGAACTCCTCGCGGACCTCGGGGTTGTCCCAGTTGAGGTCGGGCTGACCGGAGTCGAACAGGTGCAGGTACCACTGGCCGGGGCGGCCGTCGGCCTCGGTGACGCGGGTCCAGGCCGGCCCGCCGAAGACGCTCTGCCAGTCGTTCGGGGGCTGCGCGCCGTCCGGCCCCCGGCCGTCGCGGAAGATGTAGCGGTCGCGCTCCGGGCTGCCGGGGGCGGCGGCGAGCGCCGCGGCGAACCACCGGTGTGCCGACGACGTGTGGTTGGGCACCAGGTCGACGATGACCCGCAGCCCGCGCGAGTGCGCCTCGGTGATCAACCGGTCGGCGTCGGCGAGGGTGCCGAAGAGCGGGTCCACGTCGCGGTAGTCGGCCACGTCGTACCCGGCGTCGGCCTGCGGGGAGGGGTAGAACGGCGACAGCCAGAGCGCGTCCACGCCCAGTTCCACGAGGTGGTCCAGGCGGGCGGTGATGCCGGGCAGGTCACCGATCCCGTCGCCGTCGGAGTCGGCGAAGGAGCGCGGATAGACCTGGTAGATGGTGGCCCTGGTCCACCAACCGGTGGCCGGGCCGGCGGGCGTGTCCTGGTGCGTCGGGTTGCTGTTCAGGGCCTTCTCCCGTGTGTCGAGCCGGACGGTCGGATGCTGCCGGGCGTCGGCGGTTTTCCCGTTAGTGTGCCCGGGGTGGTGCTGTCGATTCACGCACGATCAGCCGAGTGGGCAGGATCACCGGTGACCCCGGCGTGTCGAGATAGGGGTTGCTCCCCGGCGGCAGGGCCCGGCCGTGCAGCGGGTCGAGCAGGATCCGCGTGGCGAGCCGGCCCTGCTCCGCCGCCGGCTGGGCGATCGTGCTCAGCCCGAGGACGCTGGCCAGGTCGTGGTCGTCGACACCGATCACGCTGACGTCCTGCGGCACCCGCAGGTTGGCATCGCGCAGCGCGGTCATCGCCCCCATCGCCATCTCGTCGCAGGCCGCGAAGATCGCCGTCGGCGGGTCGCCGCGCCGGAGCAGTTCCTCGGTGGCCCGCGTACCGCCGCTGATGGTGAACTGCGACTCCACGTCGAGGCCGGGATCGGGGACCATCCCGGCGTCGCGCAGTGCCTGCCGGTAGCCGCGCCGCCGGTCGAGGTGGGTGGTGTAGGCCAGTTCGTCGTCCGGGTCGCCGGAGATGTGGGCGATCCGCCGGTGCCCCAGGTCGAGCAGGTGCCGGGTGGCGGTCCGCGCGACACCCACGTCGTCGATGCGTACGCAGGGCCAGCCGGGCACCACCGTGCCGGAGCTGATGGTCACCCCGGGTAGCTTCAGCTTCGTCAGGGCGGTCAGGTCGGCGGGCCGCAGGGGCGTGGCGACCAGCATGATCGCGTCGACGCGCTTGTGCAGGTTGGCGGTGCGCAGCACCCGCTGACGGACCTGTTCCCGCCCGCCGAGGTTGTAGAGCAGCAGGTCGTAGCCGGCCTGCTGGAGGATGTCCTCGACCGCCTCGACGACGGTGCCGAAGAACCACCGGGTGATGCGGGGGACCACGACGGCGACCGTGCCGGTGCGCCCGCCGGCCAGCCGCGAGGCGCTCGGCGAGACGGCGTACTCCAGTTGCTCGGCCGCCGCGAGCACCCGGCGCCGGGTCGCGGCCGAGACGGTCGGCAGCCCGCGCAACGCCCGGGACACGGTGGCGGTGCTGACCCCGGCCAGGCGTGCGACATCATCGATCTTCGTCACGCTATCCCCCGCTCCGCCCGTCTCCGCCGCCGCCGGTGACACCGGCGGCGGCGGAGACCCCTCAGCCCTTGACGCTGCCAGCGAGCAGGCCGCGCACGAAGTAGCGCTGGAGGGACAGGAAGACGATCAGCGGTACGACGATCGAGATGAACGCGCCGGCGGTGAGCCGCTGCCACTCGTTGCCCCGGGTGCCGGCCATCTCGGCCAGCCGGACGGTGAGCGGGGCGGTCTCGTCGCCGCCCCCGGCGAAGATCAGCGCGACCAGCAGGTCGTTCCAGACCCAGAGGAACTGGAAGATGCCGAACGCGGCCAGCGCCGGGGTGATCAGCGGCAGCACGATGCTGCGGAAGATCTTCGGGTGGGTGGCCCCGTCGACCCGGGCGGCCTCCATCAGGTCGCCCGGGAGCTGCGAGATGAAGTTGTGCAGCAGGAAGACGGCGAACGGCAGCGCGAAGCAGGTGTGCGCGAACCACACCTGCGCGAACTTCTGTTCGTCGACCAGGTCCCAGGCCGGCATGACGGTGACCCCGGCGACGGTGACCCCGGTGGAGAAGAACTTCAGCAGCGGCACCAGGGCCATCTGCAGCGGCACGATCTGCAACGCGAAGATCGCGATGTACATCCAGTCCCGGCCCCGGAAGTTGATCCAGGCCAGCGCGTACGCGGCCAGGGCCGCGAAGGCGAGCGGGAAGAGCACCGACGGGATGGTGATCGCCAGCGAGTTGATGAAGTAGCTGGCGAGCTGCGGGGACGACGAGGAGCCCCCGAACAGCACCTCCTGGTAGTTCTCGAAGGTGAACGACGGGTTGGTGAAGAAGGTCCACCACCCGCTGGACTTGATCTGGTCCTCCGGCCGGAACGAGGAGATGAACAGGCCGAAGGTGGGGATGGTCCAGACCAACGCGATGACGATCGAGACGAGGGTCGCGGTGCGGCTGTTCAGCCGCTTGCGGACCCGTCCGGCGGTGCTGGTCGAGCGGCCGTCGGTCTTCTGTGTGCCGGCGGCGACGGTGGGCGTCGCGGTGGTCATCTCAGCCCTCCCGCTGCTGACGGATGTTGCGGATCTGGTAGATCACGATCGGGATCACCAGGATGAACAGGAACACCGCCAGCGCCGAGCCCTGCCCGTTCTCGCCGTACCGGAACGCCTGGTTGTACATCTCGTTCGCGATGACGCTGGTCTCGTAGTTGCCGTTGGTGGACGTCCGGACGATGTCGAAGACCTTGAGCGTGGCGATCGACAGCGTCACCACGACCACGATCAGCGCCGGGCGGATGCTGGGCATGGTGATCTGCCAGAACATCTGCCACGGGCTGACCCCGTCGAGGCGGGCCGCCTCCACGATGTCGGCGGGGATCGCCTTGATCGCGGCCGAGAGCACCACCATGGCGAAGCCCGCCTGGATCCAGATCATGATCACGATCAGCAGCAGCGTGTTCAGCGGCGAGTCCAGCAGCCACTGCTTCGGCTCGCCACCGAGGCTCACGACGATCTGGTTGAGCAGACCGATCTGCTCCTGCCCGTCGCCCCGGTACGCGTAGACGAACTTCCAGATGATGCTCGCGCCGACGAAGGAGATCGCCATCGGCATGAAGATCAGCGACTTGGCCACGGCCTCGAACCGGGCCTTGTCCACCATCACGGCGTAGAGCAGCCCGAACGAGGTGGCCACCAGCGGGACGAGGAGCACCCACACCAGGGTGTTGATCAACACCCGGACGATGGAGTCCTCGGAGAACATCCAGCCGTAGTTGCGCAGCCCGACCCACTCGTTGCTGTTGCCGTCCATGAACGACAGCAGCGTGGTGCGGATGGCCGGGACGATCAGCCCGACGGTGAGCAGCAGCAGCGTCGGCATCAGGAAGAAGAGCGCGAACATGCCCTCCCGCGGCTTGCGCCGACGGGGGAGCGGGGCGCCGCTCGCGTACGCGGCGACGATCTGCGCCTCCCGGCGGCGGGCGAACCAGGACGGCACCACGTCGAGGAGCAGGAGCAGGCCACCCACCACCAGGACGAAGGCGAACAGCCCCCACCCCAGCATGATGAACTTGTCCTTCTCCTCGATGAAGTCGAACTCCATCGACCCTCCTTCAAGGGTTCGGTGACGAACCGGGGGGACCGACCCGCGCCAGCGGACCGGTCCCCCCGGGTCAGATCACTTCCAGCTGCTCTCGATGCCCTGGAGCACGGTGGCGGTGTCCTTGCCGTTGATCCACTGGACCATGCCCTTCCAGAACGTCCCGGAGCCGACGGCCGCCGGCATCAGGTCCGAGCCGTCGAAGCGGAAGACGGTGGACTTGTCCTGGAGGATCTGGACGGAGAGCTTGTCGATGGGGTTGGCGACGTTGGCCAGGTCGAGCTTGTTGTTCGCCGACACCCAGTCGCCGATCTTGGCGCGGCTGTTGGTGTACTCACCCGAGGCGAGGTAGGTCTGCACGGCCTGGACCTCGGGCCGGTCGGCGAAGGCCGCGACGAACTCGCCGCCACCCAGCACCGGCTTGCCCTTGCTGGCGTCGATCGCCGGGAAGTAGAACGCGAAGACGTCGCCGTCCTCGGCCACCTTGGTGCCCTGCGGCCACTGGTTGGCGTAGAAGGACGCCTGGCGGTGCAGCGCGCACTTGCCGGTGGTGATCGGCACGCCGGCCTCCTGGAAGGAGGTGGTGGCGATGCTCTTCACGCCGCCGAAGCCGCCGTTGACGTACTTCTCGTTCTTGAGGATGGTGCCGGCCTTGTCGAGGGCCTCGGCGACCTTCGGGTCGTTGAACGGGATGCCGTGGGTGGTCCACTGGTCGTAGACCTCGGGGGTCTGCGTCCGCAGCATCAGGTCCTCGATCCAGTCGGTGGCCGGCCAACCGGTGGCCTCACCCGACTCGATGCCGGCGCACCACGGCTTGGTGCCGCTGGCCGCGATCTGGTCGCTGAGCTTGATCAGCTCGTCCCAGCTGGTCGGGACCGTCCAGCCCTTCTCCTTGAAGGTCTTCGGCGAGTACCACACGAAGGACTTCACGTTGGAGCCGAGCGGGGCGCCGTAGAACTGGCCGTTGACGGTGCTGTACTTCAGCCAGTCGGCCGGGTAGTTCTCCTCGGCCATCTTCTTGGTGTCGGCGCCGACCGGCTTGAGCTTGCCCGAGTCGACGAAGCGCTTGAGCAGACCCGGCTGCGGGATGAACGCGAGGTCGGGGGCGTTGCCACCGTCGACCCGGACGTTGAGCTGAGCCTCGAACTCGCCGCTGCCCTCGTGGTCGATCTCGATGCCGGTGCAGTCCTCGAACTGCTTCCAGGACTCCGCGAGGCGGTCGGCCTCGATGTCCCGGATCGACGAGTAGATCGTGACCTTCTTGCCGTCGTTGTCGCCGTACTTCTCATATGCGGCGCACTCCGCGGAGCCCGCGGTGTCGCTCTTCTTGTCGCTGCCGGTGCCGCAGGCGGTGGCGCTCAGCGCCAGCCCCAGCACGCCGGCGATCGCGAGAGCCTGGCGTGATCTGGCAAACGCCATGCCGTTCTCCTTCCTTGCCGGCGCGTCAGGGATCGAACCCGCGCCGGTCCGATGGGCGTCACCACATGTAAGCGCTTGCATCTGGCCTGGTCCACCCCTATCCGGACACGAGCAAGTAACAATCCGGAAACCCGTAGGCCCCCTGTTGGGCACGCTCCCACACGGGAATTCGACCCCTTTCCATCGATGTCATTTTCTGACACGCTGAGGGCAGGTGATCGAAGGATTTCGACATAGGAGGTGCTGGATGGGCAAGCGGTGGTTGGGCCTGCTGGCGGCCGGTCTGCTGGCCGTGGGCGCGCTGGTGGTCCCGGCGGCCCCGGCGATGGCCGCTCCCACGTTCAAGGTCCCGTTCCCGTGTGGGCAGTCCTGGTCCGGGCAGACCCGGACCAACCACAGCCCGGCGTATTCGGTCGACTTCAACCGCACCGACGACCTCGGTGACCCGGTGGTGGCGAGCGCCCCCGGCACGGTCGACCGGGTGACCGATCTCGGCGGAACCAGTTACGGAAAGTACGTCCGGATCAGCCACGCGGGCGGCTACCACACCTACTACGCCCACCTCAACGGCTTCAACGTCTCCGTTGGCCAGAGCGTCGGCTACGGCAAGGTGATCGGCTGGGTCGGCAGCACCGGCGGCTCGACCGGCCCGCACCTGCACTACGAGCAGCGGCTCAACGGCGCCGACATCCAGGTGCGGTTCAACGGCGCGCTCGCCCTCTACTGGGGCACCAGGAACTACACCAGCGACAACGGCTGCGGCAGCAGCGCCGGATCCGGCACGGTCAACACCAGCGGCACGGCGCTGACCGTCCGCTCCGGCCCGGGCACCGGCTACGCCGCGGTGGGCACCGTCGCCGACGGCACCCGGGTGACCATCCAGTGCCAGACCAGCGGCACCAGCGTCACCGGCACCTACGGCACCAGCACGATCTGGGACCGGATCGGCTCCGGCCGCTTCATCGCCGACGCGTACGTCTACACCGGCTCCGACGGCTACATCCCCGGCGTGCCCCGCTGCTGAGCGGGCGACGGGGCCCCGGCTGCGCGCCGGGGCCCCATTCCGTCGTCGTGTCCTCCGCCGCCCCGGCTCAGCTGTTCAGGCGCCAGATGGCGAAGTTCAGGGCGGCCGCGAAGGTGACCCACGCCCAGTAGGGCAGCATCAGCAGTGTCGCCGGGCGGGACACCTTGCGGAAGAGCGCGACCGTCACGCCGATCGCCACCCACATCAGCAGGATCTCGACGAACGCCAGCCCGTAGCGGCCGGCGCCGAAGAAGAGCGGCGTCCAGACGGCGTTGAGCACCAGCTGGGCGGTCCACGCCCAGAGGGCCGGGCCGAAGCCCACCCGCCGCCAGACCAGCCAGCCGGCCACCGCGATCATCGCGTAGAGGAGGCTCCAGACCGGTCCGAAGAGCCAGGACGGGGGAGCCCAGGCGGGCTGTTCGAGGCTCGCGTACTCGGTTGAGGTGCCCTGCACGCCGAGCCCGCCGATCGCCGCCGCGACGAACACCGCCGCCCCGAAGCCGAGCAGTGTCCACCACTGCCGGGCGCCGCCGGCCCGTTCAGCGCTCCTAGACATCTCCATGGTCGAGATATTGCCGCCGGAGGTGGACTGTAAACCCACGGTCCCTCTCCGGACGGCACGACACCGGGGTCGTCATGGCCGGAGGCTCCTGTCGGGAGGACGGAGTTCCGGTCACGACGACCCCGGTGGGTCCTGAACGGCGGCCTGTAGCCGCCTCGTCAATTGAAGATGCTCACACCACCCGGCCCGACGAGCAGGCCGACCACGATGAGGACGACGCCCCACAGGATCTGCCGCCGGAACAGCGCGAGGATGCCGGCGACCACGAGTACGACTGCGAGAATCCAGAGAATCAGCTCCATGATTGCTGAATACCCGAGCCGCCGATGCCGGAAACCTGTGCCTGATCGAGGTGCTCGCCCAGGTGGAAGACGCTGTACGCCTGCTTGATCACGGGGTGGGCGACGTTGCGGACGCGTACCCCGCCGGGCGTGGTGCCCCGCTCGGAGCCGGCGTGCGCGTGCCCGTGCAGGGCCAGCGCGGTCGGTGCCGAGTCGATCGCCTGACCGAGCTGGTACGAGCCCAGGAACGGGTAGATCTCCAACGGCTCACCGGCGAGGGTGTCCGGCACCGGCGAGTAGTGGGTGAGCGCCACCAGCACGTCGCACTCCAGCCCCCGCAGGGCGGCGGCGAGGGCGTCGGCGCTCTCCGTGGTGGTCCGGACGAAGGCCTTCATCTCCGGCTCGCCGAAGTCGCTGGCGCAGCGGCCGGCGAACCCCCCGCCGAACCCCTTCACCCCGGCCACGCCCAGCCGGCCGCCGGCGCAGTCCAGCACGACGCCGTCGCCCTCCAGCACGGTGATCCCGGCGTCCTCGAGCACCTTGACCACCTGCGGCACCTGGTCGCACTGGTGGTCGTGGTTGCCCAGCACGGTCACCACCGGCACGCCGAGCCCGCCGAACTCGGTGGCCACGCACCGGGCCTCCGACTCGGTCCCGTGCCGGGTCAGGTCGCCGGCGAGCAGCAGCACGTCGGCGTGCTCGGGCAGCTCGTCCAGTGCCGGCCGGAACCGGCCGACCACGTCCTCGTCCAGATGCACGTCGCCCACGGCGGCGATCCGGATCACCATGGAACCTCCTCAGGGCAGTTGCTCGATCTCCGTGGGCGCCTGCGCGCGGATCACCCCGATGTCACTGGTGACCGGCACGTCGGGGAAGCGTTCGGCCACCCGGCGCAGGATCTCCTCCCGCCGGTGCGGGCTCTCGACCTCGCCGTAGAGCACGAGGCCGCGCTCCCGGCGGACCACGGTGATCCCCTGCTCGGCCACGTCCGGGTCCTCGGTCAGCAGCCGGTGGATCTCCGCCTCGACGTACTCGTCGGGCGGTCCGGTGGCGACGTCGCGGTGCTCGGTCACGGTTTCCCCTCTCCCTCGCCGGTGCCGGAGTGCGGCACCACCTCCAGCCGGTCCAGCAGCACCAGGAACGCCTCCGCGTACGGGGAGTGCTGCGTCTCCTTGCGTACCCGTTCCCAGTCGATCTGCTCCCGCAGGGAACGGGCCAGCGGCAGACCCCGGGCGAAGTCGCAGTAGTGCTGCGAGAAGCTCAGCAGTTTGTGCACCATGAGCTGGGTGGCCGAGAGCACCGGCATGTGGATCGCGTCGACCGGCCGGACGACCGTGTCGGCGAACGTCTCCTCGGTCACCGGCGTCTCGATCGGCCGGTGGATCAGGTCCACCATGCGGCCGTCGTCGAAGACCTTGACCAGCCAGTCCTCGGGCGGCCGCTCGGCGGTGAAGCCCGCCGCGACCAGCGCCTCCAGGGAGCGTTCCACGTCGACCTCGCGGATCAGGAAGTCGACGTCGTGCTCGCTGGAGTGACCGCCGTGGGCGTACACCGCGAAGCTGCCCCCGAGCGCGAAGGGAATCTCTTCCTGCTTGAGCACGGCGGCGACCTTCTTCAACGTGTGCACCAGGCTCTCGTCCCCGCGCTCTGCCATTGGCGTCTCCCGTCGATGGTGGTGGGCGGCTGATCCAACTCCGGTACCCGGCATCCCGGCGGGCCACACCTGGCAGGTGGCACGGTCGGGGTCAACCGGGAGGACACGGCACAAATCTCCGGGTACGCGAGCGTGGGTCGGATAGCCTGTGCAGAGTGTCCAGATCACCGGGGGCGCGGCGCGGCAGGGCCCGATTGCGCGCCGTCGCCCTGATCGGCATCGACGGCTCGGGCAAGACCACCCAGGCGCACCGGCTCGCCGACGCGCTCACCGCGGCGGGCCGCCCCGCCACCTACCACCGCAACGCCGGCGGGCGGCGCTGGCTGGGCCGCCTCGCGCACCGCCTCGGCCGCCCGGACGCCCAGCGGCTCGTCGGGCGCAGCGGCATGCTGGCGGTGGAGTCCGTGCTCCGCTGGCTGGCGATCGCCGTCGCCCTGCTGAGCTGCCTGGCGACCGGCCGGGTCGCGGTGATGGACCGCTACTCCGCCTGTCAGTACGCGAGCATCCGGGCGCACGGGGGCCAGCGCTGGGAGCGGCTGGCCCGGGCCGGCTACCGGATGTTCCCGCGCCCGCAGGTGACCTTCCTGCTGACCGTCGATCCCGCCGAGGCGTACCGGCGGATCGAGCAACGCGGCACCGACCACGAGAGCATGCGCTACCTGACCGCCGCGGACACCGCGTACCGGACCCTGCCGGAGTACCCGACCTTCGTCGTGGTGGACGCCGGGCGCCCGCCGGAGGAGGTCTCCCGGCAGATCCAGGCCCACATGGCGGGCTGGCTGGCGCCCGCCGACGGCCGCGACGGCCGGTCGGCCGACGGGCGCGACGTCCGACCCGCCGTCGTCCCCGCGCCGCCGGACGCGGAGCCGGTCGCGATCGGCCGGCTGACCGCCTGAGCGGGCTGGCCGCCGAGCCGGCTGAGCCGACGGCCCACGGGCCGGCTTTCCGGGACGCGGCCGGGCAGCCGGGGCACCGTGAGAGGCCGCGGGATGGCATCGTCTGCACGAGGGGCGCGCGGGCCGGTGGCGACCGTACGGCCTCTCCGCGCAGGTCCGGCGGGGGAGGCGCCCGCCTGCCTGGGAATGGCACGCTGGGCGGTACGGATGGCACGCTGGCCGAAACGGCGCGTCCGGGCAGGCGGTACTTTCCTCAATACGCGGAGTCATGGTTGACGCTCACGCCTCGTGAAAGTAAGTTTCATCCGTGGCGAAGAGTCCGAAGATTTCTGCGAGTCACGAGCCGGGTGGGCTGATCGTCCACATCAGCGGCCTGCTCCCGTCGTTGTCGCCGGCTGAGCAGCGGGTCGCCCGGTTGGTGGTCGCCGACCCGGCCGACGCCGCGCGGCGGACCATCACCGACCTCGCCACCGCCGCCGAGACATCCGAGGCGACCGTCATCCGTTTCTGCCGCTCCGTCGGCATGGACGGCTACCCCCAGCTGCGGATCCGGCTCGCCGCCGAGGCTGCCCGCCGGGTCGAGCCGCCGGACGCGCGGGTCGTCGGCGGCGACATCCCACCCGGGGCCGACCTCGCCCAGATCATCGCGACCATCGCCTTCAACGACGCGCGGGCCGTCGAGGAGACGGCCGAGCAGCTCGACCCGGCGATCTGCGAACAGGTCGTCGAAGCCATCGCGGGCGCCGGAAGGATCGACGTCTACGGGGCGGGCGCCAGCGGCTTCGTCGCCTCGGACTTCCAGCAGAAGCTGCACCGCATCGGTCGCATCGCCTTCTACTTCCCGGACGTGCACACCGCGCTGACGTCGGCCGCGCTGCTCGGGCGGGGCGACGTCGCGGTCGGCATCTCGCACACCGGCACCACCTCCGACGTGATCGAGGTGCTGGAGCAGGCGCGGGCCCGGGGAGCGTCCACGGTGGCGCTCACCAACTTCCCCCGGTCGCCGATCACCGAGGTGGCCGACTTCGTGCTCACCACGGCCGCCCGCGAGACCACCTACCGCTCGGGCGCGATGGCGAGCCGGCTGGCCCAGCTCACCGTCGTCGACTGCCTCTTCGTCGGGGTGGCGGCGCGCAACCGGTCCCGGGCCAGGAAGGCCCTCGAAGCGACAGCCGAGGCGGTCCGGTCACACCGGGTCGGCCCGGGACGGAGGCGGGCATGACGGCGGGCGCGGTGGAACCCCACGAGGTGACCCCGGTGGCGGCCCGTCCGGTGATCCGGGTCGGCGCGCCGACGGAGCGGCGCAACCCGCTCAGCGCGGACCTCGACCTCATGTCGACCCGGGACGTGCTCACGGTGATCAACGAGGCGGACCGGCGGGTGCCCGGCGCCGTCGCGGCCGTCCTCGACGAGATCGCCGCGACGGTGGACCTGGCGGTGACCGCCCTGCGCGGCGGGCACCGGGTGCACTACTTCGGCGCCGGCACCTCCGGCCGGCTCGGCGTGCTCGACGCCGCCGAACTGGCGCCCACCTTCAACTCGCCCCGGCACTGGTTCTGCGCCCACATCGCGGGCGGGCCCGAGGCCATGTGGCGGGCGGTCGAGGACGCCGAGGACGACGACCGGGGCGGCGCGGCGGAGGCCGCCGACTGCGTACGGGCCGGGGACCTGGTGGTCGGACTCGCCGCCAGCGGACGCACACCGTACGTCCTGGGGGCGCTCGCCGCGTCGAGTGCCAAGGGGGCCTCGACCATGCTGCTCTGTGCCAACCCGGAGGCTGAGGCCGCCCGGTCGGTGGACGTCTTCATCGGGGTGGACACCGGGCCGGAGGTCGTCACCGGGTCGACCCGGATGAAGGCGGGCACCGCGCAGAAGCTGGTGCTGAACACGTTCTCCACGGCCGTGATGGTCCGCCTGGGCCGGGTCTACTCGAACCTCATGATCGACATGGTCGCCACCAACGCCAAGCTCCGGGGCCGGATGATCTCGATCCTGATCGAGGCGACCGGCTGCTCGGAGGAGATCTGCCGGCGGGCCCTCCACGAGGCCGACGGCGACATGAAGGTGGCGCTGGTCTCGCTCGTCTCCGGGGTGGAGGTGTCCGCCGCGCGGGCCGCCCTGGCCCGCTCCGCCGACCAGGTCCGCGGCGCCCTGGCCCTGCTCGCCTCCTGAGCCGACCCCACCCCGCCACCCGCCGCCCACCCGCCCTGCGACCCCCGTCACGTACGGGCATGGGCCCGCGGCGCGGATTGTTCAGCGGGGGGTGGGGTATTAGCACGGGCGTGGATGAACCGACCGGTCCACCCGTGCGTGACTCCGCAGTGACCAGGATCGCAGCACGACGGTGACCCGGGTCGCTGCGTCTGCGGGCGTGGCGGTGCTGCCATGGACCGGGACACGGCGACACGTCGATCCGCCGCCCCTAGCGTGGTGCCCATCGGAGAGCCGCCACCGGGGTGCTGACAGCAAACATGGACCGCGCTCTCAGCGGATTATCAGGCATTCGTGACACTTTCGACTCACGACATGGAATCCCCGGCGCGTCTCAACTGTTGTGTAGGTGTCAGCA
Organism: Micromonospora sp. LOL_025; assembly: GCF_048060285.1. NCBI lineage: Bacteria > Bacillati > Actinomycetota > Actinomycetes > Micromonosporales > Micromonosporaceae > Micromonospora > Micromonospora sp. LOL_025. Next base: position 78,688 of record NZ_JBHMIR010000014.1, on the reverse strand, counting down.
CCGGTGGGCACAGCGGAAGTTACGGGGGAGGGCTGATGGACGTGGGGATGGCAAGGAACCGGGCAACCGGCGCGAGCGAGGGGACCGTGGGCAACGTGGACAAGAACATCGGCATGCGAACCGACGAGGTTGCCGAGGAGCGCGACCTGGTCGGCGTCTACCTTCACGAGATCTCCCGGACGCCACTGCTGGACGCCGCCAAGGAGGTGGACCTCTCCAAGGCCATCGAGGCCGGCCTCTACGCCGAGCACCTGCTCGGTGAGGACCGCGTCCCCGCCGGCGCCGACCGGGACGACCTGGAGCGGCTGGTCGCCGAGGGTGAGCGGGCCAAGGACCTGTTCATCCGGGCCAACCTGCGGCTGGTCGTGTCGATCGCCCGCCGCTACGTGCGTTCGGGCATGCCCATGCTGGACCTGATCCAGGAGGGCAACACCGGCCTGGTGCGGGCGGTCGAGAAGTTCGACTACGTGCGCGGCTACAAGTTCTCCACCTACGCGACCTGGTGGATCCGCCAGGCGATCAGCCGGGCGATCGCCCAGCAGGAGCGCACGGTGCGACTGCCGGTGCACCTGGTCGAGGACGTCAACCGGATGCGCAACGTGGCCCGGCAGCTCACCCGCGAGCTGGGCAGCGACCCGGAGCCGGAGCAGATCGCGGCGTCCCTCGGGGTCACCGTCGAGCGGGTCAACGAGCTGGTCCGCTGGTCGCAGGACACCGTCTCGCTGGACACCCCGGTGGGCGACGACGGCGACACCAACCTCGGGGACCTGGTCGCCGACAGCGACGCGCCGTCGCCGGAGGAGATCGTCCTGACGGGGCTTGAGCGGCAGCGGATCGAGGGTCTGCTCAACCACCTCGACGACCGTTCGGCCGGCATCATGCGGGCCCGCTACGGGCTGGAGGACGGCCGGGAGCACTCCCTCACCGAGGTGGCCTCGCGGTTCTCGCTCTCCCGGGAGCGGATCCGGCAGCTGGAGATCCAGGCGCTCGGCCGGCTCCGCGAGCTGGCCCGGGCCGAGGGGCTACAGGCGGCCTGAGCAGGGTAGGAACAACGGCGAACGGCCGGCGTCCGATGGGGGACGCCGGCCGTTCGCCGTTTCGCCGGGTGCGGTCAGCGGACCCGACCGTAGCCCTGGATGGGCATCAGGTTCATGCCACGTTTGAGCACGTTGCGCCCGGCGCTCGGCGCGTCGATCACCTGTCCGCCGCCGACGTAGAGGCCCACGTGCCCGAGCCCGCTGTAGAAGACGAGGTCGCCGGGGCGCAGCTCGCTCCGGCTGATGTGGGCCACCGCGCCCCACTGCATCCGGGTGTTGTGCGGCAGCGACTTGCCGGCCGCCCGCCAGGCCGCCGAGGTCAGGCCCGAGCAGTCGTAGCCGTTCGGCCCGTCGGCGCCCCAGACGTACGGCTTGCCGAGCGCGCCGTACGCGTACCGCACCGCCACGCCGGCCCGGCCGGAGACCGCCGGCGCCTCCTTCACGCTGTCGGGTCGGGCCGCCGGCTTCTCGGTGGCGCGGCCGTACGCCTGCCTGCGCAGCTCGTAGAGCTCGGCCAGGTCGCGCTCGATCCGCTTCTTCGCGGCGGTCATCTCGCGGGCCTGCGCCGCCTGCCGGCCCAGCGTGACCTCCAGCCGGGTCTTCTCGTCGAGCAGCCGGCGCTGGTTGCCCGTGAAGTTCGAGATCTTCTCCTGCCGCTGCCGCGTGAGCTGGTCGAGCATGCCCAGCCGGTCGAGCAGGGTGTCGGCGCCGCCGGGACGCAGCAGCGCCTCCGCGGTGGTCAGGTTGCTGCCGGTCTTGTACGCGGTCACCGCCATCTCGCCGACGTCCGCCCGGCTCCGTTCGGTCTCCTGCTCCAGCGGACCGATCCGACTCTGCACCCGCGCCACGGCGGCCTGGTTGGCCTTGATCTCCTCCCGGAGCTTGTTGTACGCCTCGACGACGTGTTCGAGTTTCGCGGAGGAGTTCTCGATCCGCCGGGTCAGCTCGGCGGGGGACGGTTCGGCCCGGGCGGGCACCGCCGGTGCGAGCAGCGTGGCCGACACCACGGCGACCGCCAGGGCGCGCAGCGTGTTCCTGAGGGACGACAAGAGCGGAAGGCTCCTCTCCCACCAGCCGCCGCGGGCTGCTGACGCCCCCGGCGACACCGGGCCGGTGCTGTCCGGGTGGACGGCGATCGACCGGGCCGGCCCGGACAACCTAACCCGGGGCAGGAGTGATGCGCAGTTGAAGCAGGGTCGAATGTGGGCCGAGTGACGGAAATTGTTGATCACGACGGGCGCGGTGCGTGATCGAATCCTCCGGCCCGCCGCAGCGGGCGGCGGCTATTGTCGGCGACCGGGCGATCCGTGCCTTTCGTCGTTGTCGACGCATGCCGCCGCAACCTGAGCCGTTATGACCGACAAGACCGACATGGCGGTCGGAACCGGCGTGTCACGCGACCGCGGCCCTCGGACGCGAGCCGAAATCGCCGTCGGGGCTGGCACGTGCGCCACACAATGAAGCGCGCAGCCGGGAATCCCGTCGACCGGCACGATGCGGGACCGTCGACGGGAACCGACCCGGCACCAGCCGCGGGAGGTAGAACCGTGAACCCTCAAGGCGCCACCCGACAGACGCGGTCATCGCGGACGACCGCGCGGAAGAACACCCTCCTCTACGCCCGACCCGGGATCATCGTGACGGTCGACCGGTTCACCGTCGGCCGCAACAGCTGGCAGGTCACCGAGCTGACCCACCTGCAGACCGGCCGCGGCCCGCACGACCGCGTCGCGGTACGGGCCGTCCTGGTCACCGGCGCCATGATCGGCGGCGTCGGCCTGCTGCTCGGCTTCACCGGCGGGCTGCAACGGCTCACCGCGGGGGCGTACCTCGTCCTGGGCCTGGTGTTCCTGCTGCCGGTGCTGGTCGCGCTGGTGGGGGACCGGTGGCGACCGCCCGCGTACGAGCTGTGGGGCCGGCGCCGGGGCGAACGGGTGCTGCTGTTCAGCACCGACGACGAGCGGCAGTTCGGCCAGGTCACCCGGGCCCTGCGCCGGGCCCGGGAGATGAACCGGTACGGCGGCTGGGAGGACCCGCTCGCCTCGGTCGACCCGTGGCGGCCCACCCGGTAGCCGGGTCAGCCGGCGACCGGCTCCGGGGTGCGCCCGGACTGTTCCGCCGTCACCCAGGAGCTGACCCGGCGCTCCGCGTAGAAGGAGACGAACGGCACCGTGCCGGCCAGCATCACCAGGACCATCCGCTTCAGCGGCCAGCCGGCCCGGCGGGACAGGTCGAAGGCGGCCACCAGGTAGAGCATGTAGAGGAAACCGTGCGCCTGGCCCACGGTCTCCACCAGGATCGGGTCGTCGAAGCCGTACTTCATCGGCATGCCGATCACGACCAGCAGGATCAGCGCCACGCCGACGATCCAGGCGATGACTCGGTACCGGGTCAGGGCTGCGCCCACCGTCGTCCGTCCTTTCGCGCCCGGCCTCAGCCGGGGTAGTCACCGGGCTTGGCGCCCGGGTTGTCGTTCAGCCATTGCAGGTAGTGGTTGTAGGCGGCCAGGTCGCCGTCCTCGCCGCCGTCGGCAGCCGCGGGCACGCGGGCGACCCGCACGGGTCGGCGTACGACCGGGCGCGTCGCGGCGGCCTGCGGGGCGTCGGCCGGTCGCGTCCCGGCGGCGGTCGACGCCTCCTCGGGCGCGGCGGCCGCCGCCGGCCCGCGCAGCGCGTGCCGGACCTCACGCCACCAGACGAAGACCACGAAGCCCGCGAAGATCGGCCACTCGACCGCGTAGCCCCAGCTGATCGCGTTGCCGGCGGCGGCCCGGCTGACCTGCCACCAGCCCAACGCCAGGAAACCGGTGACGAGCACGACCATGGCCACGTGGCGCGCGATCCACGCCGGGGTCCAGAGCCGTTTCATGGCATCGAGAGTACCGGGGGCCGCCGGGGTCTCCGACGCGGCGTCGTAGGCGCGGGGATGGTTTGGTGCCTTCCGGTGTGGGCATCCGTCTAGACGCGAGCCCAAACCAGAGCAGGGGGTCGATCATGACGGGATCGGTACGGCAGGACGACTTCGGCAGCCCGGAGCAGCGGATGCCCGAGTGGGACGGCGACCATGTCCACGACAGGGCCTCCGGCGAGGCGGACCCGCCCGACGGCGAGCTGCTCGGCGTCGACCCCGCCGAGCTGGCCGACGAGGACCTGATCCGGGAGATGCACAGCCTGCACCGCACCCGCCTGGACACCCTGCGCCACGCGGCGGACTCCGCGCTCGCGAACCACCTGCGGCGCACCGCCGAGCTGGAGACCGAGTACCTCGCCCGGCACCCCGGCCGCGAGGTCGACCCGAACCGGCTGCGGGACGCGTGATGGCGTCCGCCGAGCGCGGGATGTCCGCGCCGCCGGAGGTGGTGTTCAACACCGCCACCGACCCCGCCCGGGCGTCGGCGTGGCTGCCCGAGCCGCTGCGGGCCGACGGCAGTCCGGCGGACGAGGTCAGCGCGGAGGAACTGCGGGCCCGGTGGAGCGCCGCCGAGGAGTGGTCGGCCGAGATCCGGGTGGAGCCCGCCCAGGCGGGTGGCGCCAGGACGCGGCTCGACATCACGGGCGGTCCGGACGCCGGGCGACTGGCCGACGAGGCCCTGGACAGCCTCGCCCGCGAGGTGGCCGACAACCTGCAGGCCGGCTGAGCCGGACCGCATGCGAGAAGATCGAGGAGACCGGGTGACCGCCCTGAAGGAGAAGGTGGCGCGGCTGCGCCAGGCGTACGCGCCGCACGAACACCGGCCGCTGGGCGGCTACCTGGCGGCGATGGGCACGTACGCCGGGGTGACCGCCGGCATCGCCGGCCTGGTCCGGGCGACCGGCCGCCCGGTGCCCGAGCGTCCCGCCCCGGCCGATGTGGTGCTGCTGAGCATCGCCACCCACAAGCTGAGCCGGCTGCTGACGAAGGACGCGGTGACGAGCCCACTGCGGGCGCCGTTCACCCGGTACGACAAGCCGATCGGCAGCGGCGAGGTGATGGAGCAGGTCCGCGACCAGGGCAGCTCCACCCGGCACGCGATCGGGGAGCTGCTGAGCTGCCCGTTCTGTCTGGCCGTCTGGGTCGCCACCGGGTTCACGGGCGGGCTGGTGCTCGCCCCCCGGCTCACCCGCCTGGTGGCGACCGCGCTGACCGCCGTGGCCGCCTCGGACTTCCTCCAGATGGCGTACGCGGTGGCGCAGCAGGCCGCCGAGGGCGGCGACCACGACGAGGACTGAGGACCGTACGACGAAGGGGGCCGGCACTTGTGCCGGCCCCCTTCGTCGCTGCCTGTCCTTCGTCGTGCCGTCGGCCCGGCTGTCTCGGCTCCGCCCGGTGGCCCGCGATGCTGTCGTGGCCTTGACCGGAGCGCCGGGTCGGCGTGCCGCCGCGGTGGTCGCCGCGTCAGGCCGGGGTCGTGTCGCGGTGGTCGCCGCCGGTCAGGTCGGGGTCGTGCCGTGGTCCTCGCCGGCCCAGCCGCGGGAGGCCTCCGGCTCGCGCTCGTCGGCGTCCGCCCCGGTGATGATGTCCCGGTCGACCGCGGTGCGGTCGTGCTCGTTGGCGAAGTCGGGCTCCGGCAGGGTGTCCCGGCCCTCGGGGGGCTGACCGAGCGCCGGCAGCTTCTCGTGCTCTTCCTCGTGGTGGGACATCTCGCTCTCCTCACTGCTCGTCGGCCTCCGGTGCGGAAGGCCGTCCGCCCCCGGGGGACGGGTGGGCGGCGGTATCGCCCCGCGACGGGTCGCCACGACCCGCCGGGGCCGTGCCAGTCCCGGGCCGCCGGGGCCGTGCCAGTCCCGGGCCGCCGGGGCCGTGCCAGTCCCGGGCCGCCGGGGCCGTGCCAGTCCCGGGCCGCCGGGCGTCAGGTGACCGAACCGCCGAGCAGGTCGGCCACCTCGTCCACGGCGTACTCGCCCTCGGGCAGGGCGGCCATGCGGGTGAGGAGCTGCGCGGGAAGCTCGGCGGCGACGGCCCGGCGGTAGATGTCCGCCTGACTGATCCGCTCCTGGCCGTGGTAGAGATCCTCAAGGAGGTCGTCGAGGCGCCGGATGTCCGGCTCCTCGGTCACGGGCGCGTCCGTCACGGGTGCGTCGTCGGTCACGACCGTCAGCTACCCGCGTCCGAATCGGTCAAACGTCACCGCCTCGCCTTCCGTGGGTCCGCGCCGCCTCGCCTTCGTGGGTCCGCGCCACCGTGCCGATGGCCCGTCCCGTGCTCGGACCGTGCCCGGACCGCGAACCCGTCCCGCGCCCGGCCCGACGGGAGTGCCACCCGGGGCCTGTGACGGCGGTCATGGCGGGGGCCGGAACACCGGCGGCGGGTCGCCGGTTGAGTGAGGTGTCGGTGTGTCCAGTGTCCCCGGGCCTCACCTAATTGCCTTCGCGGAATACCGTTCGGCTGGAGCCGCGTCGTGCCACTCGCCGAGAGGCGACCTGCACACCGACACCGGTGCCGCCCCCGAGCCCTCAGGGCCCGGGGGCGGCACTGTCCGTCTCCACCTCCCGCGCCACCCCGCCCCGTCCTCCCGCCGCCCTCCCGCCACGCTTCCGCCTCCCGCCCGACCGCCTCCCGCCCGCCGACCTCCCGGCGATCATGAGGTTGGCGGCAGCGATGAAGATCGACTTCGCCGCTAACCTCATGATCGCCGGGGGCGGGGCGGGGGTCAGGCGGGGGTGGGGGCCGGGGTGCGGCGGCGGGTGCGGACGGCGGCGGCCAGGTGGCTGAGGACCTCCTCGGTGGTGTCCCAGCCGATGCAGGCGTCCGTGACCGACTGGCCGTACGTCAGCTCGCGGGTCGGGTCGAGATCCTGGCGACCGGCGAGCAGGAAGCTCTCCAGCATGATCCCGACGATGCCGCGCTGGCCGGCGTCGAGCTGGGCCGCCACGTCGGCCGCCACCCTCGGCTGGTTGCGGTGGTCCTTGCCGCTGTTGGCGTGGCTCGCGTCAATCACCACGCGCTCGGGCAGGCCCGCCGCCCGCAGCAGTTCCAGGGCGCCGGCCACCGACTCCGCGTCGTAGTTCGGCCGTCCGCCGCCGCCACGCAGCACCAGGTGCCCGTCCGCGTTGCCCCGGGTGTGCAGGATCGCCGGCGTGCCGGAGACGTCGATACCGGGGAAGACGTGCGGTACGCCCGCGGCCCGGATGGCGTCGACGGCGGTGCCGATGCTGCCGTCCGGGCGGTTCTTCATGCCGATCGGCATCGACAGGCCGGAGGCGAGCTGCCGGTGCACCTGGCTCTCCACCGTCCGCGCGCCGATCGCGCCCCACACCACCGTGTCGGCGATGTACTGCGGGGTGATCGGGTCGAGGAACTCGCAGCCGACGGGGAGCCCCAGGCGCAGCACGTCGAGCAGGAGCGCGCGGGCGGTACGCAGGCCGGTGTTGACGTCGCCGGAACCGTCCAGCCCGGGGTCGTTGATCAGGCCCTTCCAGCCCACCGTCGAGCGCGGCTTCTCGAAGTAGACCCGCATCACCACCAGCAGGTCGTCGGCCACCCGGGCGGCGGCGTCGCGCAGCAGGTGGGCGTACTCCAGGGCGGCGGCCGGGTCGTGCACCGAGCACGGGCCGACCACCACCAGCAGGCGGTCGTCGGCGCCGTCCAGCACCCGGCCGACCGCGCGTCGCCCGGCCAGCACGGCCGAGGCGAGCGTGTCGTCGAGGGGCAGCTCGTGGTGCAGCAGGGCCGGGGTGGTCAACGGCACGACACGGTCGATCCGCTGATCGCTGACCCGATCGGTCTCCGGGGTCGTCACGGTGGGAATCCTTCCGCCGACCGTGCCCCGGGGCCGGTGCCCGGGTCGAGCCGGCTGCTCGTACGCAAAAGGGCAGGAACGAGAGCTCCTGCCCGGCCGGCTCGAATGTGGTGACGTCAGATCATGGTGAAGTCACCGGCGTGCGAGCCGGCTGCCTAAACCATCGATACGAACGCGTCACGCGGCCCAGCGTACCCGAGAGTGTGGGAAGGTCCACCCGGTCGTCGGGAAAGCCTCGCTTTGCGTTCACCTTCGTCGATGCCTGCGACGGTAGTTTCATCGACGCCGATCGCTGCTCCTCCGGAGGTTCCCGATGGACCGTCGTACCGTCCTGCGTGCCACCGTCGTCGGCGGCGCCGCCGCCTTCGCCGGCAGTCTCTGGGCCGGCGCCGCCCAAGCCGCCCCTGCTCAGCCGGGTGCCAGCCCGTACGGGCCGCTCGGCGTGGCCGACGCCAACGGCATCCAACTGCCCGCGGGCTTCACCAGCCGGGTGATCGCCCGGTCCCGGCAGACGGTGCCCGGCACGTCGTACACCTGGCACGACGCGCCCGACGGCGGCGCCTGTTTCGTCGCCGGCACCGGATGGATCTACGTCTCGAACTCCGAGATCCTGACCACCGGCGGGGCCTCGGCGGTGCGCTTCAACGCCGACGGCAGCATCGCCTCGGCGTACCGCATCCTGTCGAACACCAACCGCAACTGCGCGGGCGGCGCGACCCCGTGGGGGACCTGGCTCTCCGGCGAGGAGGTCAGCCGGGGGTACGTCTACGAGACGTACCCCGAGGGCGGCCGGGCCGGCGTCCGGCGGGCGGCGATGGGCCGGTTCAACCACGAGGCCGCCGCCTGCGACCCGGACCGCCGGGTGGTCTACCTCACCGAGGACGAGACGAGCGGCTGCTTCTACCGGTTCCGGCCGACCACCTGGGGCGACCTCTCGGCCGGCACGCTGGAGGTGCTGGTCGCCGGGACGGGCACCAGTGGCCCGGTGAGCTGGGCGCGGGTGCCCGACCCCGACGGCTCGCCCACGCTCACCCGCAACCAGGTCTCCGGGGCGAAGAGGTTCAACGGCGGGGAGGGCTGCTGGTACGCCGACGGCACCTGCTGGTTCACCACCAAGGGCGACAACCGGGTGTGGGCCTACGACGCGGTCAACCAGCGCGTCGACCTGGCGTACGACGACTCGCTGGTCTCCGGGACGGCGCCGCTGACCGGGGTGGACAACATCACCGGGGCCCGTTCGGGCGACCTCTACGTCGCCGAGGACGGCGGCAACATGGAGATCAACGTGATCACGCCGGCGGGGGTGGTCGCCCCGTTCCTGCGGATCACCGGCCAGTCCTCGTCGGAGATCTGCGGGCCGGCGTTCTCGCCCGACGGCAGCCGGTTCTACCTCTCGTCGCAGCGCGGCACCTCCGGCTCGTCCTCGGGCGGCATCACCTACGAGGTGCGCGGCCCGTTCCGCTCCTGAGCGGCCCGCCTCCGCAGCCCGCCCGCGCCCCCGCCGGGTCGGTCGCGATCATGCGGCGTGCCGGAGGCGGCGGCGGGGTATGTGGGCGGTCATGAGTCACGAGCAGAGCGACCAGGAACGGGTGGAGTCCCGCGCGCACCTGCTGCCCGAGGAGGCGGCGGTCGGCAGCGACGACCCCCAGGCCCAGGCGGAAGCGATCCTCGCCGAGTCCGACATCCGGGAGGAGGACCGCAACGCCGCCCCCGACACCGTGCTGGAACGACGCACCTCCGATCAGACGGTGACCCCCATCGAGCCCCCCGACTGAGCCACGGCACCCCGGGCCCGTCGCGAGCCCCGGTAGGTGTGCTCCCGCAGCCAGGCGATCGGACCGACCGCCCGCAGCCCCGGCGGCAGGTTGCCGATCGGGTCGAAGGCCAGCGCGGCGTCCTCCCGGGCGCTGAGCTGGGCACCGAGGCCGACCTGGCCGAACGGCCGCCACGGCCCGACGGCGGACGCGACCGCGAGCACCAGGCGCGGCGCGTCCGACCGGGCCGCGGCGGCCACCTCGGCCAGGCTGCGGCCCAGGTCGGGCGACTCCGGGTCGGCCAGCGCGGCCAGGAAGAGCCGCCGCCGGCCCGCGCGCAACGGCATGATCGTGCTGTACGTCCCCGCGAAGCGTCGCCGGGGCAGCGGCAGGTTCCGCAGCAGCGGCGCGGCCCCGCTGGAGCTGACCAGCAGGTCGAACGGCCGGCCACCGTCGCGGTGCAGCCGCACGGCCAGCCCCAGCACGTCCGGCCAGCCGCCCGGCGTGGGCACGCCCTTGGAGAGCCGGACGGTCGCCCGGAAGCGACCCGGGCCGTCCAGCAGCGGCACCCCGGTCGGCGGTCCCGGCGTACCCCAGACGACGACCTCGCCCGCGAACGAGCGGCCTGCGGGGTGCAGCAGGCGGGCCCGGCGCAGCCGGGTCAGGGCGGCGGTCGCGCGGTCGACCGCGACGGCGGCCCGGTCGGTCACGGTGGCGGCAGGCGGCATGCCTCCCCGGTACCCGGCCGCCGGCGGTCGATGCCTCGCCGCGTGCGGCGCGTCCCCTTACCGCGCACCTGATCGGATAGCGTCGTGCCATGCCCGACAGCGGTTACCCCTGGCCCATCGAGACCACCCGACTGGACAACGGCCTGCGCGTGGTGGTGAGTGAGGACCGCACCGCCCCCGCGGTCGCCGTGAACCTCTGGTACGACGTCGGCTCCCGGCACGAGCCCGAGGGGCAGACCGGTTTCGCGCACCTCTTCGAGCACCTGATGTTCGAGGGCTCGGTCAACGTGGCGAAGACCGAGCACATGAAGCTGGTGCAGGGCGCGGGCGGTTCGCTCAACGCCACCACCAACCCGGACCGCACCAACTACTTCGAGACCGTGCCGGCCGAGCACCTGGAACTGGCGCTGTGGCTGGAGGCGGACCGGATGGGCGGCCTGGTCCCCGCGCTGACCCAGGAGACGCTGGACAACCAGCGGGACGTGGTCAAGAACGAGCGGCGCCAGCGCTACGACAACGTGCCCTACGGCGACGCCTGGCTGCGGCTGCTGCCGCTGCTCTACCCGCCCGGGCACCCCTACCACCACGCCACGATCGGGTCGATGGCCGACCTGAACGCCGCCGACCTGGGCACCTTCCAGGCGTTCCACCGGACGTACTACGCGCCGAACAACGCCGTGCTCACCGTCGTGGGCGACGCCTCGGCCGCCGAGGTGTTCGCGCTGGCCGACAAGTACTTCGGCGCGATCCCGCCCCGCGCGGAGATTCCGCCCGCGCCGGACGGCCGGACCGTCCCGGCCACCGGCCGACCCGCCGTGGAGACGGTCACCGCCGAGGTGCCGGCGCCCCGCGTCTACGTCGCGCACCGCACCCATCCCTTCGGCAGCTCCGGCTACGACGTGATGACGGTGCTCGCCACCGTGCTGGGCAGTGGCCGGGGCAGCCGCCTCTACCAACGCCTCGCCGACGGCGAGCGGATCGCCCAGCCCGACCTGGTCGGGGCGTACGGCGTGGACCTGGCGCACGCCCCCGCGCCACTGATCGCCACCGCGACGGCCCGCCCCGGGGTCAGCGCCGAACGGCTGGGCGCCGGGCTGGCCGAGGTGGTCGACGAGCTGACCACCGTCCCGGTCACCACCACCGAGCTGGACCGGGCCAAGTCCCTGCTGAGCACCTCGTGGTGGCGGCAGATGTCCACGGTGGACGGCCGGGCGGACACGCTCGGGCGCTACGCCACCCAGTTCGGCGACCCGGCGAAGGCCGCGGAGCGGCTGCCGGCCTGGCTCGCGGTGACCGCCGAGCAGATCGCCGAGGCCGCCGCCGAGGTGCTCGCCGCCGACGACCGGGTGACCCTGACCTACCTGCCCGAGGAGAAGCCCTGATGACGCTGATCGCCGACCGTCCCGGGCCCGGCGCCGCCCGCCCGTACCGGTTCCCGCAGGTGGTCCGCCGCACCGTGGCGGGTGGTCAGGTGGTCGCCGCGCACCTGCCCGGGCAGAACCTGGCCGTGGCGCTGCTGCTGCTCGACGCGGGCGCCGGCCGCGAGCCGACCGGCAAGGAGGGGCTCGGCGCGGTGCTCGCCAAGGCCCTGGAGGAGGGGACCGCGCAGCGCGACGCGACGGCGTACGCGCTGGCCATCGAAGGGCTCGGCACCGAGCTGGTGATCGGGCTGGACTGGGACTCGTTCCAGGTCAGCGTGCAGGTGCCGGTGGAGCGGCTGAACGCCGCCGTGGAGCTGCTCGCCGAGGCGGTGCGCACCCCGAAGCTGGACCCGGACGACGTCCGGCGGGTCCGCGACGACGAGGCGACCGCGCTGCGGATGGACTGGGCCAACCCCGGCCCGCGGGCCGACGCGGCACTGCGCGCGGACCTGTTCGGCGCCGGGAACCGCTGGGGCCGCCCCCTGTACGGCGACCCGGAGTCGGTGGCGGCGCTGGACGTCGAGGACGTCACGGTCTTCCACTCCGAGTGGTTCATCCGTCCCGGCACGCTGGTCGTCGCCGGCGACCTGGACCGGCTGGACCTGGACGCGCTCGGCGCGGCGGCGTTCGCCGGCACCGGCGGCGGGCCGGTCGACCGGGGCGGCCCGATCGAGGTGCCGACCCGCCCCGGCCGGCGGATCATCCTGGTGGACCGGCCCGGCTCGGTGCAGTCCACGCTGCGGCTGGGCCACCCGTCGCCGCACCGCTCCCACCCCGACCACGTGCCGATGACGCTCGCCGGCACGGTGCTCGGCGGAGCGTTCACCTCCCGGCTCAACCACCTGATCCGCGAGGTGCGCGGCTACACGTACGGCATCCGGGGCGACTTCGCCTCGTCCCGCCGCTTCGGCCGCTTCGGGGTCAGCTCCAGCGTGCAGACGGCGGTCACCGCCCCGGCCGTCGTCGAGGCGGTCGGCGAGATCACCCGTACCCGGGAGACCGGGGTGACCGAGGAGGAGCTGGCGGTCGCGCGCTCCTGGCGGGCCGGGCAGCTCTCGGTCGAGTTGCAGAGCCCTCGGGCGATCGCCTCCGCGCTGACCACCCTGGTCGTGCACGACCTGCCGGACGACTACCACGCCCGGTTGCGCGAGTCGCTGCTCGCCGCCGACGTGGCGGAGGTCTCCGCGGCGGCCGCCACGCACCTGCGCCCGGAGGATCTCACCCTCGTCGTGGAGGGCGACGCCGCGGCGATCCGCGACGAACTCGTCGCCACCGGCCTGGGCGAACTGGTCGAGCACGACTCCTGACCGGCCCGGGGCGGTGTGACATCGGTCGCGCCGCCCCCGCCGGTGCGGGTGGTCCGGTCCGGGGCGGCCGGCGTGGATGCTTCGGCCAGCCGCCCCGCCGGCTGGCGATCCTCCCGTCCCACCGGCCCCTCCGGCGGTGTCGTTCCGTCCCGGTCGCGGCCCGGGTCACCACGGCCGCCGCCGGGCGGGAGCGCCGCCGGCCCCGGTGGGTGGGAAAGCGTTCCCGGTCGGGTCGCCGGGCTGGGTAGCCTCGCGGGCATGAGGATCGGCATTGTGGGGGCCACCGGCCAGGTCGGTGGCGTGATGCGGCAGGTGCTGGCGGAGCGGGAGTTCCCGGCGGAGCAGGTGCGGTTGTTCGCCTCGGCGCGGTCGGCCGGGCGCACCCTGCCCTGGCGGGACGGCGAGGTGACCGTGGAGGACGCCGCCACCGCCGACTACTCCGGGCTCGACATCGTGCTCTTCTCCGCCGGCAAGGGCACCGCGAAGGAACTCGCGCCCCGGGTCGCCGCCGCCGGCGCCGTCGTCATCGACAACTCCTCGGCGTTCCGCATGGACCCGGAGGTGCCGCTGGTCGTCGCCGAGGTCAACCCGCACGCCGCCGCCGTACGCCCCAAGGGGATCATCGCCAACCCGAACTGCACGACGATGGCCGCGATGCCCGTGCTGCGCCCGCTGCACGCCGAGGCGGAGCTGGTCAGCCTGGTCGTCTCGACGTACCAGGCGGTCTCCGGCGCCGGCCTGGCCGGCGTCGCCGAACTCGACGAGCAGGTCCGCAAGGTCGCCGAGCACGCCGCCGGCCTCGCCTTCGACGGCGCGGCCGTGGAGTTCCCGGCCCCCCGCTCGTTCGCCCGGCCGATCGCGTTCAACGTGCTCCCGCTCGCCGGCTCGATCGTCGACGACGGCAGCTTCGAGACCGACGAGGAGCAGAAGCTGCGCAACGAGAGCCGCCGCATCCTGGAGATCCCCGGGCTGCGCGTCTCCGGCACGTGCGTGCGGGTGCCCGTGTTCACCGGCCACTCGCTCCAGATCAACGCCCGCTTCGCCCGCCCGATCAGCCCGCAGCGGGCCCGCGAGCTGCTCGACGGCGCCGCCGGCGTGGCGCTCGCCGAGGTGCCGACCCCGTTGCAGGCCGCCGGCCAGGACCCGACCTACGTCGGGCGGATCCGCGCCGACGAGACCGTCGAGCACGGCCTCGCCCTGTTCTGCTCCAACGACAACCTGCGCAAGGGCGCCGCGCTCAACGCGGTGCAGCTCGCCGAGCTGGTCGCCGCCGAGCGCCGCTGACCGTCGCGCCTCTCCCGGGCCCCCGCCGGCTGCGGCGGGGGCCCGCCGCGTCCGCCGGTGCGGCCCGCCCCGTCGGCGCACGGCAGGCGCGGGCGCGGGCGGGGCGTCCGCCGTGGTTCGATGGGTACGCCGTGACCGGTCGAGCGGGAGGTTGCCGTGGCGGACGACGAGACCCAGCGGGCGTTGACGGAGCTGATCGCCGGCCACCGGCTGGGGGTGCTGGCCACGCTCAAGCGGGACGGGCGCCCACAGCTCTCCACCGTCATCTACGCCTTCGACAGCACGTCGGCCCTGATCCGCGTCTCGGTGACCGACGGCCGGGCCAAGACCGCCAACCTGCGCCGGGACCCGCGCGCCTCCTTCCACGTCGGCAGCGACGACGGCTGGGCGTACGCGGTCGCGGAGGGGCGCGCCGACCTGACCCCGGTGGCCGCCGACCCGGACGACGCGACCGTGGCGGAGCTGGTCGACCTCTACCGGGCGATCCAGGGTGAGCATCCGGACTGGGCCGACTACCGGCGGGCGATGGTCGCCGAGGGACGCCTCGTGCTCCGGCTGCACGTCGAGCGCCTCTACGGCCTCCCGCCGCGCGCCTGACCCGGGCCGGGGTCGCTCGCGTTACCCCGTGCGGTCGGCGGGTAGACGGCGGTGCCGACACCGAGAGGGGAGCACCATGACAACGGTCGGAGAGTTCATGACGACCCGGTTGGTGACGATGGACGGCAACGACACACTGATCGCCGCGGCGCAGGAGATGCGCGACAGCGCCATCGGCGACGTGGTGGTGACCGACGGCGACGACGTCATCGGCATCGTGACGGACCGGGACATCACGGTCCGGGGCGTTGCCGAGAACATGGACCCTAACTCGACCCCGCTCAACCGGATCACCAGCAAGGACGTGATCACGGTGAGCCAGTACGACGACGCGGTCGCGGCCGCCGACCTGATGCGGACGTACGCCGTACGCCGGCTGCCGGTCATCGACGACGGGCGGCTGGTCGGCCTGGTCTCGATGGGTGACCTCGCCGTGGAGCGGGAACCGCAGTCGGTGCTCGCCGACATCAGCGCCGACGAACCGAACAACTGACCGTCCGCCGCGGCGCGCCGGCTCCCCGAGGCGGGAGCCGGCGTCGCGTCCGCACCGTGGACGTGGCGCCGTCGCCCCGGCGTGGTGGACCGCCGGTCCTATGATCTCGCCGTGTCTGTAGAGCCCCCCACACCAGGCCGGAACCAGCCGAGCGGATGGCCGCCCCCGCACCGATCCACGATGACGGCGCCGGCCGGGGCGCCGCCTACCGGTTCCGGACCCATGGCGGGAGCCTGGTCGGCCGGCAAATCGATCACGACGACGATGCTGGTGGTGCTGCTCGGTCTGGTCGTGATCGCGCTGAACACCGCCGTCGCGTACGTGGCGGTGGGCGCGACGGTCGTCCCGATCATCACCGGCCTGCTGTTCTGCCTGGTCTTCGTGTTCGCCGTACGTCTGCTGCACCGGGCCGCGTGGCTGGCCTTCCTCGCGGTGGTTCCGGCCCTGTTCGTCCTCGTGGGATCGGTGCAGCTCGCCCCGGAGGCGGTGCTGGAGGCGCGCGGCGTCCGCCAGGAGGTGACCATCGTCGACGTGCAGGTCGCCGGGAAGCGGCACGAGTTCACGCTGCGGGGCGCCGACGGGCGCCTCGACGAGCCGCTGGTCCACCAGGGCAGCAACCCCGGCCTCCAGGTCGGCGACAGGATCGCGGTGCTCACCGATCCGGACGGGGTGGTCGACCTCGAGGTCGCCGACCGGGTCGACTCCGGCGGCATGCTGGCGGCACTGCTCCTCGGCGGTGTCGGCTGGACCGTCATCGCGCTGCTCGCCGGGTGGCGCGGCCACGTCCGCCGGTGGAAGGGCCGCTACGACATCCTGGTCATCTAAGGCGTGTCCGTCGTTTGGGGCTGGCCGCGTCGAGGTCACGGTGTGGCGGTGATCGGAGACAGCGGGCTCCGGCACGGTACCGCTTAGGCACCTGCGTCCGGCGGAGAAGTGGGGATCTCCTCGATCTGGGACACTCCGCTGGCGGCGTGGGCGCCGTGGCGCTGCCAGGTCTCGTGCAGCAGGACGCGCCCGCCGGGCAGGATCTCGGGGGTGCTGTGACACTCGCCGACGATGATCCGCCCGTCGTCCAGCACCATGCAGTACGCGAAGTCGAGCGAGCCGTCAGGCTGGCAACGGCCGACCAGGGTTCCCCGGCGTGCGTGGCCTCCGGTGAATTCACCCCAGAGCAGGTCGCCATCCTGGTGGTATGTCGCGACGCGGCTGTGCTCCCCACTGCCGTCGGCGACTGGACGGAACCGGCGGCCGTCATAGTCGATCGAGAGAACTTTCGCGTCGGATGCGGGCATTCCTGCTCCTTGTGCGGAATCGAGTCGATGGTGTGGACCGGCGGGTTGAGCACGCCGGACGGTGGCTCGTGGGCCGGGCAGCGAGTCGGCAACCCGGTGGCCGAGGGGCGCTCGGCCGAGCGCCCCTCGGCGTCAGTCGAGTAGGACGACGCTGCGCAGCACGTCGCCGCGGCGCATACGCTCGAACGCCACCTCGACGTCGTCCATGCCGATCCGCTCGGTGACGAACAGGTCGAGCGGCAGCCGGCCCTGCAGGTGCAGGTCGACCAGCATCGGCATGTCCCTGGAGGGCAGGCAGTCGCCGTACCAGGAGGTCTTGTAGGTGCCGCCGTGCAGGAACAGGTCCAGCAGCGGCATGTCCAGTCGCATCGACGAATCGGGCCGGGCCACCAGCACGAAGGTGCCGCCGACGGAGCGTGCGTGGAAGGCCTGGCGCCACGTCTCGGGAAACCCGGCCGCGTCAATGGTCACGTCGGCGCCGAGCCCGCCGGTGAGCTGTCGGACGGTGCCGACCACGTCGGAATCGCGGCTGGCGTCGACGACATGCGTGGCGCCCAGTTGGGTGGCCATCGGCAGCTTTCGTGGATCGATGTCGACAGCGACGATGGTCGTCGCCCCGGCCAGTCGTGCGCCGGCCACGGCCGCGCAGCCCACCCCTCCGCAGCCGATCACCGCGACGGTGTCGCCGGGACCGACGCCCCCGGTGCGCATCGTCGCCCCGAGCCCGGACATCACACCGCAGCCGAGCAGGCAGGCGACGGCCGGGTCCACGGCCTTGTCGACGAGGGTGCACTGGCCGGCGTGCACCAGGGTGAGCCGGGCGAAGGCGCCGATACCCAATGCCGCCCCGAGCGGCTCCCCGGTGGTCAGCGTCATCGGTTGACTGGCGGTGAGCTCGTGCAGGCACGCCTCCGGTGTACCGCGCCGGCAGGGGCGACAGCGTCCGCAGACCGCCCGCCAGTTGAGGACGACGAGGTCGCCCGGAGCCACGTTCGTCACGTTGTCCCCCACCTGCTCGACGATCCCGGCCGCCTCGTGCCCCAACAGGTAGGGGTACCCGGAGCCGATGACGCCGTCGCGGTAGTGCAGGTCGGTGTGGCAGACCCCGCAAGCCAGCACTCGTACGGTCGCCTCGCCCGGTCCCGGGTCCGGGACCACGATGTCGCGGGTCCGCACCGGCTGGCCCGGGCCGAGCGACACCACGGCCTCGACTGTCTGCGCCATGTACACGTCGTCCTTGTCTGTCTGATGCTTGTGGTGGGATGGCCGGTGGACGGGCCGGGTCAGTCGGCGAAATCCACCTCGATCAGGTTCGCGAAGCGGACCATCGTGGCGAAGGCGTCCTCCTCCGAGGTTCCGGTGACGCCGAGAAACCCCAGGATCGTGTTGCCGTGCGGCGGGCGCTTGATGACGTCCCCCGGTCGTGCGGTGATCTTCAGGTCGAACGTCCGTTCCGAATCGCTGACCTCGGTCGGCACGCGCACGCCGGCGACGGTGCCGGCCGCGCAGATCAGACACATCGACGCGGTGTGCCTACCCGTGGGCTGGAAGTGCCGCACCCGGGGCCGGACGCCGCAGGCGATGTCGACGGCCGCAGCGATCGGGTCGTGGTCGGCGGTCAGCCGGGCGATCATGTCCAGCCCGCCGCCGCCCACCCGCGCGGCGATCTCCAGGAGGTGCGGCCTGCCGTCGTGGAACCGCACCTCCGCATGCCCCACGCCGCGCCGCAGCCCCTGTGCCCGCATCCCGGCCGCGACCACCTCGTGCACCGCTGTCAGGTCCTGCGGGCTCAGCGAAGTCGGCGCGTGGTGAACGTCGTCGTCGAAGGTCTCACCCTCCACGGTGATCCGGTCGACCACCGAGCCCAGGTACACCTCGTCGTCCCAGACGACGACCTCCATCAGGTGCTCCGAGCCGTCCAGGAACGACTCCACGAGCAGGCCGCTCGGCCCGAGGTCCACCCCCTCCGGCTCGGACCGCGCCCAGAACATGTTCCGGCTGCCCTCCTGCGCCTGCGCGTACCGTTCGGCCAACTCCGTCGGGGAACCGACCTTGAACACGAAGTTGCTGCCGGCGCCGTGCGTGGGCTTGACGATGACCGGATAACCGAACTCCTCCGCAGCGGCCTGCGCCTCGGCCAGGGTGCCGGTCAGCCGGAACCGCGGAGAGGGCGCGCCGACCCGCTGGTACGCCTGCCGCATCAGGTACTTGTTGCGGCAGTTGACCGCGGTCTCGACTCCGATGCCGGGCAGGCCGAGGGCCTCGGCCACGGCCGCCACGGTGATGACCGAGGACTCTGAGAACGTCAACACGCCGTCGAAGTTCTCAGCCTGGTGCCACTGCTTGGCGGCGGCGATGATCTCATCGACGTGGCGGGAGCCCACCACCTGGTAGCGCTCGACGGGCCAGAAGTCCGGCTCACCTTCACCGTTGAGCACGTACAGGGTCGCGCCCAAGGCCTCCACCTGCGCGTAGCGCGACAGGTAGTACCCCAGATACTGGCTGGTCTCGATGGCAAGCAACTTCATCCGGTTCTCCTACGATGCTCGTGCGGCGGCGGGACCCGCGGCCTCGGCGGCGCTGACGGCGACGGGGCCTGACTGGCCGAACGTGGCCGGCAGCATCGGCAACCGGAACATCGTTACCTTGTCCACCGCCCCGTCGTCGACCCGCAGCCGTACCCCCGCACCGGCCAGCGTGTCGGTGACGTCGATCAGGATGGGCGCGGCGTACGCGAGCAGGATCTGCGCCTGGGCCAGCACGTCGGCCACGGTGTCCGGGTCGATCCGGTGACGCGCCAGTCGGTCCAGCTGGGTGGCGATCGTGTCGGCGATCGCACTCGGGCTGAACCGTTCGTCGTCGTAGTGCCGGCGCAGCCGACCGGCCATCGCCTGGGTTCGATCGCGCCCAGCCCCGCTCACGGGCAGCACTGTCCCGTCCGGGACGCTCAGCTCCGCCAGCGCCGCGGCCAGCCGGTTCCAGGGCTGCACCAGCCGGGTGTCCACCACGATCTGGAGATCGGCCTCGGTGAAGTTGGTGCGCTGGAACTCCGGGGCGGTAAGGGTCAGGTAGAACCGCGCCAGGTCGCGGGGCACGCGGTCGAGCAGGTCGGTGGCGGAGATCAGGTGGCCGCGGCTGGTGGAGAATTTCGAGCGATCCAGCTCGTAGAACTCGTTCGTCACGGTCACCGTCGGGGTGGCGTACCGCTGCGGGTGCGACAGCAGCATGGCCAGGTCGAGCATTCCCCAGTGGAAGACGTTGTCGTACCCGTGGAAGTAGACGACCGTGGGATGGTTGTCGGCGAGCCAGAACTGGTCGGTGCGCTCGGCCGGCCGGCCGAGCTTCCCGGCCGACCACCACGTGCTGTAGATGATCGCCGGCATCGCCTCGATCCACGGGTACAACCGTTGCCCGGGGGTCTCCGGGAACGGCGCCGGTAGCCCCCAGTCGCCGGGCACGGTGACCGGCACGTCCGGCAGCGGGCCGGCCATCAGTTCCGTGATCAGGTCACGGGCGTTTGGCCGCCACCGCGGCGTGTGTCGGGCGTAGTGGTCGGCGAGTTGGTCGCGCAGCCGCTCCAGCGGCAGCACGAGGATCTCCACCTCGCGGTACTCGATGTCGTCCGTGGGGTCGAGCGGGTAGTACGGGTCGAGCAGTTCGTCGAAGTTGTTCGGGTGTCCACACGCCTCGCAGGCGCCGCCCGAGCTCTGCGCGAGGCAGGTCGGACAGCTGCCGGAGATCAGCGCGTCGTAGAGGCAGACCCCGGCCTTTCGGGCGAACGGAAACCGGACGGTACGCAGCTCGAAGACGCCCGCCTCGTGCTGGGCGGTGACGAAGTCGAGCACGGTGCGCCGGTAGGTCTCGTCGACCGGCGGCAGCCCGACCAGGGTGGCACCCAGGACGCTGAACGCCTGTGCGATCTGGGCGGTGGAGTGACGCACCAGGTCCGCCGGGGCCACCCCCAGATTCGCCGCGCGGGTCGCGACGTAGGACTGGCTGTCGTCGGTGCAGGTGGTGTGGATGACGGACCGGCCCCGCGCGTGCTGGTACCGGGCGTAGACGTCGGCAGCCAGGTACGGCCCCGCCAGGTGCCCGACGTGCAGGCCCCCGTTGGAGGTGGGGGTGGCCGGGACCACGATCACCGGAGATGCGTCCAGGCTCACGAGGCGGCCCGGTGGTGCTCGACGAACCGGTCCGCGAGCTCCTGGTCCCACCAGACGGCGTACATCTGGAACGGCTCCTCGCCGCGGTTGACCACCTGGTGCCGCTCGTGCGGCGGGAAGTGCACGATGTCCCCCGCGACGAACGGCGTGGTGCCGGCGTCGGTGACGAGTTCCGCCTGGCCCGTCATCGCGATCCAGATCTCGTACTCGTGGTGACCGTGCGCCCCGGACTCGGCCCCGGGCGGCACCACACACCAGGAGCCCTCGAACGGGGCGTTCAACGCCGCCCAGGGCATCAGCCGCTGAGCCTGCAGCCCGTTGTCGGGCTTGAGGCCCTCGCGGTCGAGCTTGCGGATCTTCATGTTCAGTCGTCCCTTCCCTCGATGTACGTGCCATCGGCCGTTCCCGTGGCGGCCGGCGCCTGTCCGCCGGGACGGCGGGCGAGCAGGTCGGTCACCAGCTCGCCGGCCCGGACCGCCAGCACGCTGATCAGCGAGTCCGCGATGCCATGGGTCTCCTGGTTGACGCCCTGCAGATAGCAGCCGGCGGTCACCGAGGCCGGCGTCACCATGCGGTAGTTGCGGTCGACCTTGATCTCCTGCACACCCGCGGCGACGGCGGTCTGCCTGATCAGCGCCGGCTTGTCCTGCTGGAAGCCGGTGCCCAGGAGCACCAGATCGGTGCGCAGCTCTTCGGTCGTCGCCCGCAGCCGGTCGTGCACGGTCAGCACGACCTCGTCGCCTTCCATCCGGGCGTCGAACACGTCGGTGAGCGTGTGCATGACGATCCGCCCGCTACCGGTCAGCCGGTCCTGGTACATCTGGCGGTACAACATGTCGAGCATGCCGGGGGCCAGCCCGGCGTAGTTCGTCCGGTGCATCTCCTGCAACAACTGTGCCCGGTTCTCGGCGGAGCTGGCGTGGAACCGGTCGACGAACGACGGGTAGTACAGCTCGTTGGTGAAGGCGCTGCTCTCGTAGCCGCGGAGCCCGGCCGACCTCATCAGCATCCGGCACTCGGCGGCCGGAAAGCGCTGGTACATCGTCCACAGCATCTCGGCGGCGCTCTGCGCCCCGCCGACGATCACGACCCGGCGTACCGCCTCCGGGGTAAGCTGGGCTATCCGGCTGGTGAACTCGGTGCTGTGGACCACCCGGTCGCCGGGCAGACTCCTGAACGCGGCGGGAATCTCGGGAGCCCGGCCGACCCCGATCACGAGGTTCTCGCAGCGCACCACCTCGCCGGTGTCGAACTGGACCCGCCAGCGATCCGAGACCCCGTCATCCCGCGACGACACCGGAGTGATCTCGGTGACCGATCGCCCGTACTCCACCTGCACCCGCTCCAGCGACTTGGCCACCCACTGCAGGTACGCGGAGACCTCGAGCCGGAACGGCAACGCCGAGCCCAGGTTGATGAAGTCGTCCAGCCGGCCCGTCGAGTGCAGGTAGTTGACGAAGGAATACTGGCTGCGCGGGTTGCGTAGCGTCACGAGATCCTTGAGGAAGCCGACCTGGCTCTGGGTCCACGGCAGCAGCATCCCGCGCTGCCAGGCGATGTCGCTGTGCTGCTCCACCAGCAGGGTTCCGCCGGCCACGTCGGGAGCCATCTCCTCCATGGCCACGGCAAAGGCGAGGTTGGCAGGGCCGGCTCCTACCGCGACCACTGACATGCGTCTTTCCATACTGCCCCTCATCTCGACGCCTGATCGCCCAGCTCCCGGCCGACCGGCACCGGGGGCGTGGGCACTTGGAGTGCTTGTCCGCCGGCCGCCGCGCACACTGTCGCGGCGGCCAGCCGGCTCGATGCCAGAACACTTTTCGCGGCGCTGCCTGCGCCACCGGTGAAGCTGAACACCCCCGGGATGTCGTCGACCGCGCGCAGCCGCAGCCCGCCCTCGTCGGCGAAGCAGTCCACGCCAGCGGCGGACCACTGCGGCGACGGCAGCCGTCCGTCGAGGCCGAGGACGGCGCGGGCGACCTCCGAGACCCGGTCGACGTACACCGGATCGGGGCGGTCGTCCCCCGGAACCGCCCCCCATGCCGAGGTGGCGACACCGAGCAGGACGGACCCTGCCGCGTGGGACCGGCCGTACAGGGTGGACACGTCGTCGACGAAACAACCGAGGTGGGGGCGCGCCAGCGCGTACACGCCGTATTGAATTCGTCGGGTGCGCAGCGGGACGGGCACCAGTGCGCCGGTCCACGCCCCGGCCGCGACCACCACCACGTCGTGCTGCCGAGCGATGTCGCCCACCGTCACGGTCGGCCCGGCTCCGATCGACGTGACCGCCTCGTGATGGAGCCGAACGCCCGATCGGGCAGCCCGGGTGACGGCATGGCGACGCAGCGCGTCCGTGTTGATGTGCCCCGCATGCCGCTCGACGACCGCGAATGTGCCCTCCGGTCGGGGGGCGAGGCCGAGGGCCCGTGCCACCTGCCCGGCTGGCGCCAGCCGGGCGGAGCCGCCGAGCGTGTCGTCCAACACGGCGAGCTGGCGGTCCGGGTTGATCCCCGGGCGCAGGAAGTAGTAAGCTGACGACTGCTGGTAACCGGCCGCGTCGGCCAACGCGGGGTCACGGCGAAGCTCGGCGAGGCTGTCCGCCGCCAGGCGGCACTGGTCGAGGTCCGTCTCGAAGCCGCGGACCAAGCCGCCGGAAACGGCGGTGGCATCCCGGCCGGGCGTGGCTGTGCCGATGTACAGCTCGACATGTCGCCCCCCGAGCTGCTCGGCGAGCCGCAGCGCGAGCAGAGAGCCGGCAAGGCCGGCGCCAACGACGGCGACCGGATTTCCCACCGGATCAGGGCCGGTGGGCACGCGGGCTGAACCGCGTACGCCGTGCGGGCCGCTGGTTGAGCCCACGCATGATCACCCCATCGGGGAAGGAAGTTCGTCGTAGCAGTTGGTGATTGCAGACGATAGGGCTCAGGCGATGCTGCGACAAGATCTCGAGCAGCGGGGGTGGATGGGTTGTGGGGTGGCCGCGATTGCCCTGATCGCGGCCACCTCCATCGAACAGGCCGATCCGGCTGACGTATGGACAGTCAAGTGCCGCCCAAGGTCTGTCAGACCTCGGCGGGAGATCGCTCGCCCTCCGCTGTGGAGTTGTCACCGAACATGCGCTTGTCCGGGCTCGGCTGGATGGCCACCACGAGAACGGAGAGGGCCGTGAGTATCGACGACGCGACAATGGTCGCGGTGTAGCTGTGCTGCAGGTCGGCGAGCATCGCCCCGAACTGGCTGGTCGCCGCCACCGACAGCATGTGGACCGCCCAGAGCACTCCGAGCGCGGTGCCCTGTACCCCGGGCGGCAGGACGCGCGTCACCCAGACCGTCGTGGCGACCACGGTGGCCAGGTAGGTCACGCCGAAGATCGCGCCGAAGGCGATGACCGACGCCGGGGAGTCGACGAACAGCAGCTGGACCATGGCGACACCGCGCAACACGTAGGCGCCGACCAGCGTGACCCGCGTCCAGCCGAGGTCGCACAGCCGGCCGGCGACCAGCGAGCCGACGACCTCCAACGCGCCCAGCACCGCCACCGCCGAGGCGCCGACCGAATCGGAGATGCCGTGGTCGTGGAGATGGGGAAAGAAGTGGACGTCGATGAAGGCCATCGTGGTCCCACAGCCGATGAAGGCCAGCACCAGAGCGCGCGTCTGCGGATGGCGGAACGTCGTGGTCGTGGCGCTCCACAGCGACACCTTCGACGTCGCCTCGGCCGGCTGCCGGGTGCCGGACAGGCGTACCAGCGCCAGTGACAGCGGCAGCAGGAGGACGAGGAAGATCACGCCGATGGCGAACAGCACCTGGTTCCAGGACATGCTGTTGTCCAGGTGTGCCCACAGGGGCACCAGCACCATGAAGCCCACCGCCGCGCCGTTGGTCAGCAGCGCGTAGAACAACCCACTGTTGCGTCCCTGGAACAGTTGGCCGGCCAGCACGCCCAGCGGCACGAAGGAGAGCATCGTGACCGCGACGGCGCCGACCACGCCGTAGGTGAGGACGAACACCCACAATTCGGAGGCCGTGGCGCTGAGCATCAGCACGATGCCGTTCAGGGCGGTGCCGATCGCCAGCACCGGGATCGCGCCGATACGGTCGGCGAGGTGCCCGATCACCGACGATGTCACCGCGGAAACCACCGCGAACAGGGTGGTCGCGATCGCCAGGCTGCCCCGGTCGACGTCGAAACCGTCCGCGATGTTCAGGAAGAAGACCTGGACTGTGCTCTTCAGGGAGGAGCCGGCAAGGGATATCAGGAAGCTGACAGCCGCGGCGAAGGCTACGAAAGCCATGCCCATCCTGGCGGTCCTGGTCATTCGGGAGCCTCTGCTTCGGAGAGTGCCGACGGGAACGCGATCACGAAGCATCCTGGCATGACCGTCAATCCCCAGGCGCAGGGCTTGGCGCACGGGCCGGATGGCACCGAGAACCCGCTGGTGGAGAAGTCGCCCGAGCGGTCGCGGGCATCGTGGTGACAGCCCGCAGCTCGTGCTCGTGTCGCGCCGCATCGGGTGGGCTGTGTCGGGGGTCGGCCCGCCCCGGACCCGGCTGGTGCTGGCCGGCAATGCCACGCCAGCCGGGGCCAATCGGGGCTCCCTGCGTTCCCGCGGGGATTCCGGCGTGCATCCGCAGCAGGACCGACGCGCCGGACCGGAGTCGACTCACCCCATCCGGGCGAGGTTGGCCCGGCACCGGACGGGGACCCCCTGCTCGGGACATTGACCGACGGGGGGAGGAGAGGACCCGATGGTGGACGCGACGACGAGGTTCTTCGAGGACCTCGACCGGCGGGGGTACGACCCCCTGCTGGCGAAGTCCTCCGGGACCCTGCGCCTGGACCTGCACGAGGGGGCGCACACCACGCACTGGCTGCTGCGGATCGACCACGGCCGGCTCCAGGTGAGCCGGGAGGACCAGGAGGCCGACACGGTGGTCGGGACCAGCCCCGAGCTCTTCGAGGACCTCGCCGCCGGCCGCGAGCACGGGGTGGCGGCGCTGCTGCGGGGGGACATGACGGTGAGCGGGGACCTCCGACTGGTGGTGCAGATGGAGCGGCTCTTCCCCGGCCATCCGGACGCCCGTGGGCCACGGAGGCATTTCGAGGGCCATGAGGAGGTGCGGTGATGGCGCAGAGCAACACGATCCGGATCCTGGACGGCAGCACCTTCGTGGTCTCGGAGGACACCGGCGACATCGAGGCGACACCGAGCGAGCCGACCGGGTTCTTCTCCCTGGACACCCGCTACCTGTCGACCTGGGTGCTGACGGTCAACGGGGACCGGCTCAACCCGCTCTCGTACGACGACCTCCAGTACTACGAGGCCCGGTTCTTCCTGGTGCCGGGGATGGCGACGCACTACATCGACGCGAAACTGTCGATCATCCGGGAGCGGGCGGTGGGGGGCAGCTTCCGGGAGACGCTCACCATCCTCAACCACGACGAGAAGCCGGTCGACCTGGAGATCAGGATGGAGGCGGCGTCCGACTTCGCCGACCTGTTCCAGGTCAAGGACGAGATCCTCAACAAGAAGGGCGAGATCTACACGGAGGTCGAGCCCGACCGGCTGCGCCTGGGCTACCGGCGTGGCAACTTCATCCGGGAGACGTTGATCTCCGGGTCCCCGGCCCCGCGCTACGACCCCAAGGGCTTCGCCTACTCGATCCACCTCCAGCCCAACGAGCAGTGGCAGGCCGAGATCGACGTCAAGACGACGGCGCTCTCCCCGGGCGGGCGGGACCTGCGGATGGGACTGCGGGCGCACACCACCGAGCGGCTCGCCCTCCAGCACGACCTCGAGGAGTGGATCGCCAGGGCTCCCAAGGTCAACAGCCAGCACGACCGGGTCGCCTCGACGTACCGGCGCAGCCTGATCGACCTGGCCGCGCTGCGCTTCTCGCCGCTCTCCCTCGGCGGGGCGTCGTTGCCGGCCGCCGGCCTGCCCTGGTTCATGACCATGTTCGGGCGGGACAGCATCCTGACCTGCCTGCAGACGCTGCCGTTCACGCCGGACCTGTCGAAGACCACGCTGCGGATCCTGGCCTCGCTACAGGGCACCCGGTTCGACGACTTCCGCGACGAGGACCCGGGCCGGATCCTGCACGAGATGCGGTACGGCGAGACCGCCGCCTTCGAGGAACAGCCGCACTCGCCCTACTACGGGTCGGTGGACGCGACCCCGCTGTTCCTGGTGCTGCTCGACGAGTACGAGAAGTGGAGCGGGGACGTCGAGCTGGTCATGGAGCTGGAGCGGGAGTGCCGGGCCGCGCTGAAGTGGATCGACGACTACGCCGACCTGGTCGGCAGCGGCTACATCTGGTACGAGCGGCGCAACACCGACACCGGCCTGGAGAACCAGTGCTGGAAGGACTCCTGGGACTCCATCTCCTACCGGGACGGCAAGCTGCCGCCGTTCCCCCGGGCCACCTGCGAGGTGCAGGGGTACGCGTACGACGCGAAGCTGCGGGCCGCCCGCCTGGCGCGCGAGTTCTGGGGCGACCCGGACTTCGCCGACCGGCTGGAGCGGGAGGCGGCGGCGCTGAAGGAGCGGTTCAACCGGGACTTCTGGGTGGAGGACGGCCAGTACTACGCCCTGGCCCTGGACCCGGACGGCCGCCAGTGCGACGTGCTGAGCTCCAACATCGGACACCTGCTCTGGAGCGGCATCGTCGATCACGACCGGGCCGAGAAGATCGCCGAGCACCTGGTCGGGCCCCGGCTCTTCACCGGCTGGGGGGTGCGGACGCTGGCCGAGGGGGAGGTCCGCTACAACCCGATCGGCTACCACAACGGCACGATCTGGCCGTTCGACAACTCCTTCATCGCCTGGGGCCTGCGCCGGTACGGCTTCGCCGAGGAGGCGGCGGTCATCGCCAGCGGTATCCTCGACGCGGCCACCTACTTCGAGGGCCGGCTGCCGGAGGCGTTCGGGGGCTACCCCCGCGAGCTGACCAAGTTCCCGGTGGAGTACCCGACCGCGTGCAGCCCGCAGGCCTGGTCGACCGGCACGCCGCTGCTGCTGCTGCGGACGATGCTCGGCCTGGAGCCGCACGAGGGGCACCTCGCGGTGGAGCCCCGGCTGCCGATCGGGATGGGGCGGATCGAGGTGCTGGACATCCCGGGCAGGTGGGGCCGCGTCGACGCGTTCGCGCGGGGCCGCCTCGACATGCACCGGCTCACGGACTAGCTGTACTGCGAGGGGGCCGGTGGCGACCGGGCGGACCGGGGCCGCCGGCCTCCCGCGACCGGGGCCGGCCCGCACGGGCGGGTGGGAGCACGGCCGGACACGGTGGCCCGGCGGGTCGGCATGGGGTTCAGGCGGGCAGGGTAAGTTCGCGCCATGCCGGAACTCGTGTACCCGCCCGTGATCGCCGCCGCCAAGACGATGTTCCGGGTCCTGGACCTGAAGATCACCATTGAGGGCGCCCACCACGTGCCGCGTACGGGCGGGGCGGTGTTGGCCAGCAACCACGTCAGCTACCTCGACTTCATCTTCTGCGGGCTGGGCGCGAACCCCGCGAAGCGGCTGGTGCGGTTCATGGCCAAGAAGTCCGTCTTCACGCACAAGGTGTCCGGCCCGCTGATGCGGGGCATGCGGCACATCCCGGTGGACCGGCGGGCGGGCGCCGGGTCGTACGCGACGGCGGTCAGCGCGCTGAAGCGCGGTGAGGTGGTCGGCGTCTTCCCGGAGGCGACGATCAGCCGGTCCTTCACGGTCAAGTCACTCAAGAGCGGGACGACCCGGATGGCGGCCGAGGCCGGTGTGCCGGTGCTGCCGGTCGCAATCTGGGGCACCCAGCGGCTCTGGACCAAGGGCCGACCGCGCACCCTGACCCGCCGGCACACCCCGATCACGATCCTGGTCGGCGAGCCGATGGACCCGGCGGCCTATCCGGACGCCAACGCGATGACCGTCGACCTGAAGGAGCGGCTGACCGCGCTGGTCGACCGGGCCCAGCGGGAGTACCCTGACGCCCCCGCCGGCCCCGACGACACCTGGTGGCTCCCGAAGCACCTGGGCGGCACCGCGCCCACGCTGGAGGAGGCCGCCGACCTGGAGGTCCGCCGCCGGGCCGCCGCGGTCGACCCCGACGCCTGACCGGCGTTCCCCGATCGACCCGACGCCCGACGGAGGTTCCCGGCCGGCGGGCACCGGGATGGCCGGATCGTTCCGCAGCGGGGCGGGATGGTGCCTGCCGCGCCGGCGCGTACCCGGCGAGGATTCAACCCATGAGCAGAGCAGCACTCGTCGTCATCGACGTCCAGGAGTCCTTCCGCCGCCGCCCCAGCTGGGCGTACGCCTCCATCCCCGGCATCGTCGGCCAGGTGGACCGGCTCGTCGCCGCCGCCCGGGGGCGCGGCGACCTGGTCGTCTGGGTCCTGCACGCCGAGCCGGGCACCGGCGGGGTCTTCGACCCGGCCAACGGGCACGTCCGCCTGATCGAGGGGCTGTCGCCCGCCCCGGGGGAGCCCACGCTGGTGAAGACGTCGCACAACGCCTTCACCACCACCAACCTCCAGCAGCTGCTGACGACGGCGGGCGTCGGCGAGATCACCGTCTGCGGCATCCGCACCGAACAGTGCGTCGAGACCACCGCCCGGGTCGGCTGCGACCTCGGCTACGAGGTGACCTTCGTGACGGACGCGACGGTGACCTTCCCGACCCCGCACCGGGACCTGCCGGCCACGGCCACGCAGGAGGAGCTCCTGGCCGACCCGCGTACCCTGTCGAACGAGGAGATGACCGCCCGCACCGAGTACGCCCTCGCCGGCCGGTTCGCCACTATCCGCACCGTGGCCGAGGTGACCGGCGCGGTTCAGGCCGGCGCGCGGGCCTGAGCCGATGCCCCGGGTCGTCTTCCTGCTCGTCCCGCAGCTGCACCTGCTGGACCTCGCCGGCCCGGCCCAGGTGTTCTCCACCGCCGCCGACCTCGGCTACGACTACCGGCTGCACTACGTCGCCGACCGGGAGGTCGTGCCGACCGTGCAGGGCGTACCGCTGGTGGCCGGGCTCCGGTGGCCCGAGCTGACCCGCGACGACCTGGTGGTCGTGCCCGGATGGCGGCTGCGCGCGCACGGACCGCAGGGGCCGGTCGGGCCGGACGACCTGCGGCGGCTGGCCGACCACCACGCCGGCGGCGGCACCGTCGCCAGCGTCTGCGCCGGCGCGTACGCCCTCGGCCGGGCCGGCCTGCTCGACGGCCGCCGCTGCACCACCCACCACGACGTGCAGGACGAACTGGCCAGCCGGTTCCCGGCTGCGCGGGTGGTCCGCGACGTGCTCTACGTGGTCGACGAGCGGGTGGTCACCTCCGCCGGCATCGCCAGCGGCATCGACGTGGCGCTGCACCTGGTGGCCACCCGGCACGGGCCGGCGGTGGCGGCCCGGATCGCCCGCACCCTCGTCCTGCACTCCCGGCGCAACGGTCACGAGCCGCAGGCCGGCGCCATGCTGCGGCACCGGTCCCACCTCTCCGACGCCGTGCACCGGGTGCAGGACCTGATCGACCGCCGGTTCGCCGAGCCGCTGCCGCTGGCCGACCTCGCCTCCGTCGGCGGGGTGGCCGAGCGGACGCTGACCCGACTGTTCCGGCAGGCCACCGGGCTGACCCCGCTCGGCTACCAGCAGCTGCTGCGGGTGGAACGCGCCGAGCACCTCATCGGGCACGGCGCCACCGTGGAGGGGGCCGCCCGTACGGTCGGCTTCACCGATGCCCGGATGCTGCGCCGGCTGCGGGCCCGTGCCACCCACGGTCGGAGCGTCCCGGCCGGTAGTAGTCGTCCCGGGAGTGGAACTCGACCGGCAGCGACCCGGGCAGGGTGATCCGGGCCTCGCCGGCGCCCGGCCCGGCCCCGGCCCGCACCGCCAGCACGTCCCGCTCGGGCGGCGACAGGTCCACCAGCTCGGGGTGGGCCAGCCGGAACCCGGCCACCGCCCGGCGCACCCGGCGGGTCAGCTCGATGACCTCCCCGGCGGGGCCGGTGAGGCCGAGGGCCGGCTGCTGGATGGTGCGCAGCGCGTCGCAGACCACCAGCAGGCGGGCGTGCTCCGCGGGCCCCGCCGCCAGCAGTTCCAGGCGGGACGGCCACTGCCAGCGGATCTGACCGCTGACCAGACCCGGCAGCCGGACGCCCCGGCGGTGCCGCGCGCCGTCACCGGCCCCGTCGACCAGGGCGAGCTGCGGCCCGCCGCCCACGTACGCGATCCGCCGGTCGGTGACGGTCACCGCCACCGGCTCGGGCAGCGTCCACCGCCGCCATGCCTCCGTCGGGCCGAGCAGGTGCCCCGACGCGTGCAGCCGGTGCCGGGCGAGCACCCGCTCACCGGCCTCGACGACCAACTCGTGCCGCCGGTCCAGCGCCGGGGCCACGTCGTCGTCCGCGTCGAAGCGGTGCGGGGCGATGAAGAAGGGGGACGCGTCATCGTGCATCGTCATGACCTCCGGTGCCGACGGCATCTCACTACGAGCGTCGCCGACCCCCGGCCGGCTGTCATGACGCCCGTTAGGGGGTCGGCCGGTCGTAGGAAGCCTGTGACCGATAGATGCCGATCTCCTCCGGCCGGACTAGGCCGTCCTCGATCGCCCGGGCGAGCAGCGCCGCCTTGGTGGCGGCCGGTCGCCCCGCTCGGGTGTACTTGATCCGCGCCCGGTCGACGTACTGCTTGACGGTGTGCTCGCTGATCCGCATCCGACGGGCCACCGAGGCCTTCGACATCGACTGGAACCACAGCAGCAGCGCCTCACGTTCCTTGTCGGACAGGGCGGGCCGGTCCGGGCGGGGGTCACCCACGATCGCCCCGGCGAGCGCCGGCGGCACGTACGGGCGGTCGCTGGCGGCGGCCAGCACGGTGGCCACGCAGTGTTCCCGCCCCTCGTGCTTGGCCAGGAACGCGACCGCCCCGGCGTCCAGGGCGGCGAGGATCGTCTGCGGGTCGGTGTGCTCCGAGTAGACCACCACCCGCCGACCGGCCGCGCTCAGCTCGGCGAGCTTGTCGAGGGCCATCCGTCCGTGCAGCCGCAGGTCGAGCAGGACCACGTCGGCGTCGGGGGCGGCCCGCAGCACGGCGTCCGGGTCGTCGCCGGTCGCCAGCACCGTCAGCCGCGGCTCGGCGGCCAGCCAGACGCGGACCCCCTCGATGACGACCGGGTGGTCGTCCACGATCGCCACGCCGACCGGCCCACCGCCGGTCACCCCCGCCACCGCGTCTGCGCCCATCTGATCTCCCCGTCCCGCTCGTAGAGGTACTCCACCCGCCCGTCGTCGCCCGGCGGTCCGGCGGTGTCGGGACCGGGCCGGTCAGGCGTGACCAGGCTGACCACCACCTCGTCGGGCCCGGCGACCACGGTCAGCCGGGCCCAGCCCCGGGCGTCGGCCAGGAGCGCGGTGAGCGGGTCGGCCAGCCGGCGGCGCACCTGCACCGGCAGGGGCGGCGGGTCGCCGATCGTCACCAGGTCGATCGGCAGCCCGTTGCGGTCCGCCAGGTCGGCGGCGGCCCGCAGCTCGTGCAACAGCGGGTCGGGCACGTCGTCGGACTCGGCGATGAGCCGGCGCAGCCGGGCGGCGGCCAGCACCGCCCGCCGCTGCACGTCCGGGTCGGCCGGGTCCGCCCGCCCCTCGGCCAGCTCCGCGAGCACCTCCTCGGCGGCGCCGCTGACCAGCGTCAGGCGGGCACGCCGTTCCCTCCGGGCCCGTTCGGCGGCGTCCCGTTCGGCCTCCGCCGCGTGGGCGGCCGCCGCCGCGCCGGCCCGCTGCCGGGCCAGCCGCGCGATCGCCGTGCCGCCCACGAAGACCGCCACCTGAAGGGTCGACGTGGCGTAGACGGACATGGCGTACCGGGCCAGGTCGGCGGGGGCGGTCGCGCCGTGGCCGAGCACCCCGGCCAGCGCGATCAGCGCGTGTGCGCCCAGCGTCGCGATCAGCCCGTAGGTCCGCCGCCCCCACAGGACCATGACGAAGAACCAGCCGAGGGTGCCCCACACCCAGTTCGCGGCGGTGAAGAGCTGCCGCTCACCGGCCGCCGCGAACACCACCGCGTCGACCACCAGCAGCAGCGCGGCCAGCGGCCAGGCCGGCAGGCGCGCGCCGCGCAGCAGCCGGAGGCCGGCCAGCACCCCGACCGCCGCCGCGAGCAGCCAGCCGGCGAGGACCACCGTCGGCGCGGCCAGCTCCGCCCACGCGCCCAGCACCGCGGGCAGCGCGATCGCCGTGTGCCAGGCCAGCGCGATGACCACCGCCACGACCCGGGCGCCGCCGTCGGAGGCGGCGGCCACCGCCGCCGCCGGATCCACCGGGGAGCCGCCTCCGTCCGGCGTACGCGCCGCCGGCACCGCCGTGGCCGGAGCCGTCGTCGTGTCAGTCGACATCGGACCACTCCAGCCGGATCCGGGTACCGGCGCCGGGGCGCGAGTGGATCTCGGCGCGCCCCCCGACGGAGGACATCCGGCCGCGTACCGACTCGCGTAGCCCGTACCGGTGCGCGGGAACGGCCGCCGGGTCGAAACCCGGACCGTCGTCGGCGAGCTCGACCACGACGGTGTCGGCGACCCGGCTCAGCCGCAGCGCGACGGACGCGCCCGGCGCGTGCCGGAGCACGTTGGACAGCGCCGCGTACGTGCTCTCCGCGAGCGCCTCCGCGACCGGGGCCGGCACGACGCACGGCGCCAGCTCGGTGGTGACCGGCAGTTCGGGCAGCCGGGCGCGCACCGCCCGCAGCCGCCCGTCCAGCGGCACCGGCCCCGCCTCGGGCGCGGACCGCGCGTCGGCCAGCGCGGTGAGGGTACGCAGCTCGGCGGCGCACCGTTCGCGCAGCGCGGCGGACGGGCCGGCGACCGCGCCCAGCCCGACCATCGTCAGGGTGGCCAGCACCGTGTCGTGCAGATCCCGGTTCTGCCGCCGCTCCGCGTCCCGCGCGGTCCGGGCGACCAGCGCCTCCCGGGTGAGCCGCTGGTGCGCCACGAAGGCGTCGTCAGCCCGACCGATCCGCCGCCGCATGATGGCGGTGATCAGGGCGCCGCAGGCCGTCTGCACCAGCAGCGTCACCGCGTGCGCGGCGGCCTCGTCGGGCTGGCCGGCGGCGTGCGCGCCGGTCGCGTAGGCCGCCGTCACCAACAGTCCCGCCGGAACCGACCAACCGATGGGGGCGTTGGCCTGCGCGTTGAGGACCGTGGTGCTGGCCAGCACCGCGATCCAGCTCACCTCGCCGGGCAGCACCTCCGGGGCGACCAGCGCCGGCATCGCGAGGCAGGCGGCAGCGGTCAGCGCCACGTCGCCGAGCACCATCGGGCGGCCGATGCCGTGGCGCAGCGCGCGGAACGCGTACCAGACCGACCAGGCGGTCAGGGCCGCGACGGCCGGGACCAGCAGCGCCGGCTCGACGGGCGGGGTACGCACCGACAGGGCGACCACCGCGCCGACCAGGCCGCAGGCCAGGCGCAGCAGCGCCGGCAGGCGGGTGAAGATCAGAGTGAACGCGCCGCCGGCCGGAGTGTCCAGCGTGGTCGGCGACGTGGTCGGGGCGGCAACGGCCGGCATCGGGAAAGAGGGTCCTTCTGCGACAACGACCCGATCCGGGCCAAAAGGGGGGATCGACGCCGGAGAATAGCACGAGCAACGGCCCGTGATCACCCTCGGTGCGTGCCGTGTCGCCGGTCGGTCAGCCCTTCCCGACGCGGATGCGGA
Organism: Micromonospora sp. LOL_025; assembly: GCF_048060285.1. NCBI lineage: Bacteria > Bacillati > Actinomycetota > Actinomycetes > Micromonosporales > Micromonosporaceae > Micromonospora > Micromonospora sp. LOL_025. The sequence goes on along the minus strand of NZ_JBHMIR010000014.1, from coordinate 44,210 downwards.
CCGCCGACCTGCCCGCACCGACCCTGCCGACGCCCGGTCAGTTGATCGGCAGGACCTTCGTGCCGCCGCCCGCGATCGAGCGGGTCAGCTTCTTGCCGCTGGACCAGTACCAGCAGCGCACCCCCCGGTCGCCGCGCGCCCACGCCTCCTCGGACGGGAACCGGTACGTACTGCCCGTGCGATAACGGAGCATGCCGTCGACCGGCACCTTCGCGTAGCGGGCGATGACCGGCCGGCACTTCGCGTGGACGGCGTCCTCGTCCTTCGTCGCGTCGTCGTAGGACACGTCGGGCGCGGTCCAGACGCCCACGTACTCGAAGCGGTGGACCTTCGTGCACGGCACCGCGAGCAGGTTCGACCACTCGTCCTCCTCGGCGCAGCCGTACCGCAGCGGGGTGGCCGCCTTCAGCACGCCACGGAGGCTGCCCGCCCGGTTGACCGGCCGGTCGTTGTCGCCGTTGGCCCCGCTCACCGCGTCGAGCTCGAACAGGTCGCACCGGTACCACCGGCTGCCGCCCGTCCAGCCTGCCGGCGACGTCGGCGCCACCTGCACCGACAACCGGGCGTCGCGCCATTCGCCGCCGACGAACTCCTTGGCCTTGGCGTCGCACTCGGCGAACGCGGACCGCATCGCCGCCGACCCGACGCGGGGCGGGATCGGGCGGGCGGCCAGGTCGCCGGTGAACGTGCCGATGTGGAACGTCTCGACCAGGTGCGCCTTCGCGCAGTCGACCGGCTGGTGACTTGTGAGGTAGGCGGTCGGCTCGGCGACCACGTGACACTCGCCGGCCTGCGGCGCGAACTGGCGGGCCTCGGCCACGGGCCGCCAGTCGTCGGTCAGGTCCCCGTCCGTGCCGGCCGGCGTGCCGCACCCGCTCACCGCCGCCGCGACCAGCGCGGCCGAAGCCGTGACGCCCAGCCAGCGTCGCATGCGGTCCTCCCCGTGCCCCGTGACAACCGGCGCAGCATATGGCACCCGGGGTCGGACCGGATGCCCGCGGGGCGTGCCGCCGGGGTCAGCCGAGCCGCAGGTGCAGGTCGCGCAGCAGCGCCACCTCGGCGAGGTGGTGGATGGCCTCCCGGTTGATGTGCAGCACGAGGGTCGCCAGAGACCGGTCCGCGTAGGGCCCCTCCGCCGGGCCGCACGGCCGGGCCAGGCCGTCGAGGCCCAGGCCGCGCACCCCGGCGACCCAGCCGTCGTACGCCTCGTCGAGCTGCGCCAGCGCCGCGTCGGCGGTGCCGGCGTACGCGAAGGAGCCGTAGTCGACCGGGGGACCGCCGAAGTGGGCGGCGACGCGGGCGCCGAACACCCCCACGACGAGATGCCCGAACCGCCAGGCGATCGTGGTGACGGGCGCGGGCTCGGGCTGCGGCATCGCGAAGTCGATCAGGTGGTCGCCCTGCCCGACCGCCATCGGGGCGGTGCTGCGCCCGCGCGGCCGGACGCCCCAGGCGCCCGGGACGGGCTCCCAGTGGTATTCGGCGTCGGTCAATCCGTCGAGGCGCGGACGGGCCTGTAGCCGCCAGTGCCAGTCGAGCTGTTCGAGCAGCTCACCGTTCCAGTCGACGTCCATGCCCCGACGCTACGCCGTGCCTCCGACGTACCGCCGACTTTGGACCCTGGTGCTACCTTCACGCCATCGCCGCCGCACCGATCCGGGAGCCGATCGTGCAGAAGAGGTACGTGGGCCTGCTCGCCGTCGTCGCGGCGACGGCGTGCCTCGCCGTCGCCGGCACCCTCGGCGGCTGGTACCTGGCCGACCGTACCGCGTCCGGGCCGGCCGACCCCACCACGTCCGGACCGGTCGCCGCCACCACTGCCGCAGCCGCCACCGGCGGCCTGTCCACGGGCTCTCCGGCCAGCGGCTCGGGCCCGTCGCCGTCGCAGCCCGCAGCCCGGACGTACCCGCTCGACCAGTCGGTCTACCGCCAGTCGGGCCTGACCGTCACGCTGGTCAGCGCGGAGGTCACCGGCGGCAAGCTGCGGCTGAACCTCACGTACCGCAACGGCTCGCCCGTCGCGTGGCCGGTGAGCTGCCCGACCGCCGAGGTCGACCGGACCTCCTCGCGGATCGTCCTGTCGGACGGCCGGAGCGTGCGTCCCGAGTCCACCTGGTGCACCGAGACGCGGCCCGACGAGTCCTTCAGCATCGCGCCGGGCGAGCGGGTGGAGAGCTGGGGCCTGTTCCCGGTGGCCCCGGAGACCGGGTCGTCCTTCGAACTGACCTGGTACGACTTCCCGGCCCTCGACGTCCGACTCCGCTGACGGCGGGCCACCACACCACCGTGGGCAGGTGCACGCTGCGGCATCGGTCCTGGGTCTGCCGCTCGGACCACCTCCTGGCAGGTACTTCCGCTCTCCCCGACACCAGCTGATGGAGCGGTGCCGTCGGTCCGTACCGTCGCCGACACGGCAGCGGCGCGGACCGACGGCCCCGCTCGTCCACGGTGGCGGTCAGGCCGGCAGGGCCACCTGTGCCGGGGTCGACCGGTGGGTGGTGGTGCCGTCGCCGAGCTGCCCGAACGAGTTGTCGCCCCAGCACCACACGCTGCCGTCGGTGCGCATCGCGCAGGCGTGGTACGACGCGGCGACGCTGTCCGTCCAGGTGGTGGCGCTACCGACCCGGGTCGGGGTCGACCGGTGGGTGGTGGTGCCGTCGCCGAGCTGTCCGGAGGCGTTGTTGCCCCAGCACCACAGGCTGCCGTCGGTGCGCGTCGCGCACGACGAGTCGATGCCCGTCTCGACCCTCGTCCAGGTGGTGGCGGTGCCGACCTGGAGCGGGGTCGTCTGGAAGCCGACGCCCCCGCCCACCTGGCCGTAACCGTTCTCGCCCCAGCACCACAGCGTCCCGTCGGCGCGGACCGCGCAGGTGTGTACGTACCCGGCCGTCACGCCGGTCCACGTGGTCGCGGTGCCCACCTGCGTCGGTGTCGCCCGGTAGTCCCGGATGCCGAGACCGAGCTGTCCGTCCGAACTGCTGCCCCAGCACCACAGGGTCCGGTCGGTGCGGGTGGCGCAGGTGTGCGCGTACCCGGTCGTGACGCTCGCCCAGGTGGTCGCCGTGCCGACCTGCACCGGTGCGGTCGCCAGGTAGGGGGTCACTCCGGTGCCGAGCTGCCCGTGGCGGTTCGAGCCCCAGCACCACAGGGCGCCGGTGGTCTGGACGGCACAGGTGTGGTTGGCGGCGGTGCTGACGCTGGCCCAGGTGGTGCCGTCGCCGATCCGTACCGGGCTGCTCCGTTTCGTGGTCGTCCCGTCGCCGAGCTGCCCGTTGTGGTTGCTGCCCCAGCACCACAGCGTCCCGTCCGTGCGTACCCCGCAGGTGGTGCTCATGCTGGCGTCGATCCGCGCCCAGCTGGTGGCGTCGCCGATCCGGACCGGAGCGGTCCGGTCCGTGCTGGTCCCGTCGCCGAGCTGGCCGTAGAAGTTGTTGCCCCAGCACCAGAGTGCTCCGTCGGTGCGGATCACGCAGGTGTGCAGATCGCCTGCGGCAACCCGGGAGACCGGCCCGACGGCGAGCGAGGCGTCCGGTGTGCCCCGGTCGGCCGAGCCGACGCCCGCCGTGGCCGCACCCGCCGTGAAACCGATGGCCAGCACGGTGATCCCGACGGAGGCCGCTGCCACGACGGCGGTTCGGGCTGCCCGCCGCCATCGCGCCCGTAGCCACCCCTTCCGATGTTCGTTCACGATCTGTTCTCCCCAGACATCGTCGGTCTCGTACGGTGGAGGCGGCGTTGCCCCGACAGGCCGTCAGCGACCATCACTTCACATCGATGAAACACTACATTGATATCCGTCAGTTCGACTCATGTCTCTCCCTATTGGCCGCTCCCTGGGACGGCCGACGCCCCGGCGGGGCTGGCCGGGGACGTGGAGTGGGTGCCGGCACCGGTGGGTGATCGAGCGGCCCTTGGCCTGGTTCACCGGCTACCGCCGGCTGACGGATCGCCACGAAACGCCCCGCCGACCTTGCCGGCATTCGTGACCCGTGCCGCCGCCCTCGCCCGGCACAAGCGCCACCTCAAACTCGCCACCTGGGGCACGCTCTGAGAAAGATCGCAGCAAGGGCAACAAGTAGCAGGTCAAGCTGCTGTGTGAGAGTGCGCCCGGCAGGATTCGAACCTGCGGCCTTGGGATTAGAAGTCCCCTGCTCTATCCGCTGAGCTACGGGCGCGCGCGTGCGTGTCGCGCGAGAAGGGTACCGCCGTCCACCGGGTGACCGGTGGAACGGGTCGTCGCGTGCCACGTCGCGGACCAGGGTCGCACGCGCCTCCGGTGCCGGTCACCCGGGTTCCGGCACCCGCGCGGCCCGGGACGCGGCGGGTCGTACCCTCGGCTGGTGCTGCTTGACCCGGAAGTCGAGAACGACGTCGCGTACGAGCTGTGCCAGCTCCTCGGCCGCGCGATCCTGCCCATCCGCCGGACCGACGCCGGGACGGGGGACGGTGAGCGGGGCGAGGGCACCGCGTTCCTCTTCACCGGGCAGGGGCGCGAGTACCTGCTGACCGCCGACGCGCTCACGCGAGCCGGGGCGGGGGAAATCGGGCTGCGGGCGAGCGTGACCGAGCCGGCCGGGGTGGCCGCCGATGCCGTGGCGCTGCCCGACCTGGCCGACCGGTGGCGGCACCACGAGGATCTCGGCGTCGCCGTGATGCCCACCGCCGCCCTGCACGAGCACGCCGCCGGGGAGGGCTGGCGGTGGCGTACCCAACAGGTGCCGGATGCGATCGCGGCCGATCGGGACGCGATCGCCCGGATCGGCGCGGAGCCGGGTTCCGCCGTCGTGCTCGCCCACGGCGTCGGCGCGGGGGGCGCCCGTCCGCTGGAGGTGGCCATCGAGCGGGTGGCGCGGGTCGGCGACGCCGTCCGGCTCACGGCGGAGCTGCCGAGCGGCTACGTTGGGGCGCCGGTCTTCGGCGTGCAGGCCGGCGGCGACGGCGAGCCGGGGCTGCGGTGCCTGGGCCTGGTGCTGCCGGCCGGCGACGGCGGCCACCCGCTGGCGACCTTCGACCGCATCCGCGAGGCCGTCGACGCGAGATAAGCCCGACGGCGCGCGGCGCGGCCGGCGATGGGCGGTCGGCGGCGGCAGGCGTGGTGGGCGGCCGGCGGGGCGTGGGGCTGTCGGCGGCCGGCGCTCAGCCGCCCTGCGTGGGGGCGCCCGCCGGGTCGGCCTCGTCCGCCGGCTGCCGGCTCGCCGGTGGGCGCTCCCCGGCGCGGACCGTCGGCCCGGCGTCGAAGAACGCGTCGGCCCAGCGTCCGACCTCCTGGAAGACCTTCTCCCGTACGGCGGTGCCGGAGAGGGTGAGGTCGTGCATGCCGCCGTCGAAGCGCGCCACGGTGACGTGCCGGCCGAGGCGGGGCGCCCAGCGGACCATGTGCTCGACGTCCAGGACGGCGTCGGCGAGGGCGGCCGACTCGTGCCACTTCGTGCCCTTGAACGAGCGGGTCGAGCAGGCCAGCAGCACCGGCACCTGGATGTCCAGGCCGGCGCGCAACTGCCGCTGGGCGGTGCGGACGGCGTTCAGCCAGCCGGCCCGGACGGGGAAGCCGGCGAGCGGCTTCCAGGTCAGGTCGTAGTTCCACTCGCCGTGGTGCTCGGCGTGGATGCTCTCGCTGTAGACCGTGCCCAGCCCGAACGGCAGCACCCGGCGCGGCGCCCGACGGCCCAGCCGGCCGACGGCGGCGGCGAGCGGCCGGCGCACCAGCCATGGGGCGTTGATGTCGAAGAAGGGGCTGTTGAGGAAGAGCCCGTCGATGACCCCGGCGTCGCGGCGGGCGTGCGCCCAGAGCGGCATGACCAGCCCGCCGGTCGAGTGGCCCATCGCGAGCAGCGTGTCGTGCCCGTCGTCCTCGCGGATGATCCTCGCGGCGGCGTCCAGCTCGGGGAAGTAGTCGCTGAGGTCGCGGCAGAAGTTCGGCGTCTGGTGGGGCCGCAGGCTGCGTCCGTACTTGCGCAGGTCGAGGGCGTAGAAGTCCCAGCCCCGCTCGGCGAAGAAGTCGCCGAGGTGGCCCTGGAAGAAGTAGTCGGTGAAGCCGTGCACGTAGAGCACGGCCCGCCCCGTCGGGCGGTCGGCCCGGCGACGGACCAGGGTGGCGACCACCGGTCCCTCGTCGTCGGTGCCCAGGTCGATGGTCTGCCGCTCGTACGGCGGGCCCAGCACGTCCGGTTCCACGACCGCGACGGTACGCCGGGAAGCTACCGGGCGGTAGCCCTGGGTGCTGCCCGAGGCCCCGCCCGCCCGCACCCGGCGGACGGGGCCTCGGGCGTACGCGTCAGACGGTCTCGGCCTCGGCGCGGGCCGGGTCCGTGTCGGGCTCGACCTCGGCGGCCGGCGGGGGCACGTCGCGCAGGTGCTTGTTGTGCCGCGGCTCCTGCTTGGTCTTCGCGTCGTTGAGCCGCCGCCGCAGGTCGTCCCGGACGTCGTTGAGCGCGGCGTGCAGGTCCTCCTCGGCGGAGGTGGTGACGATCTTCTGGCGACCGGCGATCCAGCACTCCAGGGTGACCTTCTGGCCCCGGGCCTCCCGGTCCTTGACCGACACCTCCAGCTCGGTGGCGTCGGCGTGGAAGCCGGCCAGCCGGGAGTCGAGCGTGGCGAACTGCTCCGCGATCCAGTTCCGGTCGCCCTGGGAGAACCCCGCGCCGACCCGCAGGCACTCCGCCACGGTGGCCGGGTTGGCGACGGCGCTCATCGCCGCACCTCGCCGGAGACGATGGCGGCTGCGGTGCTGGTCATCTTCATGATCGCTGACCTCTCGTTCGTCGTGCTGTCGGCGGTGCGGTTGATCGAATCCATACCCCGCCGGGCTCCGTCCGGAACGTGACGTGTCGCCCCGCCCGTGGCGGCACCCGAAGCGCGGCCCCGCCTCCCGATCGTCGAGCCGATCGTGCGGGCTCCCCAGGGTCGCCCGGCCTTAGCACACCGGGACCTTGATCAGGTTCTTGTCCACAGGCGGTCCGGTTGTCCACAGGCCGGTGCCCGGTGCTGGCGGCACCCGCGCCCAGGGCCCAGGCTCGGCACCGAGTCGACTCGCGATGGCAAGCCCGATCTCCCCCCTGGAGGGACGATGTTCGACACCTACGTCACGGTCGTGGGCAACGTGCTGACCGCGCCGGAGTGGCGTCGCACCACCCAGAGCAACACCCTGGTGGCCAACTTCAAGGTCGCCTCGACCGCCCGCCGGCTCGACCGCGACAGCGGGCGCTGGGTCGACGGCAACAGCCTGCGCGTCCGGGTCAACTGCTGGCGCAAGCTCGCCGAGGGGGTGGCCGCCTCGGTGATGGTCGGCGACCCGGTGGTGGTCTGCGGCCGGCTCTACACCCGCGACTGGACGGACGACGCCGGCAATCACCGCTCGCTCTACGAGCTGGAGGCGGTCGCCGTCGGCCACGACCTGTCCCGGGGCCGCAGCCGGTTCCAGCGCAACCGCCCGACGATGACGACCAGCACCGTCGAGGACACGGAGACCGAGCACCGGGTGCGCGGCGAGACGACCGAGCCGGTGTCGGACGAGGACGCCCCCGTCCTGCCGGACCGCCGACCGCTCGACGACGACTTCGAGCCCGACTTCGGCGCGTTCGCCGGTCACGGCCTGCCGGCCGACGCCACCGGCGACGGCTCCCTCGACCCCTTCGACGACCCGACGGACGAGCCCCACGGTGGGGAGCCCGACGGGCCGGAGCCGGAGGCCGACGGCCCGACGCCGGTGACCGACGCACCGGAGGACGCCCCGGGTGCCCGGGGCGGTCGGAGCGACGTGGCCGTGGGGGAGCCGGGCCCGTCGTCCGAGGAAGCCGAGGCGGGCGTCTCCCCGGCCGGCCGTGGCCGCCGGGGCCGGGGGCGGGTGCCGCAGCCCGCGTGACCGCCCGCGCCCGGGTGACACGACGGGGGCGGGGTGGCGTCGGCGGTGCCGTCGTCACCCCGCGTGTCCCCCCGGGCGCTCCAATGAGTCGTTCCAATGCGGGGTGGGCGGTGGGCGGAGCCGGCCGGCCCGTCGGGGCCGCCCGGTGGGCGGTGCATCGGCGGTGTCGTGGCGGACCGTTGCGGGGTGCTGCCCGATCGCGGCTCGTCATGCGTGATCGTTTGCACGGCAGCCGGGCGTCCACCGTCGTTCCGCCCGGGGCGACGTCAAACGATCATGGGCGTCGCGGGTCGACCCTTTCGCTGCCCGCCCTTTCCCTGCCCCGCGCTCGACCAGCTCGACCAGCTCGACCGGTCAAATGGTCGAGCGGACCGTCGGGTCATCGGGGGAGGGGGGAGTGGCTTGGCGCGGTCCGGGCGATCGGGGACGACGACCGCCGGGGCCCGGGTGGTCGGGTGTTCGACCGGGGGCGGGGTGGGCGCTCGGCTAGGCTGGCCGGCCGGAGGTGGTGGCGGGTGCGACAGGCGACGCCGGTGGCGACCGTGGCGGGACTGGTCGCGGGGTACGCCCTCGACGCGCTCCTCGGCGACCCCCGCCGGTACCACCCCGTGGCCGGCTTCGGCCGTGCCGCCGGGGCACTGGAGCGGCGGACGTACCGCCCGGACCGGCTTGCCGGAGCGGCGTTCACCGCGCTGGCGGTCGGCGCGCCGGTGCTGCTCGGCGTGGCCGCCACGGTCGCCACCCGGCGCCGGCCGGTGGCCCGGGCCGCCCTGGTCGCCGCCGGCACCTGGACGGTGCTGGGCGGGCGCACCCTGCGGCACGAGGCCACCGTGATGGGGCGGGCGCTGCGCGCCGGCGACCTGCCGGCCGCCCGACAGCGGCTCGGCCACCTCTGCGGCCGGGACCCGTCCGCACTCGACGAGCCCGAGCTGGCCCGCGCCACCGTGGAGTCGCTCGCCGAGAACACCTCGGACGCGGTCGTCGCCCCGCTGCTGTGGGGCGCCGTGGCGGGGCTTCCCGGCCTGCTCGGGTACCGCGCGGCGAACACCCTCGACGCCATGGTGGGCCACCGCTCCCCGCGGTACGCCCGGTTCGGCACCCCCGCCGCCCGCCTCGACGACCTGCTCAACCTGGTGCCCGCGCGGCTGACCGGCCTGCTCACCGTCGCGGTCGCGCCGACCGCGCACGGCGACCGGCAACGGGCGTGGCGCGTGTGGCGCCGGGACCGCAACGACCACCCCAGCCCGAACGCCGGGCAGTGCGAGGCGGCGATGGCCGGCGCCCTAGGCGTACGGCTGGGCGGACGCAACGTCTACTTCGGGCGCTCCGAGGTGCGTCCGTTCCTCGGTGACGGCCCCCGCCCCGAGGCGCGGCACCTCAAGCGGGCCGCCCGGATCTCGGGCGCGGTCGGGCTGGCCGCGCTCGGGCTGGCCGCCGCGTACCCGCTGACCCTCGGCCGGCTGGTGGGCGCCGTCGGGCGCCGGGTGACGCACCGGAGCGTCGTCGGGCAGCGCATCCTCGGCCGGCGCGCCGTCGGTGGGGTCGGCGTCGGGCGGCGTGTCGTGGCCGCGGCGGGGCGGGAGAGCGGGCGGTGAGCGGCGGCCTGCTGGTCGCCGGCACCACCTCCGACGCCGGCAAGAGCGTGCTCACCGCCGGAATCTGCCGCTGGCTGCACCGCCGGGGCGTGAAGGTGGCGCCGTTCAAGGCGCAGAACATGTCCAACAACTCGGCCGTCGTCGTCGGCCCGGACGGCCGGGGCGGTGAGATCGGGCGGGCGCAGGCGATGCAGGCCGCCGCCTGCGGTCTCGCCCCCGACCTGCGGTTCAACCCGGTGCTGCTCAAGCCGGGCAGCGACCTGGCCAGCCAGGTGGTGCTGCTCGGTGAGGCCGTCGACACGGTCACCGCGGGCAACTTCCGCGAGCTGCGTCCCCGGCTCGCCGAGACCGCGTACGCGGCGCTCGCCGAGCTGCGGGCCGCGTACGACGTCGTGATCTGTGAGGGCGCCGGCAGCCCGGCGGAGATCAACCTGCGGGCCGGCGACTACGTGAACATGGGCCTGGCCCGGCACGCGGGCCTGCCCACGATCGTGGTCGGCGACATCGACCGGGGCGGGGTCTTCGCCTCGATGTTCGGCACCCTCGCCCTGCTGGACCCGGCCGACCAGGCACTGATCGCCGGCTTCGTGATCAACAAGTTCCGGGGCGACCTCGGGCTCCTCCGGCCGGGGCTGGACATGCTGCGCCAGGTCACCGGCCGACCGACGTACGGGGTGCTGCCCTGGGCGCTCGACCTCTGGCTCGACGCGGAGGACTCGCTCGCGTACGGCCGGGTGCTCGGCCGGCCGGCGGCCCCGCGCGGCACCGACTGGCTGGACGTGGCCGTGGTCCGGCTGCCCCGGATCAGCAACGCGACCGACGTCGAGGCGCTCGCCACCGAGCCGGGCGTACGGGTCCGGCTGACCGTCGAGCCGGCCGAACTGGCCGCCGCCGACCTGGTCGTGCTGCCCGGCTCGAAGTCGACCGTGGCCGACCTGGCCTGGCTGCGGCGGACCGGCCTGGCCGACGCCGTCCTGGCGCACGCGGCGGCGGGCAAGCCGCTGCTCGGCATCTGCGGCGGCTTCCAGATGCTGGCCCGGGCGATCCACGACTCGGTGGAGAGCCGGCAGGGCAGCGTGCCGGGGCTGGGCCTGCTGCCGATCGAGGTCACCTTCGACCCGCGCAAGACCGTCCGGCAGTCGGCCGGCACCGCCCGTGGCGATGTCCCGGTCCACGGCTACGAGATCCACCACGGGTACGTCTCGCACGCCGACCCGGCGCTGACCCCGCTGCTGACCTGCGCGGACGGCAGCGGCGAGGGGGCCGTGGTCGGTGCCGTGCACGGCACCCACTGGCACGGCGCCTTCGAGTCCGACGGGTTCCGCCGCCGGTTCCTGACCGAGGTGGCCCGGCTCGCCGGCCGGACCGGCTTCACGGTGGCCCCCGACACCGCCTTCGCCGCCGCCCGCGAGCGCTCCCTGGACCTGCTCGGCGACCTGGTCGAGGAGCACCTCGACACCGACGCCCTCTGGCGCCTCGTCGAGTCCGGCCCGCCCGCCGGCCTCCCCTTCATCCCACCCGGAGCCCCACACCTTCCCTGATCCCACCAAGCGTCGCTGCCCACGGGGGCCGCCGCGCCGCCACACCGTCGCGCCCGATCCCACACCCCGCCCCTCGCGTGCGGGCTCCCCCACCCCGCCCCTTGCGGCAGTGATCAAGAGCTTTGCGTCCTGTGGAGCTGCGGATCAGGGCGCAACCTTTTGATCATGAGGCATGAGGCATGAGGCATGAGGCATGAGGCATGAGGCATGAGGCATGGGGCGCGGGGCACGGGGCACGGGGCACGGGGCGCGGGGCACGGGGCGGGCGGGCGGGGCAGTCGGTTGGCGGGCCCGAGGCCGGGGCCGGTCAGCGGCGGATGTCCGCGGGGCGGTCGGACATGGGTAGCCCCGCCTCGCGCCACGCCTGCACGCCGCCGATCATGTCGGTCGCGCGGTGCAGCCCGAGCGCCCGCAGGCTCGCGACCGCGAGGCTGGAGCTGTAGCCCTGGCGGCACACCACCACGATGTGCTGGTCGTACGCCGTGGCCTCCGGGATCCGCCACGCGCTGGCCGGGTCGAGTCGCCACTCCAGCACCGTCCGGTCGATCACGATGGCGCCGGGGAGGTCGCCCTGCTCCTGCCGCTGCGCGTCGGTGCGGGTGTCGACCAGCAACGCCCCGGTACGGACCGCCTCGACGGTCTGGTGCGGGGTCAGCCGGCGTACCCCGGCGCGGGCCTGTTCCAGGAGGGCGTCGACGCCCGGACTCATCACGCTGTGGGACACCAGCAGATCATCCCGCCCCGTTCCGCACTCCGCCCGACGAACGCCCCGGCGTACCCGACGAACGCTCGTTCGGGCGACCCCCGATCGGAGCACCGCCAGCCGCCGCGACAACCCGGTGACCCGGCCCGGTCCGGCGTCCGCGTGGCCCGCTGACGTCGGGCGCCCCGCCACCGTGGACCCGCGCGGTAGCCGTGGATCCGGCCTGGTTACCGTCGGCCACGTGGCGGTGGCGGTGGTCGAGGCGTACGACCGGCTGGCCCGGCGGGTGCTCGCCGGGCCGGCACGGTTGGGGCGGACCCGGCTGGTGGCGGTGGACGGGCCGAGCGGCGCGGGCAAGAGCGCGTTCGCGGCGCGGCTCGCGGACGCCCTCGCCGCCCTCCCCGGCGGCGGCCCGCCGCCCGTGGTGCACACCGACGACCTGATCGACGGCTGGGACGACCAGCTCACCTTCTGGCCCCGGCTGGAGGAGTGGGTGCTCGGGCCGCTGCGCGCCGGTCGGCCGGGGGCGTACCGCCGGTACAGCTGGGTCCGTCGGGCCTTCCTGCCGCGCCCGGTGCCGGTCCCGGTCGCGCCGGTGCTCCTCGTCGAGGGGGTGAGCGCGGCGCGGGCCGCCGCCACCGCGGACCTCACCCTGGCCGTCTTCGTCACCGCCCCGGCGCCGTTGCGGCTGGCCCGGGCGTTGGAGCGCGACGGCCCGGGAATCCTGCCGGAGCTGCGTCGCTGGCACCTCGGGGAGCGGTCGCACTTCGCCGTCGACGGCACCGAGGCGCGTGCGGACCTGGTGGTCGACGGCGCCCCGGTCCTGCCGCACGACGCCGACCGCTACTACGTGCGCCGCCGCTGAGACCCGTCGCCCGGGGCGACCTGGCGGGGCCGTCGACCCGGGCGAGCTGGTGGGGCCGTCGGCCCGGGCGGCACTGGCGGGCCCGTCGCCGCGCGCGCCGCCGCTGGCGGCCGTCAGGGCGGCGTGACGTCGCCGGCGTTGCCGAGTCCGCCGCTGCGGCCGCCTGACCGGCCGGGACAGGCCCGTCGCGGCGGGCTCGGGCGGTGCGGTCGGTAAGGCCGGCATACGATGCCGGTCATGACCACACCGATCATGTCCGAGTCCGAGGTCCGGGCTGCCGTCGAGCGGGAGCTGCCCGGCGTCCGCGCCGACCTGGAACGCCTCGTCCGCATCCCCGGCATCGCGTTCGAGGGCTTCGACCACTCGCACGTGGAGCGTTCCGCCGAGGCGGTGGCCGAGCTGCTCCGCGGCTGCGGCCTCGACGTCGAGATCGTGCGCTCCGGTGGCCAGCCCGCGGTCATCGGCAGGAAGGCGGCCCCGCCCGGGGCGCCGACGGTGCTGCTCTACGCCCATCACGACGTGCAGCCGGTCGGCGACCTGACGCTGTGGGAGTCGGACCCGTTCGAGCCGGTGGAGCGGGACGGCCGGCTCTACGGCCGGGGCGCCGCCGACGACAAGGCCGGCATCATGGCGCACGTGGCGGCGCTGCGCGCGTACGGTGACGCGTTGCCGGTCGGCGTGGTGCTCTTCATCGAGGGCGAGGAGGAGTACGGCTCCGACTCGTTGGAGCGCCTGCTCGCCGCGCACCGCGACGAGATCTCCTCGGACGTCATCGTGATCGCCGACTCCGCGAACTGGGACATCGGCGTACCGGCGCTGACCACGAGCCTGCGCGGCATCGTCAACTGCTTCGTGGAGGTGCGCACCCTCGACCACGCCGTGCACAGCGGCATGTTCGGCGGGGCGGTGCCGGACGCGCTGACCGCCCTGGCGCGGTTGCTGGCGACCCTGCACACCGACGCCGGTGACGTGGCGGTCGACGGGCTGGTCGGCCGGGAGGGCGCGAGCGTCGACTACCCGGAGGACCGGTTCCGGGCCGAGGCGGGGCTGGCCGAGGGCGTCAGCCTCATCGGCACCGGGCGGATCACCGACCGGCTCTGGACCAAGCCGGCCCTCGCGGTGCTCGGCATCGACGCCCCGACCACCGCCGAGGCGCCGAACGCCCTGGTGCCGGCCGCCAGGGCCAAGCTGAGCGTGCGGCTGGCGCCGGGCGACGACCCGAAGCGGGCCTACGCGGCCCTGCGCGCCCACCTGGAGAAGCACGCCCCGTGGGGTGCGCGGGTGAGCGTCACCTTCGAACACGACGGCGACCCGTGCGTCATCGACGCGTCCGGCCCGATGTTCGACGCGGCCCGCTCGGCGTTCCGGACCGCCTGGGACGGCACCGACCCGGTGGACCTCGGCATCGGTGGTTCGATCCCGTTCATCGCCACCTTCCAGGAGATGTTCCCGCGCGCGGCGATCCTGGTGACCGGCGTGGAGGACCCGCAGGCCCGGGCGCACGGCCCGAACGAGAGCCTGCACCTCGGGGAGTTCGCCCGGGTCTGCCTGGCGGAGGCGCTGCTGCTCAAGAACGTCGCCGAGGCGGGCGTCGCCGGGCGTTAGGTGTCGGAACCGTAACTTCGCGGTCGATGTGGGCGTTTGCGGTGTGTCGGCGGTCGGGTTGTTATAGCCTCTCGAACATGCGTACGAATGAGGTGATGGGCCGGCTCGAGGCCGCCGTCAGCGCTTTGGGGGACGTCGACGTCTCCGCGTGGTCCGAGGACACGCTCAAGGAACAGCTCGGCGACCTGTCCGCCGCGCTGGTCGCTCTCGACACGGTGCTCTCCCGGGTCGCCGAGGAGATCCGCGCCCGCGGCCTGCGCATCGAGGAACCCGTCTCGGCCTGACCCGCCCACTTCCGCGGGCGGAGGTTTCCCGGCGCCCGGGCACGGCAATGTCCGGGTCGTGTCGGAGGTGGCTGGCAGGATGGAGCCCGTGCGGTTCCTCGACCTGGCAGCCACCTCCGCCGCCGTCGGCGCCACCCGGGCCCGGCGGACCAAGGTGGAGCTGCTCGCCGCCGCGTTGCGGGCGCTCGACCCGCCCGAGGTCGCGGCGGGCGCCGGCTGGCTGGCCGGCGAGCTGCGTCAGCGGCAGACCGGGGTGGGCTTCGCGAGCCTGCGTGACCTGCCGCCGCCGGCCGCCGAGCCGACCCTGACCGTGGCCGCCGTCGACGCGGCCATCGACGAGATCGCGGCCGTGCACGGACCCGGTTCCCAGGCCCGCCGCCGGGCGCTGCTGGGCGCGCTCTACGCCGCCGCCACCGCCGAGGAACAGCGGCTGCTGACCGGCCTGTTCAGCGGCGAGTTGCGCCAGGGCGCGCAGGCGGGGCTGCTCGCCGACGCGGTGGCCCGGGCCGCCGACGTGCCGCTCGCCGCCGTACGCCGGGCGCTGCTGCTCGCCGGTGACCTGCGCGCGGTCGCGGTCGCCGCGCTCGACGGGGGCGCGGCGGCCCTGGGCGCCTTCGGGCTCCAGGTCGGCCGCCCGCTCGCGCCGATGCTGGCCCAGAGCGCGCCCTCGGTGGACGAGGCGCTCGCGGCCACGGGCACCCCCGCCGTGGTCGACGTCAAGCTCGACGGCATCCGGATCCAGGTGCACCGCTCCGGCGACGACATCGCCGTGTTCACCCGCAGCCTGGACGACATCACCGCCCGGGTGCCGGAGGTGGTCGCCGCCGTGCGGGCGCTGCCCGCCCGCGAGCTGGTGCTCGACGGGGAGGCGATCGGGCTCGACGAGACGGGCCGGCCGCTGCCCTTCCAGCAGACGTCGAGCCGGGCGGCGCGGCGCACGACGCCGAGCAGCGCCGGAGGCGCCCCGGTGGCTCCGGCCGTGCGCGCCGCCGCCGCGACCACCGGCGGGACGGTGCTGACGCCGTACTTCTTCGACCTGCTGCACCTCGACGGCGACGACCTGGTCGACCGGCCCGGCCGCGAGCGTTGGGCCGCGCTCGACGCCGCGGTCGACGCCCCGCTGCTGGTCGGCCGGATGGAGGTCGACGGCCCGGAGCGGGCCGGCGAGGCGTTCGCCGCCGCCATCGACGCCGGCCAGGAGGGGGTCGTCGTGAAGGCGCCCGACGCCCCCTACGACGCCGGCCGGCGGGGTGCCGCCTGGGTGAAGGTGAAGCCCCGGCACACCCTCGACCTGGTGGTGCTGGCGGTGGAGTGGGGCAACGGCCGGCGTCAGGGCTGGCTGTCCAACCTGCACCTCGGCGCCCGCGACCCGCGCACGGGTGACTTCGTCATGCTCGGCAAGACGTTCAAGGGCCTCACCGACGAGCTGCTGCGCTGGCAGACCGAGCGCTTCCTCGCCCTCGCCGTCGAGCGCGGCGACTGGGTGGTGCGGGTCCGCCCCGAGCAGGTGGTCGAGATCGCCTTCGACGGGGTGCAGACCAGCTCCCGCTACCCGGGCGGGATGGCGCTGCGCTTCGCCCGCGTGGTGCGCTACCGCGACGACAAGACGGCGGCGGAGGCCGACACCATCGACGCCGTACGCGCCATCCACGCCGGCCGCGTCACGGGCTGAGCGGGCCGGGCGCGACGGGTCAGGCGGCGCCCTGCGGCGCGGGCTCGGCGGCCCGGTCGACGGGCCGCCGCGGTTCCACACCCGCCAGCCGGCGGGCCTCCCGGCGGGCCACCCAGCCGTAGCCGAACAGGGTCATCGCGGCGAAGATCCACCACTGCACGACGTAGCCGAAGTTCTGCCAGTTGTTGGTGTACCCGACCGGCACGTCCTTGAAGGCGGGGTCGGCCGCCGGGGTCTGCTCGTCGAGCAGCAGGTACGCGCCGTGCACCGGGTAGGGCAGCTCCCGGGCCAGCCGGGACACGCCGATCCGCCGGGTCTCCAGCTTGCCGTCCCGCCGGGTCACGGCGACCGAACCGCTCTCGCTCAGGTGCACCCGTCCCGTCACGGTGACCTCGCCGGGCGGGAGGGCCGGCACGTCCGGCTGGACGGTCGCGTCGCCGCCGCGGGCCGGCGGGATCCAGCCCCGGTCGACCAGCACGGCCGTGCCGTCGGCCAGCACGAGCGGGGTGACCACCTCGAAGCCGACCGTGCGGTCCACCGAGCGGCCCCGGACCAGGACCACGTTCGCCGGGTCGTAGCGGCCGGTCACGGTGACCTTGGTCCAGGCCTTCTCCGCGACGGGGGCGGGGCCCGCCGTGCCGCTGCCGCCGGTCGGGGCAGGCAGCACGTCACGCAGCGGCACCGGGGCCATCCGCAGGCCGGCGTCGATCCGCTCGTTGACCTCCGTACGGCCGTGGTAGCGGTCCAGCTGCCAGTTGCCGAGCAGCACCATCACCGCCGCGGCGACCAGGGTCAGCGCGAGAATGCCCAGCCAGCGCGGCGTCAGCAGGAACCGGTACACGCCCACGAGGCTACCCCTGTGACCGGAGGCACTCGCTGCGACAGCCCCCCTTCCGGCCCGGGCGGGGGTGCCGGCGGCTCCGCCCGGCGCGCCCGACACCCGCCGGCGGGGCCCGTTCGGCGGCGACCACCCGTCGGCCGCTTCGGCTATCGTCACGCGGGCGGACCGCGCCCTCGGCCCGCCGCAGGTCCCCCGCCGCCCCGCAGGGAGTCGATGATGACCGTCGTGCCGCGCCTGGTGCTCAGCGCGCCGTCCTCCGGCCACGGCAAGAGCGCGCTGGCGATCGGGCTGCTCGCCGCGTTCGCCGACCGGGGCGTCGACGTCGCCGGGTTCAAGGTCGGCCCCGACCGCGTCGACGCCGCGTACCTCGGGCTGGCCGCCGGCCGCCCCGGTCGGACCCTGGATCCCCGGCTGGTCGGCGCCGACCGGATCGCCCCCCTCGTCGGCCACGGCGCGGCCGGCGCCGGGCTCGCGGTGGTGCAGGGCAGCATGGGCCTGTACGACAGTCTCGCCGGCCGCCCGGAGAGCGAGTCGACGGCCGCCGTGGCCACCGCGCTGCGCAGCCCGGTCGTGCTGGTGGTCGACGTCGCCGCGACGGGGCAGTCGGTGGCCGCCCTGGTGCACGGCTTCCGGTCGTACGACGAGCAGCTCTGGCTCGGCGGGGTGATCCTGAACCGGGTGGCGTCCTCCCGGCACGAGGAGCTGCTGCGCGAGGCGCTGGACGACATCGGCGTGCCCGTCTACGGCGCGCTGCGCCGCCAGGACCTGCCGTCCGTGCTGCCCGCCCGACGGTACGGGGCGGTGCCCGCGCTCGCCCGCACCGAGGAGGCCACCCGCGCGGTCCGCCGGCTGGGCGAGGCGGTCGCGGCCACCGTCGAGCTGGACCGGCTGCTGGGCCTGGCCCGCTCCGCCCCGCCGCTGCCCGCGCCGCCCTGGACGCCGCCGGTCGGGCGGGAGGACACCGGGGCGCGCCCGGTCGTCGCGGTCGCCGGGACGCCGGGCGGCAGCTACAGCCACCCCGAGACCGTCGAGCTGCTCCGGGCGGCCGGCGCCGAGGTGGCGACGGTCGACCCGCTGCACGACGAGGCGCTGCCCGCCGGCACCGGCGCGCTGGTCGTGGGCGGCGGGCTGCCCGAGTCGTACGCCGAGCAGCTCTCCGCCAACCGCCGGCTCTGCATCGCGGTCGCCGAGCTGGCCCGCACCGGGCGGCCCGTCGTCGCCGAGGGGGCCGGCCTGCTCTGGCTGGCCCGGGAACTGGACGGGCTGCCCATGTGCGGCGTGCTCGACGCGGTGGGGACGCGCCGCGACGGCTTGGTGGCGGGCTACCGGCAGGCGACCGCCCTGACCGACGGCCTCGTGGGGCCGGCGGGCACGGTGGTGGCCGGGTACAAGGAGCACTGCGGCGTGCTCACCCCGCGCGCCGGGGCGCGGCCGGCGTGGAGTTGGGACGGCGGGGCGCCCGAGGGCTTCGTCTGGCGGGGCGTGCACGCCTCGCAACTCACCCTGCACTGGGCCGCGTACCCGCAGCTGGCGGCCCGGCTCGTGGCCGCGGCGGTGGCGGCGGCGGACGCCGCGACCGCCCGGCCGGACGGGGTGCCCGCGTGATCGGTCAGGTGGCGGTCCGCCGCTTCCCGGCGCTGACCGTCTCCACGCCCCGCACCGAGGTACGCGCGCTGACCGGGGCCGACGCGGCGGCGGCCGACGAGGTCTTCGCCGACCGGCAGACCCAGCGGTGGCTGCCGCTGGCCGACACCTCCGGTCAGATCGACGGGCTGGCCTGGTGCACCGACCTGGCGCGGCAGCGGCGCGACAGCGGCGACGGCGACCACTACGCGGTGGTGCGCCGGGAGGACGACCGGGTGGTGGGCTGCCTGTGGACGCGGCGCACCGACTGGGGCGCCCGGTGCACGGAGGTCTCCTACGCGATGGCGGCGCACGCGCGGGGCTTCGGCCTGGCGGTCGAGGCGGTCGACGCGCTCGCCATCGCGCTGATCCTCGAACACGGCTTCCAGCGCGTCGAGCTGCGGATCGCCCCCGGCAACCTGGCCTCCCGCCGGGTCGCCGAGAAGGGCGGGTTCAGCTACGAGGGTTTGCTCCGCAACGCCGGCTTCGTCCGGGGCGGCCGGGTCGACCTGGAGGTCTGGTCCCTCGTCTCCGCCGATCTCCGCTGACCCGGCTGGCCCGCGCCGATCCGACGGCACCGCCGCCACCCTGACCGTCAGCCGCCCGGCCCGTGCGCGGAACCGGTCAGCCGACCATGCGGTCCGAGGGTGGGGTGAACTGGCGGGTGGGCTGACCCTTGAGGCCGTCGCGGAGGGTCTGCGCCACCGCCTTGATCGGGATCTGCGACTGGCCGTCGCCGACCGCGTTGAACGGGTTGTCCGGGTCGGAGATGAAGCTCGCCGCCGCCAGCTCGGGGGTGTAGCCGACGAACCAGGCCGACCGGGTGCTGTCGGTGGTGCCCGTCTTGCCCGCCACCGGGCGGCCGACGGTGCCCCGCACGCTGTCCGCGGTCGACCAGCCGCCGCAGCTCCCGCGGGCCGGGGTGTCGCCGGTCGGGCAGCGGGCGGCGTCGGTGGCGGCGCGGGCGGCGTCGGCGTCCACCACCTGCCGGCAGCGCGGCTTGGCGACCTCCCGTTCGATCCCGGAGGCCGTCTTCCAGGTGGTCGGCGTGCCGTCCCGGTTGTAGATCGCCTGCACCGGGATCGCCTCGCAGTAGCGGCCGTCCGCGGCGATCGCGGCGTACGCGTTGGCCATCTCCAGCGGCGTGGCGTCGGAGACGCCGAGGGTGAACGCGCCCCACTGCTTCGCCTTGGCCGGGGATGCGTGCTCCCGGTCGACGTCGGTGCGCCAGCGCAGCCCGAGCTGCTCGGCCAGGCGGACCGCCTTGTCCGCGCCGACCTGCTCCTCCAGCCACACGAAGTACGTGTTCACCGACTTGCCGAAGCCGGACCACATGGTCTGGTTGCCGCTCATCGCGCCGCTGGCGTTGGAGGGCGACCAGCCGTCGTAGACCTCGGAGCGGTACCGGTGCGGCGCGTTGAACGAGGTGGACAGCGGCATGCCCGAGTCGAGCGCGGCCAGCATCGGGAACATCTTGAACGTCGAGCCGGCCTGGTAGCCGGGGAGGTCGCCGCCGCCGAGCAGGGGCGCCACGGTGTTCGGGTAGTTCGCCTTGACGTTCGGCCCGGCCTCGGGGTTGGAGCTCTGTCCGTTCTCGCTCAGGTCCAGCGAGTACGTCCGGTTCACCGCCATCGCCTTGACCCGCCCGGTGCCGGGCTCGGAGACCACGATGCCGTTGGCGAACGGGCTGCCGGTGTTCTCCTTGGTGCCGACGTTCCTCTCCGCCGCCTCCTGGATCTTCGGGTCCAGGCTGAGCACGATCCGGTAGCCGCCCCGGCGCAGCTTGTCCATGCGCTCCAGCCGGTTCTCCCCGAACGCGGGCTGCGCGCTCCACCAGTTCTTCATGTAGTCGCAGGCGAAGCCCCAGCTGTTCCACTTCTCCGGCACGGAGGCGCAGTCGTTCGGCGGGTAGGTCAGCTTCAGCCGGATCGGCTCGGTCTTCGCCTGCGTGGCGGCATCGGGTGAGAGGTAGCCGAGCTGGGCCATCCGGTCCAGCACATAGTTGCGCCGGCCGGTGGCGTCCTTCTGGTCCGAGCTGGCCGGGTCGTACTCGGACGGGGACTTGACCAGGCCGGCGAGGGTGGCCGCCTCGACGGCGCTGAGGTCCTTGGGGGCCTTGGAGAAGAAGATCTCGCTGGCCGCGTAGATGCCGTACGCGCGGTGCCCGAAGTACGCGGAGTTGAGGTAGCGCTCCAGGATCTGCTCCTTGCTGAGTTCCTTCTCCAGGTCCATCGCCATCCGCATCTCCCGGACCTTGCGCAGGCTGGTCTGCTGGGTGGCCTCCTGCACCTCCTTCGGCGTCTTCGCGCTGTCCCGCAGCGCCATCCGCACGTACTGCATGGTGAGCGTGGAGGCGCCCTGGGAGACGCCGCTGGAGCGGGCGTTGGCCACGAAGGCGCGGGCGACGCCCTTCGGGTCGACGCCCCGGTGCTGGTAGAAGCGGTTGTCCTCGGCGGCGACGATCGCCTGCTGCATGTTCGGGGAGATGTCGGCCAGCTTCGTGTACTGCCGGTACTCCTCGTAGAACATCGTCAGCACCGTCCTGCCGTCCGGCGCGTAGACGTACGACGTCTCGGCCGGCAGCGCGGTGGCGAGGATCTTGGTCTTGTGTTCCATGGCGTGCGCCGTGACCTTGGCGCCGAGGCCGGTGGCGGCGGCCACGGGGTACGCAATGGCGGCGACCACGATCCCGGCGATCAGTCCGGCGCGGAGGAGGGGAACGAGACGACCAGCGGCAGCGAGGGGTCGATTGCTCACCCGCTCAAGTTATGACATTTCCGATTCGTACTTGAGAAATATTCATAAACGCCCGTGTGGTGATGCGGCCCACGCCGGGATCCGCTGTCCCGCGCGGCACCTTCCCGGCAGGATCGCGGACATGCGTGGTCAGCCGACCGAGACCCGCCCCGAACCGGGGCCCACCGGAGACGAACCCGACCTCGCCCACCACGGCGACGCCGAGGTGGGGCCGGGGCTCGTCGACCTCGCCGTCAACGTGCGACGCGACGCGATGCCGGACTGGCTGGCCGACCCGATCACCGCCGCGCTCGGCGACCTCGCCGGGTACCCCGACCCGGGGCCGGCGCGCGCGGCCGTCGCGGCCCGGCACGGCCGCCCGCCGGCCGAGGTGCTGCTGACCGCCGGCGCGGCCGAGGGCTTCGTGCTGATCGCGCGGGCGCTGACCGGCGTACGCCGACCGGTGGTGGTGCACCCGCAGTTCACCGAGCCCGAGGCGGCGCTGCGTGCCGCCGGGCACCAGGTGGAGCGCGTGCTGCTCGACGCGGCCGACGACTTCCGGCTCGACCCGGCCCGGGTGCCCGCCGACGCCGACCTCGTGATGATCGGCAACCCGACCAACCCGACGTCGGTGCTGCATCCCGCCGGCGCCCTGGCCGCCCTGGCCCGGCCCGGCCGGGTGCTGGTGGTCGACGAGGCGTTCGCCGACACCACCGTCGCCCCCGGCGTGGCCGGCGAACCGGAGTCGCTGGCCGCCCGGCGGGACCTGCCCGGCCTGCTGGTGGTCCGCAGCCTCACCAAGACCTGGGGCCTGGCCGGCCTGCGGATCGGCTACCTGCTCGGCGAGGCCGCGCTGCTGGAGCGGTTGGCCGCCGCCCAGCCGCTCTGGGCCGTCTCCACCCCCGCCCTGGCCGCCGCGTCGGCCTGCGCCACGCCCGTCGCGGTCGAGGCCGAGCGCGCCATCGCCGCCCGGCTCGCCGCCGACCGCGAGCACCTGGTCGCCCGCCTGTCGGCCCTGCCCGGCGTACGCGTCGCCGGCCGCCCCGCCAGCGCGTTCGTGCTGGTGCACGTCCCCGACGCCGCCGACGTGCGGCTCGCCCTGCGGCGACGCGGCTGGGCGGTGCGCCGGGGCGACACCTTCCCCGGTCTCGGCCCGCAGTGGCTGCGCGTCGCCGTGCGCGACCCGGCCACCACCGACGCGTTCACCGAGGTACTGGCGGAGATCCTGGAGGCATGATGCTGGAGACCACGATCGCGGCGATCCGGCCGCCGGACGAGTCGGCCATGGCCGCCGGCCGGGAGTTGCAGGGGCGGCTGACCAAGCCCGCCGGCTCGCTCGGCGCCCTGGAGGATCTCTCCGTACGCCTCGCCGGCCTGGCCGGGCACTGCCCGCCGCCGCTGCCCGAGCCGGCCGCGGTCGCGATCTTCGCCGGCGACCACGGCGTGCACGCCCAGGGGGTGACGCCCTGGCCGCAGGAGGTCACCGCGCAGATGATCGGCAACTTCCTGGCCGGCGGCGCGGTGGTCAACGCGTTCGCCCGGCAGGCCGGTGCCTCGGTCACCGTGGTCGACGTCGGCGTGGCCACCCCGCTCCCGGTCGCCGCGCCGGGCGGGGAGGCGGGGGGAGCCCCGCCGACCCGCGACGCGCCCCGGCTGGTCGCGGCGAACGTCCGCCCCGGCACCCGGGACCTGGCGGTGACCGCCGCGCTCACCCGCGACGAGGCGCGCGCGGCCGTCGAGACCGGCATCCGGGTGGCCGACGAGTTGATCGACGCGGGCGCGGGCATCCTGCTCACCGGGGACATGGGCATCGGCAACACCACGCCGGCCGCCGCCCTGATCGCCGCGTTCGCCGGAATCGACCCGGCGGAGACGACGGGCCGGGGCACCGGGGTCGACGACCCGACGTACGCTCGCAAGGTCGACGTCGTGCGGGCCGCGCTGCGCCGGCACGCCCCCGACCCGGCGGACCCGCTGGGCGTGCTGGCCGCCGTCGGCGGCCTGGAGCACGCCGCGCTGGCCGGGCTGATCCTGGGCGCCGCCGCCCGCCGGACGCCGGTGCTGCTGGACGGGGTGATCGCGGTCGCCGCGGCGCTCGCCGCGGCGGCCTTCGCCCCGCCCGCCGTGGCCGCCATGGTGGCCGGGCACCGTTCGGCCGAGCCGGGGGCCACGGTCGCGCTGCGCCGGCTGGGCCTGGAGCCGCTGATCGACCTCGGGCTGCGCCTGGGCGAGGGCACCGGCGCGTTGCTCGCGCTGCCGGTGGTCACCGGCGCGGTCCGGGTGCTGCACGAGGTCGCCACCTTCGACTCGGCGGGGGTGGCCGAGAAGTGAAGGGGCCCACCATCGGCGCCGGCGGCGAGGCGGCGGCGTGAGCGGCAACCCGTACCCGCTCGGCCTGCGGCTCGCCGGCCGACGGGTGGTCGTGGTGGGCGGGGGAGCGGTGGCCACCCGTCGGGTGCCGGCCCTGCTCGACGCCGGGGCGCTCGTCTTCCTCGTCGCGCCCGAGCTGACCCCGGCGCTGCGCGCGCACGTCGACGCCGGACGGCTGCACTGGGCGCCGCGCCGGTTCGCCCCCGACGACCTGGACGGCGCGTGGCTGGTGCACGTCGCGATCGACGACCCGCTCGCCGCCGCGTCGGTCAGCGCCGCCGCCGCCGAGCGCCGCATCTTCTGCGTACGCGCCGACGACCGCGCCGCCGCCACCGCCTGGACGCCGGCGGTGACCCGGCACGGCCCGGTGACCGTGGCGGTGCTCGGCGGGGGCGACCCGCGCCGGGCGATGGCTGTCCGCGACGCCGTCCGGGCCCTGCTGGAGGTGCGGGAGGGCGCCCTGACGACGCCCGGGACGCCGTCGGGCACCGGCCCCGGCCGGGTGGCGCTGGTCGGCGCGGGTCCGGGCGACCCGGAGCTGATCACCGTCAAGGGCTGGCGGCTGCTCACCGAGGCGGACGTGGTGGTCGCCGACCGGCTCGTCCCGGGGCTGCTCCTCGACGAGCTGCGCGCCGACGTCGAACTCGTGGACGCCTCCAAGATCCCGTACGGCCCGTCCCGCGCGCAGGAGGAGATCAACCGGATCCTGGTGGACCGGGCCCTGGCCGGGAAGTTCGTGGTCCGGCTCAAGGGCGGCGACCCGTACGTCTTCGGCCGGGGCGGCGAGGAGCTGCTGGCCTGCGCGGCGGCCGGTGTGCCGGTGACCGTGGTGCCCGGCGTGACCAGCTCGATCGCGGCTCCGGCCGCGGCGGGCGTCCCGGTCACCCACCGGGGGGTGGCCCACGAGTTCACCGTGGTCTCCGGGCACGTCGCGCCCGACTCGCCGGCCTCCCTGGTCCGCTGGGACGCGCTGGCCGGGCTGCGCGGCACGCTGGTCGTGCTGATGGGGCTGAAGAACCTCGCGGCGATCACCGCGACGCTGCTCGCGCACGGCAAGCCGGCGCGGACGCCGGCCGCCGTGGTGCAGGAGGCCACGACCGGGGCGCAGCGGGTCCTCCGGTCCACGCTCGGCGCGGTGGCCGCCGACGTGGCGGCCGTCGGGCTGCGCCCGCCCGCGGTGGTGGTGCTGGGGGACGTGGTCGACGCCCTCGCCGGGGCTGGGCCTGCGGGAATACCGGGGAGCGGCTCAGGTTCGACCGGGCAGGGTTGACGGGACGAACGACGGGCGGCCGGAGACTGGGGAGTCTCCGGCCGCCGTCGTCGCTGGTCAGGTCACTGCTTGAGCATGTTGTCCAGCAGCAGGGCGCAGCGGATCAGGCCCAGGTGGCTGTAGGCCTGCGGGTGGTTGCCCAGCCCGCGCTCGGCCATCGGGTCGTACTGCTCGGGCAGCAGGCCGGTCGGGCCGGCGGTGTCCACCATCTGCGAGAACAGCTCCTCGGCGTCGGTACGCCGCCCGGTGCGCAGGTACGCCTCGATGAGCCACGCCGTGCAGATGTGGAAGCCGCCCTCGCGCCCGGGCAGGCCGTCGTCCCAGTGGTAGCGGTAGACGACCGGGCCGCTGCGCAGGTCCGCCTCGATCCGCAGGACGGTGGAGAGGAAGCGCGGGTCGTCGCCGGGGAGCAGGCCGGACAGCCCGATCCACAGCGACGAGGCGTCCATCTCCTCGTCCCCGTACGCCACGCTGTACGCCTCGACGGTCTCGTGCCAGCCGTACTCCAGCACGTTGGCGCCGATGCGGTCGCGCAGCTCCACCCACTCCGGCCGGTCCTCGCCGCCGTGCTGGCGCATCACGTGCAGCGCCCGGTCGACGGTCATCCAGCACATCACCTTCGAGAAGATGTGGTGCCGCGGGGGGAGGCGGGCCTCCCAGATGCCGTGGTCGGGCTCGTGCCAGCGGCGGCGGACCGCCTCGACCATGTTGTCGAGCACCCGCCACTCGTCCTCGCGGACGGAGCCGCGCGCGTCGGCCACGGCCGCGATCAGGTCCGCGATCGGGCCGAAGACGTCGAGCTGGAGCTGGTGGTTGGCGAGGTTGCCGACCCGGACCGGCCGGGAGCCGGCGTAACCGGGCAGGGTGTCGATGACCGCCTCGGCGCCCAGCTCGTAGCCGTCGACCGTGTAGAGCGGATGCAGCCGCTCCGGGTGCCCGCCGGTGCGCTCGATGCACCCGTCGACCCAGCGCAGCAGCGCCTCGGCCTCCTCGATCGAGCCCAGGTCGACCAGGGACCGCGCGGTCATCGCCGCGTCCCGCAGCCAGCAGTAGCGGTAGTCCCAGTTGCGGACGCCGCCCAGCTCCTCCGGCAGCGAGGTGGTCGCGGCGGCCAGGATCGAGCCGGTGGCCTCGTGGCAGAGCCCGCGCAGGGTCAGCGCGCTGCGGACCACCAGGTCCCGGGCGGTGCTCGGCAGCCGCAGGGTGGCCACCCAGTCCTTCCAGGGCTGCTCGGCCAGGGCCTGCCGCTCGTGGACGGGCAGCCGGTGGTGCTCCAGGCTGTGGGTGCCGAAGCGCAGCTCCAGCACGACCTGCCCGCCGGCGGCGGAGAGGTCGACGACCGCCTTGGCCGTCTCGTAGCCGCCGTCGTTGGTGACCTGCCACTCGACCCCGGGCGAGTAGAGCGCGACCGGCTCGTTGGAGCCGAGCACCAGCAGGCCGTCGCCGATCGGCTGCAACTGCACCGCGACCTGGCCGAACTCGGGCCGGGGCGCGAACTCCAGCCGGGCCCGGCCCGAGCCGGTGAGCACCCGGACCATCGTCGAGTCGCCGGTCATGACGGCGGGGCCGTCGGGCGTGGTCTCCCTGGCCGGCTTGTCCAGCCAGTCGGTGACGGTCAGGCCCGACCACCGGGTCTCGACGGTCATCGTGCCCGAGCGGTAGCGCTGGCCGAGCGGGATGCCCCCGCGTTCCGGCGCGACGCTGAAGTGCCCGGCCGGGCTGCCGCCGACCAGGTCGGCGAAGATCGCCGCCGAGTCCGGCTTGGGGTGGCACAGCCAGGTGACCTTGGCCTCGGGCGTGAGCAGGGCCACGGTCCGCCCGTTGGCCAGCATCGAGTGCCGCTCGATGGGCACCGCCCGCTCGCCGAAGAGCCAGTGCCGCCGGGTCTCCAGCAGCAGGCCGAGCGCGCGGGCGGCCTCGATCGGCTCGGCGACCCGGTAGCCGGCCTTGGTGTCACCGGGGCCGATCTTGATGCCGACGTCCGGCCCGTGCAGGTTGCCGAAGGCGTTCTCGTCGGTGACGTCGTCGCCGATGAAGAGCACCGCGCTGGCGGAGAGCTGGGTGCGCAGCTGGTCGACGGCCGTGCCCTTGTGGGTGGCGACCACCGACAGCTCGAAGACCTCCTTGCCCTGGGTGACCGTGACGTCGTCCCAGGTGGCGGGGCCGTTGCGGACCGCCTCGATGGCGGCGGCCGCGACCTCGGGGGCCACCCCGCGCGTGTGCACCGCGACGCTCGCCGGCTTGCGCTCCAGCCGGATGCCCGGGTGGGCCGCGGCGATCTCGCGCAGCGCGTCGCGCAGCCGGGTACGGACCGCGATCAGCTCGGGGGAGAGCCGCTCGACGAAGCCGATGTCGAACTCGGAGCCGTGGCTGCCGACGAGGTGGACCTCGCTGGGCAGCCGGGAGAGCGCCGCCAGGTCGCGCAGGGCCCGCCCGGAGACCACCGCCACGGTGGTCTGGGGCAGGGCGGCCAGCGCCCGGACGGCGGCCACGGACTCCGGCAGCGGCACGGCCTTGCTCGGGTCCTCCACGATCGGCGCCAGGGTGCCGTCGTAGTCGCAGGCGATCAGAAGCTGGGGCACCCGGGCGATCCGGCCGATGGCCGCGCGCAGTTCCGGGTCCATCGTGCCGGCCGCCGGGGTGATGATCTCGCTGGCGGCGTTCACGCGTCCTCCGTTTGAGGCACACCGAGCTCGGTGAGGAACGACTTCGCCCAGTGCCCCACATCGTGGGTGCGTAGATGGCGTTGCATTGTCCGCATTCTGCGGCGGGCCTCCGGCTTCTCGACGTGCACGGCCCTCAGCAGGGCGTCCTTGACCGCGTCAGGGTCGTGCGGGTTACACAGGAACGCCTGACGCAGCTCGGTGGCGGCGCCGGCGAACTCGCTGAGCACGAGTGCACCGCCCTGGTCGGCGCGCGATGCGACGTACTCCTTGGCTACCAGGTTCATTCCGTCTCGCAGCGGGGTCACCATCATCACGTCGGCGGCGGCGTACATCGCGGCCAGTTCAGTGCGACTGTACGACTGATGCAGGTAATGCACCGCCGGCACGCCGACCCTGCCGAACTCGCCGTTGATGCGACCGACCTCCCGCTCCACCTTCACGCGTAGTGCCTGGTAGTGCTCCACGCGCTCGCGGCTGGGCGTGGCGACCTGCACCATGACCGCGTCGGGAACTGTCAGCTTTCCGTCAGCCAGCAGTTCGCGGAAGGCCTTCAGCCGCAACTCGATGCCCTTGGTGTAGTCCAGCCGGTCGACGCCCAGGATGATCGTCTTCGGGTTGCCCAGCTCCTCGCGGATCTCCTTCGCCCGGGCCTGGATGCCCGGGTCGGCGGCCAGCCGCTCCATCTCCTTCGTGTCGATGGAGATCGGGAACGCGCCGGCCTTCACCTGGCGGCCGTCGACCTGGATCATCTGCCCCTCGTAGCGCAGCCCGAGCAGGTGCCGGGCCAGCCGGACGAAGTTCTGCGCGGCGAGGCGCTGCTGGAACCCGACCAGGTCGGCGCCGAGCAGGCCGCGCAGGATCTCGGTGCGGAACGGCATCTGCATGAACAGCTCGATGGGCGGGAACGGGATGTGCAGGAAGAAGCCGATCCGCAGATCGGGCCGCAGCTCGCGGAGCATCGCCGGGACGAGCTGGAGCTGGTAGTCCTGCACCCAGACCGTCGCCCCCTCGGCCGCGACCTCCGCCGCGGCCTCCGCGAAGCGGGCGTTGACCAGGCGGTACGCCTCGCGCCAGCGGCGCTTGTAGGCCGGCGTCTCCACCGCGTCGTGGTAGAGCGGCCAGATCGTCGCGTTGGACTGGCCCTCGTAGTAGCGCTCCAGTTCCTCCGCGCTCAGCGGTACCGGGTGCAGCCGGATGCCCTCCAGGTCGAAGGGCTCGGGGGCGGCGCCGGTGCCGCCGGCCCAGCCGACCCAGGTGCCCTGGTGCTCGGCGAGGACGGGGTGCAGGGCGGTCACCAGCCCCCCGGGGCTGCGACGCCACTGCCGTCCATCGGGTGTGCTCACCTCGTCGACGGGTAGCCGGTTCGCCACTACGACAAAGGAGCTGCGGACGGTCACGTTCGGCCACCTCCGGGTGCTGACGGGTCAACCGCGAATGAGCGTACTGAGCGTAGCTGCGGCTTCTGGGGCCCCGTGCCGGAGTCACCTACCCATCCCACGATGGTCCAACCCTTGGGGTGATCTTGTCGATACCCCTGCTCGGAAGCAGGGGTGGCGCGACGCGTCCGGAGCGTCGGGGGCGGGGTGATGTGGGCGCGACGGCGCGTACCTGTCAGGATTGACGATGGCGTGCGTGCGGCCGGCCACCGGCCGGCGGCGGCGGGCGGAGGTCGCAGCCCGCGCCCGCGCCCGCCGACCCCAGTCGCAACCTACGGAGGTAGCCCGCACCGTGGCCCAGTACATCTACGTCCTGGAAAAGGCGCGCAAGGCGCACGGCGACAAGGTCGTGCTCGACAACGTGACGCTGAGCTTCCTCCCGGGGGCCAAGATCGGTGTGGTCGGCCCGAACGGCGCCGGTAAGTCCAGCCTCCTCAAGATCATGGCAGGCCTGGACCGGCCGAGCAACGGCGAGGCCCGGCTGATGCCCGGCTACACCGTCGGCCTGCTCGCCCAGGAGCCCCCGCTCAACGACGCCAAGACCGTGCTCGGCAACGTCGAGGAGGCGGTCGCCGAGACCAAGGCCAAGCTGGAGCGGTTCAACAAGATCGCCGAGCAGATGGCCACCGACTACTCCGACGAGCTGATGGAGGAGATGGGCAAGCTCCAGGAGGAGCTGGACCACGCCGACGCGTGGGACATCGACTCCAAGCTCGAACTGGCGATGGACGCGCTGCGCTGCCCGCCGCCGGACGCCGACGTCACCCAGCTCTCCGGGGGCGAGCGGCGCCGGGTCGCGCTGTGCAAGCTGCTGCTGGAGGCCCCCGACCTGCTGCTGCTCGACGAGCCCACCAACCACCTGGACGCGGAGAGCGTCTCCTGGCTGGAGCAGCACCTGGCCAAGTACGCGGGCACCGTCATGGCGATCACCCACGACCGGTACTTCCTGGACAACGTGGCCGGCTGGATCCTGGAGCTGGACCGCGGCCGGGCCGTCGGCTACGAGGGCAACTACTCCACCTACCTGGAGAAGAAGGCCGCCCGGCTGGCCGTCGAGGGCCGCCGCGACGCCAAGATGAAGAAGCGCCTCACCGAGGAGTTGGAGTGGGTCCGCTCCAACGCCAAGGCGCGGCAGACCAAGTCCAAGGCCCGCCTCGACCGCTACGAGGAGATGGCCACCGAGGCGGAGAAGACCCGCAAGCTGGACTTCGAGGAGATCCAGATCCCGCCGGGCCCGCGCCTGGGCAACACGGTGATCGAGGCGCACAACCTGACCAAGGGCTTCGGCGACCGGGTGCTCATCGAGAACCTGTCCTTCTCGCTGCCGCGCAACGGCATCGTCGGCATCATCGGCCCCAACGGCGTCGGCAAGACCACCCTGTTCAAGACCATCGTCGGGCTGGAGCAGCCGACGAGCGGCGACGTCCGGGTCGGCGAGACCGTCTCGCTGTCGTACGTCGACCAGAACCGGCAGGGCCTGGCCGGGGACAAGACGGTCTGGGAGGTCGTCTCCGACGGGCTCGACCACCTGATGGTCGGCAAGGTCGAGATGCCGTCGCGGGCGTACATCGCCGCGTTCGGCTTCAAGGGGCCGGACCAGCAGAAGCCGACCAAGGTGCTCTCCGGCGGCGAGCGCAACCGGCTCAACCTCGCGCTGACGCTGAAGATCGGCGGCAACGTGATCCTGCTCGACGAGCCGACCAACGACCTCGACGTGGAGACCCTCTCCAGCCTGGAGAACGCGCTGCTGGAGTTCCCCGGCTGCGCCGTGGTCATCTCCCACGACCGGATGTTCCTCGACCGGGTCGCCACGCACATCCTGGCCTGGGAGGGCGACGACGAGAACCCGGCGAAGTGGTTCTGGTTCGAGGGCAACTTCGAGGCGTACGAGAAGAACAAGGTCGACCGGCTCGGCGCGGAGGCGGCCCGCCCGCACCGGGTGACCTACCGCAAGCTGACCCGTGACTAGCAGCGCGGACCGCTGCCGATCATGAGTGACCGCTTTGTCTACCACTGCACCCTGCGGTGGTCCGACCTGGACGCGTACGGCCACATCAACAACTCGCGCTTCCTCACCCTCTACGAGGAGGCGCGGGTGGCGTTGATGTTCGCCGGCGGCCGGGCGTGGGGAGTGGGCTCGTTCGCCGACGGCGTCGTGATCAGTCGGCACGAGATCGACTACCTGCGCCCGGTCGAGTACGCCCTCGGCCGGGCCACCGCCGAGGCCGCCCCCACCGTGCGCATCGAGCTGTGGGTGGAGGAGATCCGGGGCGCGTCCTTCACCGTCGCCTACGAGCTCTTCGACGGCGAGGTGCTGGCCAGCCGCGCCCGTTCGGTGCTGGTGCCGTTCGACCTGACCCGGCAGCGGCCCCGGCGGATCACCCCGGAGGAGCGGACGTTCCTGCTCACGTACGCGCCGCAGGGTCCGGTGGCGTGACGGCGGCCGACGGGCCGGTGGCCCCGGCGGGGGCCGGTGGCGGTGCGACGGTCGCCGGCGGGCACGGGATCGCCGACAGGGCCGACGCGGGGGCCTTCCTGGCCCGCCTCGTCCGGCTGGACGGCGGCGCGCCGGTCCGGCTCAGGTCGGCCGGCGCGACGGGCCGTACGGCCCTCTGGGGGCGTCTGCCGTGGGGCGTGCTGGTCGTGCGCACAGTGGCCGGCGCGGGCCCCGGCGACGCCACGGTTGCGGCCGGCGAGTTGCTGGCCGAGTTGGCGGCGGGCGGCGCGGCCCTGCCGACGCGGCGGGACGAGCGGTGGCGGTGGCCGCTGCCGCCCACGGCGAGCCGCCGGGTGGAGACGCTGCCGGGCGCGGAGCTGCGGCGGATCGCGGCGGCGGCAGCGGGAGCCCTGCGGGACGCCAGCACCCACGGCGTCGGCGGGCGTGCGGTCGGGCAGCGGGCGCTGCGGGACGCGCTGCTCGACCACGTGCCCGTGGTGGTCACCCCGGAGGACCCGCCCGGCGAGCCGGTCGAGGTGACCCAGCGGATGGTCCAGGGGTTGGTCCGGATGGGCTTCCTGGGGCCCGCCGAGGGGTCCGCCGGGACGGCCGGTGGGGGCGACGTCCAGGTGCGAACGGTCGGCCGATGGGCCGGCCTGGTGGGACCGTACGGAGCGATCTGGTCGCAGAAGGCCACCGATCTTGCCGTACGGCCCGTCTGAATTCATCCGTTCGGACGACCCGCAGTCATTCTTCTGTCCTGGGGCTGCCGTTGGGGGGGTGCTTCAACCCGGCTGTCCGGGTACCGTCCATCCTCGGATCCAACGCACCGTAGGCGACTGGATCCGCTGGGGAGTGAGGTGCGCGAGCGATGCCGTGGTGGTCATGGCGCCCCGGTCCCGCCAACGGCGGCGGCGACCCGGAAAGGCGGAGCGGGATCACAGTGGAGAGCACCGTCCGGGTCGGGCCACCGACCCCCCGTCAGCCGGCAGACGACTGCCCGCCGACGGAGCGAGCCGTGATCGCGGACATGTCCGCGACGGTCGAACCGGTAACCCTGCGCCGCGTCTGCGACGCACTCGACATGCTCGACGTGCGCTACCTGGCCGACGGCGACGGCAACCTGCTGGCCATGTGGGAGCGGCACGCCGTGCTGGTCACACTGGAGGGTCCGGAGGACGAGATCCTGGTGATGCGGGCCCGTCCACACGCGACGGTGCCGCCGGACTGGGCCGACCGCGCCTACCGCGTGGTCAACGAGTGGAACCACACCCGCCGCTTCTGCAAGGCCTACATCGGCGACCCGACCGAGCGCGGCCAGTTGCCGATCTACGCGGAGTTGCAGGTGCCGTTCGGCGCCGGGGCGCACGACGCGCTGCTGGTCGAGATGCTCGACTGCGGCGCGGCGGTCGCCACCAGCTTCGTGGACTGGCTGCACGACGAGGGCGCCCTGCTCTGAGCCGCCGGACGCGCGCCGGGCGACCCGGTACCGTCCGACGCCGTCGGGCCGCCCGGCATCCGCCGGGCGGCCCGCCCGCCAGCCGGGTCAGGCCGGCCCGGCCGGGTCCTCCATTGCGTTGACCATGAAGTAGGCGGCCCGCTCCAGGTAGTCCCACAGCGCGGTGGCGATCTCCGGCGGCAGGTCGAGCCGGTCCACGGCGCGGCGCATGTGGAGCAGCCACGCGTCCCGCTCGGCGGCGCCGATCCGGTACGGCGCGTGGCGCATCCGCAGCCGCGGGTGCCCCCGTTGCGCCGAGTACGTGTTGGGGCCGCCCCAGTACTGCATGAGGAACAGGGTCAACCGGTCAGCGGCCGGGCCCAGGTCCTCCTCGGGATACATGGGACGCAGCAGCGGGTCGTCGGCGACCCCGGCGTAGAACTCGTCCACCAGCTTGCGGAAAGTGGGCTCGCCGCCGACCGCCTCGAAGAGGGTCATCGACGCCCCGGGACGGTCGGACTCACCTGCGGCATTCACCGTTCCATCCTGCCAGGTGCCGCGTCGGGCGACCGGGGGGTGCCGACTGTGGGTCGGGTCACCGTGTGCCGCCGCTGTCCCGCCTCGCCGGGGCGACCGCCCAGCGGCCCGCCGGACCGCTCCTCCTCGGACCGCCCCTGCGCGCTCGCCGGCGTGGCGGGACCGGTCGCCCCGTCCGCCTGCCGGGGCGCCACTCCACCCGCCTGCTGGGCCGCCTCGACGGCCGCGTCGATCGCCGACCGGCTCGGCCAGCGCAGGGCGGCGAGCGTCATCAGCAGCACCCCGACGGCGCTCCACACCCCGACCACGAGCGGGATGGAGTATCGCTCGGCCAGCAGCCCGGTGACCAAAACGGCCAGGCCCTGGATGACCTGGACGCCGGTCGCCATCACGCCGAAGGCGCGGGCCCGGAAGCCGTCGGGCAGCGCCCGGACGAAGAGCCCGTTGGCCACCGGCAGCATGCCGGCGACGGCGAAGCCGCAGGCGGCGGCGAGCAGCGCCACCACCAGGGGCGGCGGGTCGAGCAGGGCGGGCACCAGGGCCAGCGGGGAGAGCACCGCCAACGGCCGCATCAGGCTCAGCCGGCGGTCCGGCCCGAACGCCCGGCTGACGATCAGGCCGCCGAGGATGAAGCCGACGGGGTTCGCCGCCATGATGATCGCCTGGGCGGCGCCGGCGTCCAGCTGGCCGGCGTGCTCGCTCGCCCAGGCGGCGGCGAGGCCCTCCGGCACCACGGAGAAGAGCATGGCGGCGAAGACCAGCACGGCGATGGCCCGCAGCACCGGCGTGCCGAACACGATCTGGAAGCCCTGCGCGGTCTCCCGCAGCAGGTGGCTGCGGTGCGCGGCGGTCATCGCCGTCGGTCGGTCGGCCACGCCGAAGCGGACCAGCGCGGCCGACAGGCCGAAGGTCGCCGCGTTCACCAGGAGTGCGGTGGTCGGGTTGAACGCGGCGATGGCCGCGCCCGCCAGGTAGCCGACGACCTGGGCGGCCTGGCCGACGCTGCTGATCATCGACAGCCCGACCACCAGGCGGTCCCCCGTGAGGATCAGGGGGATCAGCGCCGACTTGGCGGCCTGGCTCGGTGGATTGGCCAGCGTGGTGGCGAAGAGCAGGGCCAGGATCATCGGGACCGGCATGCCGGGGATGGCGATGCACACCATCAGCACCATCCGGACGAGGTCGCAGATCACCATGACCTGCCGGTAGCGGTGCCGCTCCGCGAGCGTGGCGAGCAGGGGGCCGCCGACCAGCCAGGGCAGGTAGCTCACCGCGAAGGCGGCGGCCGAGAGCGCGACCGACCGGGTCTCCTCGTAGACCAGCAGGGTGACCGCGGCCTTGGCGATGTAGTCGCCGATCCAGGAGAGCGCGCTCGCCGAGAAGACGGCGCCGTATTCGCGATTGGCGAACACCTCGCGGAAGGTTGCCGGCCCTTCCGGGGATGGTCGCTCGTCAGGCACCGTCGCCTCCATCGTTCCCCTGGCGGGCCACTCGTGATGGACGGCCCGGGAACCGTCGTCAGATCTACGGATCAGCGAGGACGTGATCACGCTCCGGGGGAGCGCGTGCACCGGATTTTGCCCGATCGTCCGACGAGTGGCTAGGGCGAAGGGGTAGATCGTCGCATCTCCGACTGAACGAACGGACGATACCCGAGGGGCCACCCGGCCCGCGACCCCCGCCGCCCGGCGTTCGGGCGCCTCAGGTGGCGCCGCCCTGCCCGGTCTCGCCGGGGGTGCGCACCGGCATGCCGGGGTAGAACCGGGCGGCGGCGATCTTCGCGGTGATGCCGGAGTTCTCCAACGCCTCGGCGAGCCGGCGACGCAGCTCCCGGCCGACGGCGAACTGCCCGTCCGCGGTCGTCTTGACCACCGTACGGATGACCGCGCCGTCGACCGTCATCTGCTCGACGCCCAGCACCTCCGGCGCCTCGACGATCTCCGGCGCCAGGTCGGGGTCGATCGCCACCGAGGCGGCGGCGGTCCGCAGCACGGCCGTGGCCTCCTCCGTGCCGGCGAAGCCGATCGGCAGGTCGACCACCACCAGGGCCCAACCCTGGCTCTTGTTGCCCACCCGGACGATCTCGCCGTTGCGGATGTACCAGAGCACGCCCCGCCCGTCGCGGACGGTGGTGACCCGCAGCCCGACCGACTCCACCACGCCGGTCGCCTCGCCGAGGTCCACGGTGTCGCCGACGCCGTACTGGTCCTCGATCAGCATGAACAGGCCGGCGATCAGGTCCTTGACCAGGCTCTGCGCGCCGAAGCCGAGGGCCACGCCCGCGATGCCGGCGCTGGCCAGCAGCGGGGCCAGGTCGAAGCTGAACTCCTTGAGGATCATCAGCAGCGCGATGCCGAAGATGAACGCGGTGCTCAGGCTGCGCAGCACCGAACCGATCGCCTCGGCCCGCTGCCGGCGGCGCTCCGGGACGAACTCGCCCGGCTCGACGGAGGCGGTGGGGATCCGCTCGCGCAGCGGACGCAGCATGGTCGGCACGCCCGCGTCGGTGGTGGTGCGCACCAGCCGGCGGATCGTGCGGTGCACCAGCCACCGGGCGGCGACCGCCAGTAGCAGGATCAGCGCGATCCGCAGCGGCTTGAGCAGGATCCAGTAGCTGCCCTCGGCGAACCACACCGAGCCGGTCATGTCGTAGACGCTCTTGCAGAGGGCGTCGTCCAGGCAGGTCGGCGACGGAGCCGGGTCCGGCGCCTCGACGGCGGGCAGGGCGGGCGGCGTCAGGCTGGCAACGGTCACGCTGTCTTCGTACCGCACCCGGCGGGGCCGGATCCCGCCGACCCTCCGCGGCGTGGCCCCGCCCGGCGTCCCGGGGGCCACGGCGCCGTGCGGGACGCGGGCGAACCGGTCACCCTGACACGCGCGGGGATCGCTTCCGGAGGGGCCCGGACAGTACGTGCAATCCCCGAATGGCCAGAACGCACCGGCCTCCAGCTGGGGAAACAGTTGTGGTTGCCAGGTTGCTGACCGTCGAGGGCCGCCGAGATCACCTGCCCCCAACATGATCCACCTGAACGCACATCGAGTTACGAGACGTCCCTAAGGCAGGCAGGGAGTGGCTCGATCATGAAGATCGTCGTCATCGGCGGCAGCGGGCTCATCGGCTCCAAGCTCGTGGAGAGACTCGCTGCCCAGGGTCACGAGGCGGTGCCGGCGTCGCCGAAGACCGGCGTGAACACACTGACCGGCGACGGAGTGGCGGAGGTGCTCGCCGGCGCCGGCGCCGTCGTCGACGTGACGAACTCGCCGTCGTTCGAGGGCGCCGCCGCACTGGAGTTCTTCGAGACGTCCACCCGGAACCTCCTCGCCGCCGCCGCGGACGCCGGGGTAGGTCACTACGTGGTGCTCTCCATCGTGGGTTCCGACCGGCTTCCGGACAGCGGCTACATGCGGGCGAAGGTCGCCCAGGAGAAGCTCGTCGCCGCGTCCGGGCTCCCGTATTCGCTGGTCCACGCCAGCCAGTTCTTCGAGTTCATCCAGGGCATTGTCGACGCCGCCACGGACGGTGACACCGTGCACCTCGCGCCGGTGCTCATCCAGCCGATGGCAGCGGACGACGTCGCGGCCGCGGTGGCCGAGGTCGTGGTCGGCGCGCCGACGAACGCCGCGGTCGAGGTCGGTGGCCCGGAGCAGTTCCGCCTCGACGAACTGGGACGATCCATTCGGGCGGCCAAGCAGGACCCTCGTTCGGTGGTGGGTAGCTCCGGCGCTCGGTACTTCGGTACCACGCTGGAAGAACGCTCGCTCCTGCCCGCCGACGGCGCCCGCACCGCTGGTACGCGCCTCGATGACTGGCGAACGCGGGCGACCCACCGAAAGTGAGCCGGCGCGCTACGTGGGTGGGACGGGAGGCGGGGGCACGCTCTCTCCCTGTTCCGCCTCAACCTGGGCTCTCACCGCCCACGCCGCAGGAACGGCCAGCGCACCTGTACGCCATGACGACGAGGGACAGGCGAACCGAGGGTCACCGCCTGGAGAGGGGTTTCCCGCTTCACGTCAGGCACTCTTGTGATCTTGAGTTGGCTTGATCGAGATTACGGAGATCAATGCAAATGCAAGATCATCGGGCGTGGATCCGGCACGACTGAGATCGAAAACGGGTGTGAAACGTCGAAAGTCGCTGAGGGCTCCGGCCCTGCTCAGGGGCCGGATCTGCCCGTTTCCGGGTGATGCCCACTTGGCTTGTCACATTAGTACGTGCAATCCGGGGTCCGATCAGGGACGATGGGCGCACGGACGTCGGTGATCCGGCCGGCGTCGGCCGTGGTGGGTCGCCGTGCCCGTTTCCGGTCGGCGGTGGCGAGCAGGGGCCGCTGAACCGGGAGGGTGAACGCGATGCCTGACATACGACCCACGGTGGGCTCCGGTGCGCTGGTCCTCAACGCCACCTACGAGCCGCTGTGCGTCGTGTCGGTGCGTCGTGCCGCCATTCTCGTGCTCTCCGCCAAGGCGGTATGCGTCGCCGACGGCGACGGCATCCTGCACAGCGCCCGCGACGCGCTGCCGGTGCCGTCGGTCGTCCGGCTCACCCGCTTCGTACGGGTGCCCTACCGCACCCACGTCGGGCTCTCCCGCCGCGCCATCTTCGCCCGGGACGGCTGGCGTTGCGCCTACTGCCGGGGCCCCGCCGAGACCATCGACCACGTCTTCCCGCGCAGCCGGGGCGGTAGGCACGCCTGGGAGAACGTCGTGGCTGCCTGCGCCCGGTGCAACCACACCAAGGGCGACAAGACGCCGGCCGAGCTGGGCTGGCGGCTGCACGCGCTGCCGGCGGCCCCGAAGGGCACCGCCTGGCGGGTGCTCGGCCACCGGGCGCCGGATCCCCGCTGGGCCGACTGGCTCGACCTGCGCGAGCCCGAGGCGGCCTGACCGTCGCCCGCACCCGGGGACGCGGCCCGCGGGCGGCGTCGGGGGCCGGTCACGTCGTGCGGGCCCGGACCAGCGACGCGAAGACCACCACGTTGTCGGCGTACCCGGTCTCCCCGCCCACCCAGCGCCCGCCGCAGGTGATCAGGCGCAGCCGGGGGCGGCTGAAGTCCCCGAAGACCTCGTCCACCGGCAGCCGGTCCTTGTCGAAGCGCTCGACGGAGTCCACCTCGAAGACGGCCACCGACCGGTCCTGCCGGGCGATCTCGATCCGGTCCCCGTCGTGCAGGTCCCGCAGCTTGTGGAAGACCGCCGGCCCGGTGCTGGTGTCGACGTGCCCGACGATCACCGAGGGTCCGTACTGCCCGGGGGTCGGGCCCTGGTCGTACCAGCCGGCCTCCTGTGCGCGGGCGGCGTCCGGCACCGCGATGCTGCCGTCCGGGGCGATGCCGACGCCGTGCACGGGCGCCCGGACGTCGATCGGCTCGATCTCGATGCCGACGGGCCGGCTCGCGGGCAGCACCGGGAACTTCTTCGGCGCGGGTCGCAGCCCCGCGAGGAACCGCTCCGGCAGCACGCTCACGCCGGCGATCCGCTCCACGCCGAGCATCGTGATGATCAGCGCCATCAGCGTCCCGATCACGAGGACCGGCAGGCCGGGCCCTCGGCCGAGGGCCCACCGACCACGGCCGGCCGGGATCCGGCGGTACCGGGGCCGGGCGGGCAGCGGACCGGCGGCCGGATCGGTGGTGGCGACGCTCGCCGACACCGCCTCCCCGGCCACCCGGCGCAGCCGGCGGGCGGTCGCGGCCGCCGCCCGGCGGGACGCCCGCAGCGCCCGCCGGGTGGTCGCCCGGACCCGGCCCGGATCCGATCGCCTGGTACGCCTCTGGGAGCCGGCCATGGCGACGGCGGGTCAGGAACCGGACCCGGTCCGGCGGCGGTTGCCGAAGAAGCCGAAGCCGACGGCCAGGGCCACGACCGCGAGACCGCCGATCATCAGCATCGAGCCGGTGCCCGAGGCGGCGGTGCCGCCGCCCCCGGTGGCCGGGCCCTTGCTGGGCTGCTCCATGTTCAGCACCGTGAGCGTGGTGGTCGCGGTCTTGCCGTTGTCGCAGCGCAGGTCGACCGGGTAGTCGCCGGGCTCCTTGCTGCCCGGGATGGTGACCTGGCCGGTCAGGAAGCCGTTGTCCGGCCGCAGCATCACCCGCCCGAAGGCGTCGGAGTGCACGTCGGCCTGGCGGTTGTTGGCGTTGTCGCAACCGGCCCGGATGCTGACCCGGGTGCCGGCCTGCGCGCTGTTGGGCACCACCTCGACGAAGGTGTTCTCACCCGCCCACGCGGGTGCGACGGTCGTCAGAACGAAGGCCCCGACCAGCCCCAAGACGGTCAGAGCGCGGGTCAGGGCACGTTGGAACGCTGTGAGCACCGGCATGATCCCCCCTTCCGGTGACGATCACCGGAATCCTCCCCCGGGCAACAGGGCCTGCTTTCCCGCTGGCCGCAGGGCAAACCCGGGGCGGGTCAGCGCTGCCGGTCGGCGGGGGGCAGCGGGGTGACGGGCTGCCACGCCAGGGGGGTGGAGAGCACCATCGTGCTCGACGGCTGGCCGTACGGGGCGAGTCGGTCGATGACGCCCTCGAAGTCGTCGATCGACCCGGCGGCCACCTTGAGCATGCTGCACGCGTCGCCGGTGATGCGGTGGATCTCCAGGATCTCGGGCCAGCCCGCCACGTTCGGGTCGTGCAGGATGCACCGCGCCCCGTAACAGGACATCCGGATCAGCGCGACCACGGTGCGGCCGGCCCGGGTCAGGTCGACGTGGGCGTGGTAGCCGGTGATCACCCCGGACTCCTCCAGCCGGCGCACCCGCTCGGCCACGGCCGGCGGCGACAGGTGCACCCGTCGGGAGAGCTCGCTGAAGGAGAGGCGCGCGTCGGCCTGCAGTTCCCGCAGCAGCGCCCAGTCCATGTCGTCCATGAGGCGACCTTACTTTCTCGAAGCCGAATGAGGCTCATGCCTTCTGCGTCGCAGGTCAGACGGGGTGAGCGCCGTTGATCCGGCATTCCATCCGGGGGTTCCGCCGAGAGATCATGTCGGCATCCCGAAAACGGCCGACCGTCGGCCGTCCCGGGGTGACGAAGCAGAGGGAGGCCACCGGTGAAGCAGACGGACGTGCGCGTACCCGCCAAGGCGGCGGTGCGCCCGGCGACCCCGCGGCAGCGCGCGGCCCGCGCCGCCCGCAACGGCGGCGAACCGACGCTGGAGTTCGCCGAGCGGGTGCCGTACGACGCGTACGTGCACGCCAGCACGCTGCACCAACTGCAACAGCCGCTGAGCGACGACCCGGGTGAGATGTCCTTCCTGATGGTCAGCCAGATCATGGAGCTGTACTTCGGGCTGACCTGCCACGAGCTGCGCGAGACGCAGCGGCTGCTGCGGGCCGACCGGGTGTGGGACGCGCTGGCCCCGCTGCGCCGCGCCGCGCTGCACCTGGAGGGGCTGAACGCGGCCTGGAACGGGCTGCGCTGGATGACCCCCGCCGACTTCAACCGGTTCCGCAACCTGCTGGGCGAGGGCTCCGGCTTCCAGTCGGCGATGTACCGCCACCTGGAGTTCCTGCTCGGCCTCCGCGACGAGACGCTGATCCGGCCGTTCCGGCGGCAGACCGATGTCTACACCGAGCTGCGCGCGACCCTGGCGGCGCCGAGCCTCTGGGACGACGTGCTCGCCCTGCTGGCCCGGCACGGCCACGACCTGCCGGCCGACCTGCTCGACCGGGAGTTCGCCGCCGAGCACCAGCCGCATGCCGCCGTGGAGGCCGCCTGGGTGCGGATCTACGCCGAGCCCGGGCCGGAGAACCACCTGCGGATGCTGGGCGAGGCGCTGACCGAGGTGGCCGAGCAGTTCGGCGACTGGCGGCAGCACCACGTCAAGGCGGTGCAGCGGACAATGGGCGCCAAGGTCGGCAGCGGTGGCTCCGCCGGACTGGCGTGGTTGCAGCGCAGCATGGCCCGGGTGGTCTTCCCCGAGCTGTGGTCGGCCCGGACAGCGATGTGACCCGAGAGCGAGACGACCCCATGACCACCCCCGCATCCGATTCGTCCAGCTTCGCCGCCGGTGAGGCCGAGGCACGCCGCCTCGACGCCGCCCACCCCGGGCACCGCCACCTGTTCCACGTGCCGCCGGCCGACGGCGGGCGCTTCCGCGACGCCGCGTACCTGGCCGGCAACTCCCTGGGCCTGCAACCGCGGGCCACCCGCGACGAACTCCTCGCCGACCTGGACGCGTGGCGCCGGCTCGGGGTCGAGGGGCACCTGGAGGCGGAACGCCCCTGGCTGCCGTACCACGAGCTGCTGACGGCGCCGGCCGCGCGACTGGTCGGCGCCGCCCCGGCGGAGGTCGTGGTGATGAACTCCCTCACCGTCAACCTGCACCTGCTGATGGTCAGCTTCTACCGGCCGGCGGGGGCGCGCACCAGGATCGTCATCGAGGACAGTGCCTTCCCCTCGGACAGCTACGCCGTGCGCAGCCAGGTCCGCTTCCACGGCCTGGACCCGGACACCACCGTCGTCCGGCTGCGCCCGCGCGCGGGCGAGGACACCCTGCGCACCGAGGACGTGACCGCCTACCTGGCCGCCGAGGGCGACACGGTGGCGCTGCTGCTGCTCGGCGGGGTCAACTACCTCACCGGCGAGCTGATGGACATCCCGACGATCACCGCCGCCGGCCGCGCGGCGGGGGCCGTGGTCGGCTGGGACCTGGCGCACGCCGCCGGCAACGTCCCGCTGGCCCTGCACGACTGGGACGTCGACTTCGCGGCCTGGTGCTCCTACAAGTACCTGAACTCCGGGCCCGGCGCGCTGGCCGGCGTCTTCGTGCACGAGCGGCACCTCGGCGACCCGGACCTGCCCCGCTTCGAGGGCTGGTGGAGCACCGAGGCGGCCACCCGGTTCGAGATGACCCCCGTCTCGCGGCCGCCGGCCACCGTGGAGGCCTGGCAGATATCCAACCCGCCGATCTTCGCGATGGGCCCGGTGCGGACCTCGCTGGAGCTCTTCGACGCCGTCGGGATGCCCGCGCTGCGCGAGCGCAGCCTCCGGCTAACCGGCTACCTGGCGGGGCTGCTGGACGAGGTGACCGCGAACCGTCCGCTGACCGTGGTCACCCCGCGCGAGCCGGAGCGGCGCGGCTGCCAGCTCTCGGTGCGCATCGGCGCGGGCAGCGCGGCCGGGCTGGCCAAGCGGCTGCGGCACGAGCACGGCGTGATCGCCGACGCCCGGGAGCCGGACGTCATCCGGTTCGCCCCGGTGCCGCTCTATTCCACGTTCCACGACTGCTGGCGGGTCGCCGACGCGCTGGCCGCCACGGTGGAGGTGCACGCATGACCGACGAGCGGAACGAGATCGCGGTGGTCGGCGCGGGCCTGGCCGGCTGCCTGCTGGCGTGCTTCCTGGCCCGGCGCGGCTACCCGGTGGCGCTCTACGAGCGGCGACCCGACCCGCGTACCGGCACGGTGGAGCGGGGACGCTCCATCAACCTGGCGCTCTCGGAGCGGGGCCTGGACGCGCTGCGCCGCATCGGCCTGGACGAGCAGGTGCTGGCGGACGGGCTGCCGATGCGCGGCCGGATGATCCACCCCGTCGACGGCGAGGCGCAGTTCCAGTCGTACAGCGCCTCGGGCGACCGGGCGATCAACTCGATCAGCCGGGGCGCGCTGAACAACGCCCTGCTCGACGCGGCCACCAGCCTGCCCGGGGTGCGGGTCGCCTTCGACCACCGGCTCGTCGGGCTGGACCCGACCAGCGGCGAGATGACCTTCGAGACCCCGCAGGGCACGGTCGCGGCCACCG
The DNA here is from genome assembly GCF_048060285.1 of Micromonospora sp. LOL_025. NCBI lineage: Bacteria > Bacillati > Actinomycetota > Actinomycetes > Micromonosporales > Micromonosporaceae > Micromonospora > Micromonospora sp. LOL_025. The sequence goes on along the minus strand of NZ_JBHMIR010000014.1, from coordinate 996 downwards.
CGTCGGTCGTCCTCGGCACCGACGGCGCCGGGTCGGCGGTGCGCGGGCAGCTGCTGGCGTACGGGCTGCTGACCGAGAGCGTGGACTTCCTCGACTACGGCTACAAGGAGCTGACGATCCCGCCGCTGGGCGGGGACTTCGCCCTCGACCCGGAGGCGCTGCACATCTGGCCACGCGGCACCTCGATGATGATCGCGCTGCCGAACCCGGACCGCTCGTTCACCTGCACGCTCTTCTGGCCCACCCACGGCACCGCCAGCTTCGCCTCGCTGGGCAGCCCGGCGGCCATCGAGCGGCACTTCGCCGAGCACTACCCGGACCTGCCGCCGCTCGCCCCGGGCCTCGTCGACGACTACCAGCACAACCCGGTGGGCGTGCTCGGCACCGTCCGCTGCACCCCGTGGCAGGCGTACGGGAAGGTCGGCCTGCTCGGCGACGCGGCACACGCCATCGTCCCGTTCTACGGCCAGGGCGCGAACTGCGCCTTCGAGGACGTGGTCGAGCTGGACCGCTGCCTGGACGAGTGCGCCGACGACTGGTCGGAGGCACTGCCGCTGTTCCAGCAGCGGCGGCAGGAGAACGCCGAGGCGATCGCGCAGATGGCGCTGGCGAACTTCGTGGAGATGCGGGACAAGGTCGCCTCCCCGCTGTTCCAGGCCGGCCGGAAGGTCGAGCACGCGCTGGAGCGGGTGCTGCCGGGCCGGTACGTCTCCCGCTACGAGCTGGTGTCCTTCTCGACCACCCCGTACGCGGAGGTGCGTCGCCGGGTCCGCCGGCAGCACCGGGTGCTCGGGGTGGTGGCCGCCGGGGCGGCGGCGCTGCTGGCCGGCGCGGTCGGCTTCACGATCAGCCGAGGGAGGCGTCGATGACAGTGACCTGGGATCCCCGGCTGATGGCCGGGCGGGCGCCCGACGGCCCGGGCCTGCTGCGCAACTTCGTCGGTGGTGAGTTCGTCGAGGGTGGGCGGCGGTTCGTCAAGTGCAGTCCGGTGACGGG
>NZ_JBHMIR010000013.1:0-157292 GCF_048060285.1 Micromonospora sp. LOL_025 | reverse complement strand
ACGATCAACTACACACGTCCTGGAGAACCAGGCCGCATAACCGAGTCCTCCACGATTCCAGGGGATTGACAGTCCCACCTTCGCGGCCATCTGCATCAACGTGCTGCTGATCCTGGCGATCTACATCTTCCTCAACCAGCGAGTGATGCGCGGCCTGGCCGCCGGCGCGGTGAAGGGCTGAACTGTTGTCTGTCCCGAACGACACGGGTACGCGCGTGTGCCCGCCCCGAATCGAACACCACGACCGCCCGTTGGGGATCGACGAACGCACCCCGCGCCTGACCTGGCGGGTGGAGACCGACCGACCCGGCTGGCGACAGCAGGCATATGAGATTCAGATCAACGGTCACGGCAGCGGCCGGATCGACTCCGCCGACAGTGTGCTGGTTCCGTGGCCAGGTGCGGCGTTGACGTCCCGCCAACAGGCCGAAGTCCGTGTTCGGGTCTGGGCCGTCGACGAGACGGAGCCCACCGCGTGGAGCGACGCGACCACGGTCGAGGCCGGTCTACTGGAATCCGCCGACTGGCAAGCGACCTTTGTGGGCTCCACCGACACCACCGAAGGCGACCGGCGGCCGGTCCTGCTGCGCCGAGACTTCACGGTACGGCCGGGGCTGCGCAAAGCCAGGGTGTACGCCACCGCGTGTGGCCTGTACGAAATCGAACTCAACGGCACACGGGTCGGTGACGACGTGCTCGCGCCCGGCTGGACCAGCTACCACCACCGGCTGGCTTACCAGACCTACGACGTCACCGCCCAGTTGAGGTCCGGTGCCAACACGATCGTCGCATGGCTGGCCGACGGCTGGTGGCGCGGCGAATACGGGTGGAACCGGGTTGGTGAACACTACGGCGCTGACACCGCCCTGCTCTCCCAGCTCGAACTGCACTATGTCGATGGCACTGTCGAACACGTCGTCACCGACGGCACCTGGACCTGGGCCAACGGGCCTATCCTGCGGGCCGGCATCTACGACGGCGAACACCACGATGCCCGCATCGAACCGGCCGGCTGGCGTCGCGTACAAGAAAAAACCGTGCGGGTCGGTGCCCTGACCGCACCCGCAGGACCACCGGTCCGCCGCATGCAAACCCTGCCACCGAGCAGCATCGCCCGTCTCGACGACGGTACCCATCTGATCGACTTCGGGCAGAATCTCGCAGGACGTCTGCGCATCACCGTCACCGGACCGGCCGGCACCGAGATCGGCATTCGACACGCCGAAGTCCTCGAGAACGGGCGCCTCTGCACCCGGCCGATCCGCACCGCCGTAGCCCACGACACATACGTACTCGCCGGCACCGGCACCGAGATGTGGGAACCGCGATTCACCTACCACGGCTTCCGCTACGCGGAGATCACCGGCTGGCCCGGCGACCTCGACCCAGCGGATGTCGTCGCGGTCGTCTGCCACGACGACATGACCGAGACAGGCACCTTCACCTGCTCCGATCCACTGATCGCGCGCCTGCACGAGAACGTGCGGTGGAGCATGCGCGGCAACTTCGTCTCCGTGCCCACTGACTGCCCGCAACGCGACGAACGCCTCGGCTGGACCGGTGACCTGCAGGTCTTCGCTCCCACCGCCGCGTTTCTCTACGACGCATGCGGCAGCATCGCCGACTGGCTCACCGATGTGGCGTTCGAGACCGGCGACGACGGTCTCGTCCCGCTCTACGTCCCTCACATCCCCACCAGCTTCCCGCAGTTCCACTGCGCGGTCTGGGGAGACGTCACCACGGTGGTGCCGCTGGTTCTGTTCGACCGGGCCGGTGACCTCGGACCTGTGCGGCGCGGCTATGACGCCGCCCGCGCATGGGTCGACGGCTGCCGTCGCCTACTCAACGACCGTGACGTCATCGCCCAGGGGCTCCGGCTCGGTGACTGGCTCGATCCGGCGGCCCCACCGGACCGTCCGCAGCAGGCACGCACCGACCCGTACCTGGTCGCCACCGCCTACCTGGCTCATTCCGCGCGGCTACTCGCCCGCCAGGCGAAGCTGATCGGCAGGGCCGAGGACACCGTCGAATACGAGCAACTCGCCGCCCGGGTCACCGCCGGCTTCCGCCGCGAGTTCGTCACCGCCACCGGACGGTGCGTCTCCGACACCCAGACCGCCCACGCCCTCGCCCTGTGCTTCGACCTACTCGACGGCGACGACCAGCGCGAACACGCGGGGCGTCGGCTGGCCGGACTCGTACGCGACGGCGAGTTCCACATCGGCACGGGGTTCGCCGGAACCCCGCTCATCCTGGACGCCCTCACCACCACCGGCCACCTGGAGGAGGCATACCGGCTGTTGCTGGAGAAAGACTGCCCGTCCTGGCTCTACCCGGTCACCATGGGTGCCACCACCACCTGGGAACGATGGGACAGCATGCTGCCCGACGGGTCCGTCAACCCCGGCAACATGACCTCGTTCAACCACTACGCCCTCGGTGCCGTCGCTGACTGGCTGCACCGCGTAGTCGCCGGACTGGCACCGGCCGCGCCGGGCTATCGGAGCATCCACGTCCGCCCACAGCCCGGTGGCGGGCTGACCTCGGCCGCCGCACAGCATCGGACGCCGTACGGTGTCGCTGCCGTGCAATGGCGACGCGACGACAGTACCCTGCACGTCGACGTCACCGTGCCGCCAGGCTGCGACGCCGTCGTCGAACTGCCGGGCAAGGAGCCGGTCACCGTGGGCGCGGGCCAACACACCTTCACCTGCGTGCACCGGACCGCCGCGGAGGATCCGATCGCTCCGCTCCCAGCGCCCGAGCATTTCTGAGGCCGTAGGCGCTCCCGTACGCTCAGGTCCGGAAAGCCGTTACGGCGGTGGCCGCCAACAGCATGGCAGACAAGTGGGGACGACGGTGGCGCGTGCAACGATCCGGGACGTCGCCCGCGTGGCCGGCGTCTCCGACGGCACCGTCAGCAACACCCTCAACCGCCCGCACCTGGTCAGCGCGGAGACCCGCGAACGGATCCGGCAGGCGATGGAGACCGTCGGCTACGTGCCCAACGCCGCGGCGCGCGCCCTGCGCGTCGGCCGCACCCGTACCATCGGGCTGGTCGTCCTCGACCTCGGCAATCCCTTCTTCGCCGAGGTCGCCGCTGGCGCCGAGCAGGCCGCCAGAGGGGCCGACGCCGACATCGCCCTGTTCCACACCGGCCTCGGCGAGCATGCCCGTGAACAACGGCTGCTGCACCGCCTCGCCGAACGGTGCCTCGACGGACTGATCATCACCCCCAACGATGTCGACCACGCCATGCTCGACACAATTGAGCATGGCGGTACCCCTGTGGTCGTCCTCGCCCGCGCCGTCTCCGGCCGCTGCCGCGACGCGGTGCGCGGTGACGACTTCCTCGGCGGTGTCCTGGCCGCACGCCACCTGTTGGACAACGGCCACCGGCAGTTGGCCTTCGCCGGGTGGCGTCACGACGAGCGCTACCAGGGCGCGAGACGAACCGCCGTCGAAGCGGGTGCCACCATCACCTGGATCGGTACCCCCGGTGCCGGACTCACCGACGGACTGACCGCCGGAAACCATCTGACCAGCCTCGATCCGGACCGGCGGCCGACTGCTGTCTTCTGCGCCAACGATCTCATCGCCGCTGGCGTGGTCCAGGTCGTCACTGGGCGCGGCTGGCGCATTCCCCACGACCTCGCGGTCGTCGGTTTCGATGACACCGACCTGGCCAGCGCCGCGAGCGCCGTGGAACTCACCAGCGTGCGTCAGCCCGCCGTCGACATGGGTGCCGCCGCCGTCCGTCTCATCCTGGACCGGATGAACGACCCTCATCGGGCCGCCGAGGACGTCGTCTTCGAACCGCAACTGGCGATCCGCGAATCCACGACGGCCACTTGGTCGGCTGGCTGATGGAAGGGCTTGGAGCCCAGGTCTCGTCCCAGGGACGTCTGCTACTTGACGGCGATGGGGTTGACCGGTGAGCCGACCGCGCCGGTTACCGGCAGCGGCGCGGCGGTGAGCCAGAACTCGTATATGCCGTCCTCGGCGCAGTCGTGGGCGAGGGCTTCCAGATCCCACATCTCGCCGATGAAGAGGCCGATGTGCGGAATGACGACCTGGTGCAGCGGCTGGAACGCGTTGTCGAACTCATTGGGCCGCACCTCGAAACCCCAGGTGTCGGTCGCGATAGCGGCGATCTCCGTGCGGTACAGCCAGTCGGCCGTGGTGAAGGACAACCCGGGGGCAGGCCCGCCGGCGTAGTCGCCCCATCCATCGCGACGGGCACGGGCCAGTTGACCCGTGCGTACGAGAACGAGATCGCCGCGACCAACCTGCACTGCGTGGGCAGCGATGCTGGCCCGTAAGTGTTGTTCCGTGATGGCGAAGCCATCCGGGAGTTCGCCGTCCGTGCCGATGACGCGGCCGACGTCGAGCAGCACGCCGCGTCCGGCGATCACGTCGGCGACCGTCTCGATGCCGGTGACAGCGTCGCCGAGGCTGGTCACCACCTCACCGGCGGGGCGGCCGTTCCACGCGATCCCGTGGTCGAAGATGTGGCCCAGCCCGTCCCACTGAGTGGAGCACTGCAGTGGCATCGCGATCACGTCGTCGGCGCCGCCGATGCCGTGCGGGAAGCCCTGAATGCCGGCGGCGGCGTCGGTGCCGGTGTCGAGCATGGTATGCACCGGGTTGGTGCGCCGCCGCCAGCCCTTCTGCGGGCCGTTCATGTCGAAGGACTGCGACAGCGAGAACGCGACCCCGCGGCGCACCAGCGCCGCGCCCTGCGTGCGTTTGTCCGCCGTCAGGAAGTTCATGGTCCCGCGAACGTCGTCCGCGCCCCAGCGTCCCCAGTTCGAGACCCGCTTGGCCGTCGCCGCAATGGCCCCTTCCGGGTTCTCTCGATCGATCATGCGCGGAACTCCCGGGCGATCCAGTCGGCGATGTAGACGCTGACATGGGAGAGGTGATCGAGGCCGATGTGCTCGGCGCCACCCTCTTGCGCGGTGAAGATTCTGAGTTCACGCTTCGGGGCGTTGACCGCTTGTTCGTACGAGCGACGGGCGTAGGCGAGCGGAATCTGCCGGTCGTTCTCGCCGTGTGCGATGAGGAACGGCACGGAAATGTGCTCGACGATTCCGTCGAGGTTGACGGCCTCGACCTTCTTGATGAACGTGTCCAGTTCAGTCTCTCCCCACACCCACAGCACGTGATCCCAATAGTGCGGCACGGGGTTTTCGCCCTCGCGTTCGAGGCGGCGCTTCTGCACCGCGCCCCAGTCGTGGTTGGCGCCCCAGGCGACGCACAGCGCGAGCCGCTTCTCGAACGCGGCGGCGCGGGGCGCGTAGTAGCCGCCCAGCGACCAACCGACCAGACCGATCCGGTCGGCTGCCACGTCGTCGCGACTGAGCAGATAGTCGACGCAGGCGGTTGCCCAGTGCTCGGTCTCCACCCGGCTCGTCAGGCCGTGCATACGCAGCGCCTCGCCGCTACCGGGACAGTCGACAAGCAGCGTGTGGATGCCCCGCTCGGCCAACTCGTGGGCGAAGCCGGAGGCGTACATGTGTTCCTTGGTGGAGTCCAAACCGTTCCACATGACGACGGTCGGCGCCGGGCTGTCGGTGGCGGCCTTCTTGAAGTACGCCGGCAGCAGCGCTCCCTCGAACGGTACAGCGACTCGCGTGGTGGCCGGATCGAGCAGGTCGAACGCCTTTTGTTGCAGGTCCAGGCATCGTTGGTAGAAGGCATTGCGGTCGGGTGCCTTGGCACTTTGCATCCGTTCGGCCTGCGCGAGGTAGTTGGTGGCGCGCAGGTACTTCTGCCCGGCACTGCGCTTGCGGCCGGCGGCCTCCTCGGCGGCGGCCTGTTCGGCCAGGCTCTCGGCGACCGCAGCCCACGAGGCCATGAACTCCTTGGTGCCGACGTCGGACCCCTGCGCGGCGAGGTCACGGATCGGGCGGCAGGCACGGTCCACCTCGTCGATCAGGCCGCCGCTGTTGAGCGTCGCGACCACACCCAGGTTCCAGACGTAGTTGCCGGGGAAGTACTCGAACATCAGGGTTGCCTTTCAGATGTGTCATGCGTGAGGTACCGGTGCCACGTCAGACCCGGTGCGGCAGCGCCGATCTCCGAGGTGGCGGTGGTGACGACCGTCATCGACGGGCCGCCGAGGGATCGCGGCGCCGGACCGGCGGCAACTCCGGGTGGACCGGGCCGGAGACGACCCGGTTGGTGAGGCTCCCGATGCCTTCGACGGTCAGCGTGACGACGTCGCCGTCGCACAACGGCGGTGGCTCGTGCTCACCGCGTCGGCCCCACAACTCGGCGAGACAGCCGCCATTGCCGACCGTGCCGGATCCGAGCACGTCACCGGAGACGACACGGCTGTCCCGAGCCGCGTACGCGACCATTGTCTCGAACGTCCAGCCCATGTTGCTGAGCAGGTCACGGCCGACTTCGACGCCGTTGACCAGCGCATGGCACCACAGGTTCAGGAAGCCGTCCGAGTCGCGGAGCGGTTCCAGCTCGTCGGCGGTGACGATCCAGGGGCCGAGGCTACCGGCGAAGTCCTTGCCCTTGGCCGGGCCCAGGTTGACCTGCATCTCCCGGCTCTGCACGTCACGCGCCGACCAGTCGTTGAAGATGGTGTAACCGAATATGTGCTCGTCCGGGCCGATCACCGCGGCCACTTCCAGTTCGAAGTCGCGGGTCAGAGATCTGGCGGGGAACGCCACATCGTCCTCCGGGCCGATGACGGTGTGTGGGTTGGAGAAGTAGAAGGTCGGCGCGTCGTACCAGGCGTTCGGCACTCCGTTGCCGCCGTCGACGGCCCTGCGCACGCCCTCCACGTGCTCGGCGAAGGCCACGAAGTCGCGTATGGACCTCGGCTGGAGGGGTGCCAGCAGGCGAACTTCCCGCAGAGGTAATCCGGGACCCGTGCCGATACTCTCCGGACCGGTCTCGATCACCGCCAGCATGTCGGGGTCGCCGAGGAAGGGGTGCACCCGTTCACCGTCGACGATCCCGGTCTGGTCCCGGCCGTCGTGCCGGAAGGTGGCAAGGCGCATCAGACCGGCGGCGCGACGAATACGCCACGGTCGGGGTCGTTGAACGACTTCTGCGCGACGAACTCGGTCATCGGATTCGCGGTGCCCCACTGGTCGCTCACCATCGGGTCGGTGAAGTCGTACAGATGCGGGTGCCACGTGTCCTCGTCAAGCTGCTCGAGTTCCGTGGTGTATTCGACGGTATTGCCGTGCGGATCGAGAAAGTAGCTGAAGGTGTTGTTGCCGGCCATGTGCCGGCCCGGACCCCACACCTTCTCGATGCCGCCCCGCAGCAGCCGGCCGGTGCCGCGCATGTACTCGTCGATGCCTCTCATCTCGAAGGAGGCGTGGTGCAACGAGGTGTGCGGGCCGCGGGCGATGGCCAGGCTGTGGTGCCACCGGTTGGTGCGGAGGAACCACATCATCTCCCCCATCCGCGGATGCGTGAGCGTGTCGGAGAGCCTGAAACCGAGATGCCGCTGGTAGAACGCGACGGTTGCTTCCGGGTTCGGCGAGTTGAGCACGACGTGCGAAAGCTTGACGGGTACCGGCTCGCCCTCCTCGACCTTGCGGTGCTGCCTCACCACGACATCGGAGGAGACCTCAACCGTGCGGCCGTCGTTGTCGAAGAACCGGAAGCCGTAGCCTCCACCTGGTGTTGCCAGCTCGCCGGGTTCGGTGATCAGATGACTCCCGGCAGCGCCCAGGCGTTCGGCCAAGGTGTCCACGTCGGTGGGAGTCCTCGCGCCGAAGGCGATCAGGTCCAGGCGCTTGTCGGCCGCCTTGCGCAGCCGCACCGAGTACTGCTCCGGGGAACCCGCGGCGGCGAGGAACGCCAGCCCGTGCTCGGTGGCCTGCGGAGAGAGGCCCCACATGTTGGTGTAGAACTCGAGCTGCCTGCCGTAGTCGGGCACGGCCAGGTCGACGTGCCGCAGGTGGGTGATCAGGCGTTCACGCATGAGATGTCTCCAATCGTGCTCTTCGCCGCTCGTGGGGGGGGCCTGCCACGACGTCAGGGAGTGTCGGCTCTCAGGCTGGTTCGGCGAGCAGGTGGGAGATGCGGCCCATCAGGCCGGGGACATCGCCGCGTTCGCGGTCGAGCAACCAGCGGCAGAGTTGTACGGAGGCGTCCACCACGGCCCTGGCGCGCTCGAAGCGCCGGGCGTAGAACACGTCCCAAACACCGGCGCCGAGGTGCTCCGCAGCGAGCAGTAGTTCGGCGAGGACAGCGGCATCCTCGAGCGCCTGGGCAGCGCCCTGGGCGATGGTGGGAGGGCAGGCATGCGCAGCATCGCCGATCAGGACCACCCGACCGCGGTGCCACGGTGCATCCAGCATGTGCGTCTCGAATGATGTGTGGTTGACGCTGCTCGGGTCGGTCAGCGACTCCCGGATCTCGTCCCACGGCCCGTGATACGCGGCGGTCCGCTCACGCATGACCGCCAGCGCCTCCTCCGGGCTCAGCGCGCTACGGTCCTGTGCGTCCTCCACGACGTACGCGTAGAGCGAGTCCTCACCCGTGGGGCAGTAGCCGGCGATGTAGCTGGGGCCGCCGTAGTAGAGATCGGTGCGGGTGACGCTCGCCGGCCGCCGGGTGAAGGCGCGCCAGATGCCCATTCCCATGCGCTGCGTCTGCAGATTCATGCCGAGCGTGCGGCGGGTCGAGGATCGGATGCCGTCCGCACCGATCAGCAGGTCGTAGCGACCCGTCGAGCCGTCCGTGAAGGTCACCACGACGCCGGTCTCGTCCTGGCCCAGTGTCGTGTAGGTGGCGCCAAAGCGGATCTTGACCCCAACTTCGGCCGCGCGATCGAGCAGGATCCGGGCCAACCGCGGACGGTGCATGCCGAGCGTGGCTGGCAGATCCGGGCCGCCGGTGCGCAGGTCCGGTAGCTCGGCGAGCAGTGTCCCGGCAGGATCGGGGGCGCGCAGGCCGAGAGAGTCGAACGCGTACCCGTCTTCGCGTACCCGGTCCCAGACGCCCAGGGTGCGCAGGACACGCAACGCGTTGCCCTGCAGGGTGATGCCGGAGCCGCGGGTCGAGGCTTCGGGCTTGATGTCGACCAGGTCCACGGCGACCCCGCCCTCGGCGAGTAGGATCGCCGCCGCCATGCCAGCCGCGCCGCCTCCGACGACCAGAACGTTTCGAACTGCTGGCGCCACAGTTTCCTCCCCGTTACGCCTGTGATGGCGACCACTGTCGTCGTCAGCGGCGCTCCTGGGGAAGCCCAACTTTGTGATGCCCGTCATCGGCTCCGCTTATAGTGCTGCCGACGTCCTGACGAATCTCGATCTCAACCTCGGCGTTGCCTGTGCGGTACCGATGGTGGTGCCGTGTCCCCCACTGTTGCGTTCAGCGGTGCGGCTGGGCGGTGGAGGCGCGCGCCACCAGCACTGGCGCGAAGGTTGGTTGCTCGTGGCGGTGCCCGGGATCGGTGGCCTCGTCGAGTACCAGCCGGGCGGCGGTTCGGCCCAGTTCCTGGCGCGGCTGACGCACCGAGGTGAGCGGGACCGCCGCGGCGGCCGCGAAGTCGATGTCGTCGTAACCGACGATTGCGAGGTCGTCCGGTACACGTACGCCCGTCCCCACCGCGTGTTGCAGCAGTCCGAGCGCCAGCAGGTCGTTTGCGCAGAAGGCGGCGGTCGGCCGGCGCCGCGCCGGCAGCCCCGCCAGCCGCTCGCCGACGGTACGGCCCGCTGCGACGGTCAGCGCGCTGGTGGGCAGTTCGATCAGGTCCTCGGCAGCCCGACCCAGTTCGGCCCATGCCTGGCGTGCGCCGCGTAGCCGGTCCCGAACCTGCCCGATCGAGTCCGGCCCGCCAGCGAAGGCCACTCGCCGGTGCCCGCGATCTGCCAGGTGTTCCACCGCGAGGCGGCCCCCGAGTGCGTCGTCCACGGCGACCGAGCAGTGCACACCGGGCTGGTCCACCAACACCAGTGGGGTCCCGCTGCGGGCCGCCTCGGCCAGGTGGGGGGCGTCCGGGTCGACCGGAGTCAGCAGGATGCCCTGCACCCGCTGCTGAATCAGCCGGTCCAGGTGCTTGGCTTCGCGTTCGATCCGGCCGCCGGAGTTGCAGACGACCAGCGACAGATCGACGTCCTCGGCGGCGGACTCGATTCCGGCGGCGACGTCCTGGAAGAACGGGTTGGCGCTGTCGAGCATCACGTAGGCGAGCGTGCGGCTGGTGCCGGCGCGTAGCTGGCGGGCCGACTCGTTGCGGACGAATCCGAGCTGTGTCATGGCTCGCTCGACTCGTTCGCGGGTCACGGTGCTGACCATCGAGGGGCGGTTGAGCACGTTGGAGACGGTGCCCAGGGAGACACCGGCTGCGGCGGCGACCTCCTTCACCGAAGGCGCCCGGCCGTTGCGTGCTGTCACGCTGCTCCTTCCCGCTTGAAACGTCACACCGCATCGTATGGGTTGACCAGCGCTCGCTCGCCCCTTAGGTTGTCCCCGTGGTAAATGAAACGTTTCACGGCCGCGTCTCCGATGCGCTCCGCAGCCAGCGCGTCGAGACGCCGTCCTGGGCGTACGCGAACTCCGGCACCCGCTTCAAGGTGTTCCCGCAGCAGGGCGTGCCCCGAGATCCGTTCGAGAAGATCGCTGACGCTGCGGTAGTGCACCGGCTGACCGGAATCGCACCCACGGTGGCCCTGCACATCCCATGGGACCGGGTGGACGACTTCGCCGCGCTCTCGGCCTATGCGAAAGAACAGGGCATCAACCTCGGAGCGATCAACTCGAACGTCTTCCAGGACGACGACTACCGGCTGGGCAGCGTCACCAATCCAGACCCGGTTGTGCGCCGTAAGGCGACGGACCATCTGCTGGAATGCGTCGACATCATGGACGCCACCGGTTCGCGGGACCTGAAGCTGTGGTTCTCCGACGGCACCAACTACCCCGGCCAGGACGACATCCGGGCCCGGCAGGACCGGCTCGCCGAGGCGCTGCAGGAGGTGTACGCGCGGCTCGGCACCGACCAGCGGATGCTGCTTGAGTACAAGCTCTTCGAACCGGCCTTCTACACCACCGACGTGCCCGACTGGGGCACCGCCTACGCGCACTGCCTGGAACTCGGCCCGAAGGCGCAAGTGGTGATCGACACCGGACATCACGCGCCGGGCACCAACATCGAGTTCATCGTGGCGTTCCTGCTGCGGCAGAACAAGCTGGGCGCGTTCGACTTCAACTCGCGCTTCTACGCCGACGATGACCTGATGGTCGGCGCGGCCGACCCGTTCCAACTGTTCCGGATCATGTACGAGATCGTTCGTGGTGACGCCCTCTCGCCTGAGGCCGGGATCGCGTTCATGCTCGACCAGTGCCACAACATCGAGGCGAGGATCCCGGCGATCATCCGCTCGGTGCTCAACGTGCAAGAGGCCACCGCGAAGGCGCTGCTGGTGGACCGCGAGGCGCTCGGCAGGGCACAGGAGGAGGGTGACGTGCTCGCCGCCAACGCGGTGATCATGGACGCCTTCAACACCGACGTGCGGCCGATGCTGGCCGACTTCCGGGCGGGCCAGGGGCTCGATCCCGACCCGATCGCCGCCTATCACCGTAGTGGCTACTTCGACAAGATTCGTGCAGAGCGGGCCGGCGGCATCCAGGCCGGTTGGGGAGCCTGAGATGACCGTTGATGATCTGATCGCCCGTTCCCGCCGGCTCGGCGCCGACACGCGTAACACCAACTACGCCGGCGGCAACACCTCCGCCAAGGGCACCGGAACCGACCCGGCCACCGGTGAGCCGGTCGACCTGCTATGGGTCAAGGGGTCCGGCGGAGACCTGGGCACGCTGACCGAGGCTGGTCTCGCGGTGCTGAGTCTGGCCCGGCTACGGGCGCTGCCGGCTGTCTATCCAGGCGTCGAACACGAGGACGACATGGTCGCCGCCTTCGACTACTGCCTGCACGGTCGCGGTGGCGCGGCTCCGAGTATCGACACCGCCATGCACGGTCTGATCGACGTCGCGCACGTCGATCATCTGCACCCGGACGCCGGGATCGCGATCGCGACCGCAGCCGACGGCCCGGCGCTGACCAAGGAGATCTTCGGCGAGCGGGTGGTGTGGGTGCCGTGGCGGCGCCCCGGCTTCCAGCTCGGCCTCGACATAGCCGCCGTGCAGCGGGCACATCCGCAGGCGATCGGCGTGATTCTCGGCGGTCACGGTATCACCGCCTGGGGTGACACCAGCCAGGAGTGCGAGGCGCGCTCTCGGGAGATCATCGAAACGGCTGCGGCCTATCTGGCCGCACACGGCCACAGCGCGCCCTTCGGCGCACTGGTCCACGAGCCGTTGTCAGATTCGGTACGCCGCGAGCGCGCGGCGGCGCTCTTCCCGGTGCTTCGGGGCCTGGCCAGCACGGATCGTCGCCAGGTCGGCCACTACACCGACTCCGAGGTCGTCCTCGACTTCGTCGGCCGGGAGCGGATGCCCTTCCTCGCCGCCCTGGGCACGTCCTGCCCCGACCACTTCCTGCGCACCAAGGTCAAGCCTCTCGTCGTGGACATGGCCCCGGACGCGCCGCTCGATCTGGTTGTGGCCCGGATCAAGGAACTGCACGCCGCCTACCGCGAGGACTACCGCGCCTACTACGAGCGGCACGCGACCGTTGACAGCCCGGCGATGCGCGGAGCGGACCCGGCGATCGTGCTGGTTCCAGGCGTGGGCATGTTCTCCTTCGGCACGAACAAGCAGACCGCTCGGGTGGCTGGCGAGTTCTACGTCAACGCGATCAACGTGATGCACGGCGCCGAGTCGGTGTCGACCTACGCTCCGATCGCCGAGTCGGAGAAGTTTCGCATCGAGTACTGGGCTCTGGAAGAAGCCAAGCTCCAGCGGATGCCGAAGCCAAAGCCCCTGGCGACCCGGATCGCGTTGGTCACCGGGGCCGGATCGGGCATCGGCCGGGCGATCGCGTTGCGCCTGGCGGCCGAGGGCGCCTGCGTGGTGGTCAGCGACCGTGATCTCCAGGCGGCGACCAAGGTCGCCGCGGAGATCGGCGGCAGTGACGCCGCTGTGGCAGTGGCGCTCGACGTCACCGACTCCGACGGGGTCGCCGCCGCGGTCCGCGCAGCCGTCCTCGCCTTCGGCGGTGTCGACCTGGTGGTCAACAATGCCGGATTGTCGCTGTCCAAGTCGCTGCTGGAGACGACCGATGCCGACTGGGATCTGCAACATGATGTCATGGCCAAGGGCTCGTTCATGGTGTCTCGGGAGGCCACGCGGGTGCTGATCGCCCAAGGACTGGGCGGCGACATCATCTACATCTCCAGCAAGAACTCGATCTTCGCCGGTCCCAACAACGTCGCCTACGGTGCCGCCAAGGCCGACCAGGCACACCAGGTGCGTCTGCTCGCCGCCGAGCTCGGCCCTCATGGCGTACGCGTCAACGGCATCAACCCGGACGGTGTGGTGCGCGGCTCCGGCATCTTCGCCGGCGGCTGGGGAGCCGACCGGGCCGCCGTGTACGGGGTGCCGGAGGAGAAGCTTGGCGAGTTCTACGCCCAGCGCACCCTGCTGAAGCGGGAGGTGCTGCCCGAGCACATCGCCAACGCCGTGTTCGCCCTGACAGGTGGCGATCTCACCCACACCACCGGCCTGCACATTCCCGTGGACGCCGGTGTCGCTGCGGCGTTCCTGCGGTGACCGGCACCTTCGCCGCAGTCGACCTGGGCGCGTCCAGCGGACGCGTCATGGTCGGTCGCGCCGGGCCCGATCTGCTGGAACTCAGCGAGGCGCACCGCTTCGCCAACGAGCCGGTCCGGACCAGTGGCACCCTGCACTGGGACATCCTCGCCCTGTACCGAGGTGTGCTGCGCGGCCTGCACACGGCCGGACCGGTGGACAGCATCGGCATCGATACCTGGGCCGTCGACTACGGTCTGCTGGACGCGAGCGGGGCACTGCTCGGCAACCCGGTGCACTACCGCGACTCGCGCACCGACGGGGTGCTCGAACAGGTCGCCGCGAAGGTGGGCGAGCAGCGGCTCTACCAGATCACCGGACTGCAACAGCTGCCGTTCAACACGCTCTACCAGCTGGTGGCGACGGCGGGCAGCCCGCAGTCAGCGGCGGCCCGGCGGCTGTTGATGATCCCGGACCTGCTCGCGTACTGGCTCACCGGTGAGATGGTCACCGAACTCACCAACGCGTCGACCACCCAACTCTTCGATGTACGCCGCCGCACCTGGGCCACCGACCTGATGACCGACGCCGGGATCGACGCAGGACTGTTCGCGCCGCTGGTCGAACCGGGCACCCGGATCGGTGCCTACGACGGGACTCCGGTGGTCGCGGTCGGCTCACACGACACGGCCTCCGCCGTGGTGGCAGTGCCTGCACGCAGCGCCCGGTTTGCGTACATCTCTTGTGGCACCTGGTCGCTGGTGGGCATGGAGCTGGACCACCCGGTGCTGAGCCACGAGTCGAGGCAGGCGAACTTCACCAACGAGGCTGGCGTCGACGGCACCATCCGCTACCTGCGTAACGTCATGGGCCTGTGGCCCTTACAGGAATGCCTGCGCGCGTGGGACAACCCCAGCCTCGGTGGGCTACTCAGAGCGGCGGGGGACGAGCCGGCGCTCAGCCAGGTCGTGGACCTGGACGACCCCGCGTTCCTGCCAACCGGTGGGATGGTGGAGAGGGTCACCCGCGCCGCCGGTCTCGCCACCGATGCCGCGCCGGCCCGGATTGTCCGGTGCATCCTCGACAGTCTCGCCCTGGCCCACCGTCGCGCGCTGCGACAGGCGCAGCAGTTGTCCGGGCGGCACGCCGAGGTGATTCACATCGTCGGCGGCGGAGCGCGTAACGAGCTTCTCTGTCAGCTCACCGCCGATGCCTGTGGCCTGCCGGTCGTTGCCGGGCCGGTCGAAGCCACCGCCCTGGGGAACGTGCTGGTGCAGGCGCGCGCCGCCGGCACGGTCCGCGGCGGCCTCGCAGACCTGCGCACGCTGGTGCGGGACACCCAGCACCTCGTTCGATACGAGCCACGCGGCGACGAGGATGCCTGGCGGGCGGCCGAAGAACGGCTGGAGGGCTGACGTGCGTGTCGCGTTGTTCGCCACCTGCCTGGCCGACACGGTCTATCCGGAGGCGGCCAAGGCGACAGTACGGCTGCTGGAGCGCCTCGGCCATGAGGTGGTCTTCCCGCCGGAGCAGACCTGTTGCGCTCAGATGCACGTCAACACCGGCTATCAGCGGGAAGCGGTGCCGCTCGTCCGGCGCTACACGCGGACGTTCGCCGAGGCCGAGGTGGTCGTGGCGCCGTCGGGTTCGTGTGTCGGGTCGATCCGGCACCAGCACGCCATCGTCGCAGCGGCGGCCGGCGACACGGCCCTCGCCGACGCGGCCGCGTCGGTGGCAGCGCGGACCTACGAGCTGTCGGAGTTTCTCATCGACGTGCTCGGCCTCGAAGACGTTGGGGCGTACTATCCGCACCGGGTCACCTACCACCCGACCTGCCACTCTCTGCGGATGCTACGGGTGGGAGACCGGCCGCTGCGGTTGCTGCGGCAGGTGCGCGGCCTTGAGTTGGTCGAGCTGCCGGCAGCTGAGCAGTGTTGCGGGTTCGGTGGCACATTCGCCATCAAGAACGCAGCGACGTCGACGGCGATGCTGGCGGACAAGATGCGCCATGTGCTGTCGACGGGGGCCGACGTGTGCACGGCGGGAGACACGTCCTGTCTGATGCAGATCGGCGGAGGACTATCGCGGCTGCGTACCGCGGTGCGAACCGTGCACCTTGCCGAGATCCTGGCGGCAACCGCCTGAGCTCGGTACGTGAGGAGAAGCCGCTGGAGGCGGCCTTCCAGGACATTCAGAACGGAGAAGTGTCTTGACGTTTCTCGGGATGCCGGCCCGGGCACCGCGGGGGGTCGGGCACCTACGTGAGGGCGAACCGTTTCCGGCTGCGGCTCGCACTGCGCTGGAGAATCCACAGCTACGGCGTAATCTGGGTCACGCCACCACCACGATCCGCAGCAGGTCCGCCGCCGTGATCGGGGAAATGCCCGACTGGCAGCAACTGCGGGAAGCCGGTTCAGCGATCAAGGCGGACGTCATGGCGCGGTTGCCCTCGCTGCTGGAAGAACTCGAGGCGAGGGTCGTCGAAGCCGGTGGCGTCGTGCACTGGGCCGCCGACGCCATCGAGGCCAACACGATCGTCACGGACCTGGTCCGCGCCACCAGCAGCGACCGAGTCATCAAGGTCAAGTCGATGGCGACGCAGGAGATCGGCCTCAACGAGGCATTGGAGTCGGCGGGGATCGCGGCGGTAGAGACCGATCTCGCCGAGCTGATCGTGCAACTCGGCGAGGACAAACCGAGCCACATCCTGGTGCCGGCCATCCACCGTAACCGCTCGGAGATCCGCGAGATCTTTCTACGCACGATGCCGGACGTGGATCCTTCGCTGACGGATGAGCCGCAGGCGCTGGCAGCAGCAGCCCGCCGCTATCTGCGTGAGATGTTCCTGACGACCAAGGTGGCGGTCAGCGGTGCGAACTTCGCGATCGCCGAGACCGGCACCCTGGCTGTGGTCGAGTCCGAAGGCAACGGCCGGATGTGCCTCACCCTGCCGGACACCCTGATCACCGTGATGGGCATCGAGAAGGTGCTGCCAACCTGGCGTGACCTGGAGGTCTTCCTGCAACTGCTGCCGCGGGCCTCGACCGGTGAGCGGATGAACCCATACACCACCATGTGGACCGGGGTCACCCCAGGCGATGGACCGCAGCACTTTCACCTGGTGTTGCTCGACAACGGACGCAGCGCGGTCCTCGCTGATCCGGCGGGACGGGCGGCGCTGCACTGCATCCGCTGCTCAGCGTGCCTCAACGTGTGCCCGGTCTACGAACGCACCGGCGGCCACGCGTACGGATCGGTCTACCCCGGACCGATCGGCGCGGTCCTCTCCCCACAACTCACCGGGATCGCCGACAACGCGTCGTTGCCGTACGCGTCGTCACTCTGTGGCGCCTGCTTTGACGCCTGCCCGGTAAAGATCGACATTCCGTCGATGCTGGTGCACCTGCGCAACCAGGCCCCGCACCCACGAGCCGAGAGGGCAGCGATGGCCGCAGCCGCTTACGTCATGGACCATCCAACACTGTACGCGGCAGCGCAGCGCGCCGCCCGGACCGCACGGCTCGCCGGACGGCGCGGACGCGGCCTGCCCCCGCCGCTGACTGGCTGGACCGCAGAGCGAGACCTGCCGGACCTGCCCGCCGAGACGTTCCGTCAATGGTGGGCGAAGCGATGACATCCTCCGCACGAGGCAGCCGCGACCTCATGCTCGGCCGACTCCGGGCCGTGCTCAGCAGTCAGCCGGCAGACACGCCAGAAACGCCGCGTCACTATCGAGGGATGACCGGAGCCGGTGATCTGGAGCTGCTCACCGAGCGCTTGATCGACTACCGGGCGACCGTGCACCGCTGCGCACCGGATGGGATCGCCGCCGCTGTCGGGCAGCTGCTCCACGCCCGTACCGTGGTGGTGCCGCCCGGTCTGCCGGCCGATTGGCTCCCACCGGGCGTATGCGTGCGGCGCGACGACGGCCGGCTCACCCATGAGGAGATTGGTGGTGCCGACGCAGCGGTCACCGCAGCGGCCGTCGCGGTCGCGATGACCGGCACCATCGTGCTGGACGCGGCAGCCGACCAGGGCCGGCGCGTGCTCAGCTTACTGCCGGACATGCACGTCTGCGTTGTCCGCGCCGACCAGGTGGTCGCCTCGGTGCCGGACGCGATCGACCGGCTCGGCCCGCACCGGCCCCTCACCTGGATCAGCGGTCCGTCGGCCACCAGCGACATCGAGTTCGACCGAGTCGAAGGCGTTCATGGCCCACGGACCCTACGCGTCGTGCTGGTCGGTTGAGGACGACAGGCTCTGCCGTATTGAGCCTGTCCAGGCGAAAGGGCGTCCAGCGCTGCCACGATCCGGCGGGAGATCGCGCCGGCGGATCGCAGCCAACCAGCACACGCCCTCGCCGCACGGGATGCGGGTGGCGTCGGCGACCAGAGCCGGTTCGGCCCGATCGCGGTGAACTGGCGGTTGACCGGATCCGGCACCGGCGTGTGCCGTGGGTCCTGCCGCAGCAGCGCACGCAACTGAACTGACCACCACCGGCCCGGCCCGGCACGGCACGGCCCGGCCCGGCCCGGCCCGGCAGTCTCTCAACCACCGTCAGCGGACTGCCTGTCCGACTCGACCACGAGGATTCTTCGTAGGAATGTCGGCGTGTCGGACAACCAGAGTGACGGTCTCGATCCCCTGACCCGATGGCTCAACAGCCAGCCGCAGACCGTTCCACAACCACCTATCCAACGGCAGCCTGGCCTGCGATTCGCGTTCTACAGCCGGATGTCGACCGTAGAGCACCAGGACCGGGTGACCTCCCGGCACTGGCAGCGGGACTGCGCCAGCGAGCTCGTCGCCGGTCACGGGGTGATCGTCGCCGAGTACTTCGACGTCGGCTGCTCTCGCCGCCGCGGCTGGCGGCAGCGCCCGCAGGCCGCCGCGCTGCTGGCCGCGCTCGAAGATCCAGATCGCGGGTTCGACGCGATCGTGGTCGGCGAGTACGAGCGGGCGTTCTCCGCCAACCAGCTGCAGCGCCTGGCATCCGTGCTCGAACAGCACGGTGTGCAGCTGTGGCTGCCCGAGACGGACGGACCCGTCAATCACCACGACCCCACCCACCAGGCGCTGATCATGATGCTGGGCGTCCAGTCGAAACGTGAGGTGCAGCGCGCCCGGTTCCGGGTCGTCACGGCGATGCGGGCCCAAGCGCGGGAGCAGGGACGCTACCTCGGTGGCCGGCCACCCTACGGCTACCGACTCGTCGACGCCGGCCCTCATCCGAACGCCGCGCACGCGCGCTGGGGTCGCCGGCTTCGGCGCCTCGAACCGGATCCGGCAACGGCCGGACACGTCCGGTGGATGTTCGCCCAACGCCTGGATGGCCAGAGTCTCGCCAGCATCGCGCGTGCCCTCAACGACGCCGGCATACCATGCCCGTCGGGCAGCGATCCGACCGCAATCCCCACCGCAGTGGCGACCGGTGGACCCTGCGAACGGTCGCGGCAATCCTCGCCAACCCCCGCTACACCGGCCGGCAGGTCTGGAACCGGCAACCCGCGCACACCGACACCGACGCCAGCCGCCCGGAGCGAGAACCCATCCGACGGAACCCGACCGCGGACTGGGTGGTCTCCACACAACGGGCCCACACCGCGCTGGTCAGCGAGCAGGACTTCGTCGCCACTCAGGCCGTCCGCTCCCACTGGAGCGCCCACGACGGCACCACCCGCCACTACCTGTTCACCGGACTACTGCGCTGCGGACCATGCGGCCGGAAAATGGAATCCCACTGGATCAACCAACGCCCTGGCTACCGATGCCGCCACGGCCACACCAGCAGCACCCAACAGCCCACCAACCGTCGGCGCAAGATCCTCTACCTCAGGGAAGACCGAATCATCGCAAGACTCGCCGGTCATTCCCGCCTCGCCAGCGGCACACAGAGTCCACACGACCTGGCCGCGCTTTTGCGCGGGAACAAGATCACCGTCGTCTGCGATCAGGAGCGCTGCACACCGACCACAGGAACATCCATGCAGGTAAACTCAATCGATCCGTGATCGATATGTGGTAATGATGTGTCCGAAGGGCGACACGAACCATTGCCCCACCGCCGATGACAATCGGCAACACCTTGAAGCTCGCGCAAGTCTAGCCGCCTTGGTGACCTCTTCGGGATCGCCGAAGAGGTCACCAAGCCGAAGAGCCGGGTCAAGGCCCGGCTCGTGGGACCGGCGGAGTCGCTGACAACCCTCGCACGGCCGACCAGAAGCTGCACATCGATCTACACCACGTCTCTTACTGAGATACTGGGCGGCCAAGTGCCGGCAGCTGACGCCAGCCATCCTGGGAGCAGAGGAGAGGGCGGTCAGGCGGTACACCGCGACCAGAGCGCCGATCTTGGGCATGGTGGTCAGGAACGTGCCGCAGTGGCATTTGGCACCCTGCGCCGCGTCGGGCACCAGAAGTGGCCGAATACCCCGCCGGCCTTGAAGATCAACCCGGCGACCAACGCGACGGCTGCGCCGATCACGGCCGCGGGTGGCGCGTCGGTCAGCCTGCTGGTGAGCTCGGCGTAGCCGGTGCTGACGGTGAGTCCGGACAGGATCGTCACGCCGAGCAGTCGCTCCCGGGCCGTTTCGGCGATCTCGTCGGTGGCCAGCATGAGCACCAGAAGTGCGCCGACGGCGGTGAGGGTCCGGGCACGTCGGTGGCGGTGTCGATGGTGAAACTGTCGTCGAAGGCGGTCCGCGTCGGCCCGACCATTCCGATCGCGGCGGTAACGGTGACCGCGACGAGGACGGCGGCGTTGAGGAACCGATGATTCACTGCTGGTGTCAGGGGACGAACGAGCCCCGAGCCGCGCGCTAAGCGCTCTGACCACGAGCAGCATCTCGGGCAGTAACAACGGCCGCATCATGTCCGTCTGCACCGGCTACCTCCCGACGAGGTCGATGACGGTGGCCGAGGCGGGTTCGATGACATCGAGCGGTAGACGCGGCAGAACACTGAACAGCAGGGAGATCTGGAGAAGTGGTCCCACCGACCAGACCTCGGCGGGGTGCAGGTCGGTGAAGCCAGCCGCGTGGCCCTGGCCTCAGCCCAGCTGCAGGTCCGCGCCGTTGAAGAGCCGTACCTGACAAGGGTAACGGCACGGTCTACACCGCCAGGACGGGCCGGTTTCCGCCCGGCATCAGCCGCTTCGCCACACCGGCCGGCGGCGCACCGCAGGCCCAGGCCACGGACGCGGCGACCCGGGCGGCACGAGACTGACCTGCCCAAGCGGCGAGGCATGACCGAACCTTCCGCCACCGCTCGGCCCGCCCACGCCGCGCTCAGGCCTGCCGATCAGCGACGAGGTCGCTCATGCTGTTGATGTCGCCGGGCGGGCGGGGTGGGTTGGAGCCGCAGCGCCACGTGTCGGCCGTGCGGAGTTCCTATCTGCGGATCATGCCGGCGTCCTCGGCCAAACTTGCGAACAGCGCTCTCAGGATTCCAGAGTCATTACACGCACTCCCACCGCAACTGCGGGCCTCGCAGAAGCATCTGATCCGTAGTCGGGAGGGTGGCTAACCTTCCCCACCACATACAAAGTCTCATACCTCGTGCTGTTTTGCAAGCCCTTCGTCCACGCGGAGGGCTTTCGTTTCGGCTGGTCCGCGCGCTGCCGTCGACGGCAAGCGTGGGCGGCCGGCTGATGGCGATGTCGGCGTGCTGGATTTGATGCGTTCGTGCTCGTCCGGTGCCGAACATCCGAGCACCATCGGAGCACCACCCGGTCTGCACCGAGAGCCGCGATGTCCCTCGGATGTTGGCCACGAGCCTGGCGCCGGGGGCCGTAACGGCGCAGCCCTCTTCGGAAGCATGCACTCTCTCACGGCCACCATCACCCTCGCTTCACTCCGTCCCAAGCCGCGCGGCTTGACCGCGCGGTGAACCGGACGTCCTGGCTGTGGCACAGGATCCGCTCCGGCATGGTGTGCGCTTCCGGCCGCAGCCAGCAGGTGACATCCACGACCAGGACGATCCCCCGTCGGCGGCCCGTGAGATCGGCATCGAGGCCACCACGGTCCGCAACCGCTGGACATCCATCCGACCGGCGCCAAGCGCGTCGTACAACGCGCCGTGACCTCGACGATGCTCCGCCACCAGGGACAAAGCCGGCAGCGACCGCACCGGCCCATCCGCGCACAGCACCGCGTCGGCCAACTCGAACAGCGCATCAGCCCTGGCGCTCAGACAGCGATGCAGTTCCGTACGGAACGTCGCGAGGTCCCCAACCACGCTTCCACGATCGACGTCATGCACACTGATCGTCCCGCAGCCCTCGGTCCTGATCTTCTTTCCCTAGACAAGAGGAATGATCGATCGCGGGCTGCGGCCATGGTCGACCAGGGTCGATGCAACCGACCCCGGGATTAAAGGTCAAGCTAGACCTGGGCGGGATCCCTTGGCGCGCCCGTCCGCCTGGCCGGCGGCAGTCGAGTTGGTCGTCACCGACGAAGCCCGCTGCCTGACCGGCGCCCAGTTGTACGTCCTGACGCCACAGATGTGCGACATCGTGATCGCTGCGGCGCTGAGCCTGACGGTCGAGAACCTGCAGCTGATCGATGCCGACGACCTGCCCAGTCCCACTGTAGGTTCTCATCCTCGATGACGCCTTCTCAAGATCGTGTCACCGTCGATGTCGCTTGCGAGATGAATGCGAGTAGGCGTCGGCATGGCAAGCCGCTACTGCCCCGCAGGCGACCCTACCGGCCGATGGGCCCCACGGAGCACAGCCAGACCCCGCCCGACCTCCTCCAGCAGCCTCACATCGGGAAGCTGCTCGACCGCTTCGCAAGACCTCTATTCGGCTGGCGTCCCCGATGACCCACGCCGGTCTGAACGATCCCGTACTGGCCCGGCGACCTGACCCTCCCAGGTCATGCGCCGAACCTTCGGTGGCGGGCGGCGTACGAGCGTAAGGCTCGCAGGAAGTCGACCTTCCGGAACCCCGGCCAATGCACGTCACAGAAGTAAAGCTCCGAGTAGGCAGCCTGCCACAAAAGGAAGCCCGACATTCGCCGCTCTCCACTGGTGCGGATGACGAGGTCCGGGTCCGGCTGCCCACCGGTATACAGGTGCGCGGCTATCTGGTCGGCGGTCAGACGCTGGGCAACGTCATCGATCGTTGCTCCGTCCGACGACATGTCCTCCAGCAACGAACGAACCGCGTTAACGATCTCCTCGCGACCGTCATAGCCAATCGCCACATTCAGGTGGAACTCGGTCACCCGGTCTCGGGTCGCCTCTTCGGCGAGTTTCAGTGCGTGCCGTGTCGAGTCGGGCAGCACATCCATCCGGCCGGCAAGGTGCAGCTGCCATAGGTTCTCCGGGCGCGACAGTTGCTCTGCGACCACGCTCTCGATCATCCTCATCAGGTTGTCGACCTCGTCGGAAGCGCGTTTGCGCACGTTATCCACGGAGGCAACGAACACGGTGACATGACAGATGCCAACCTCGGCACACCAACCCAACACCTCATCAAGATGTTCGGCGCCGTAACGATGTCCGACCTTGGGATCGTCGAACCCCATCTGCCGAGCCCACCGTCGGTTTCCGTCCATCACCATCGCCACATGGCGTGGCAGGTCGCCCGCAGCGAGCTGGGCACGCAGACGACGGGCATAGAGCCGGTATCCCGCGTCCAGTAACGGCTTCATCATGATCCGATCCAACCATCTCGTCGCCGATCGACGTTGCCCCACCAGACGGATGACCAGGAAAAGCGACACGATCTTGAGAAGCTTTTGACGAGGCGATCGCGAGATGCGACCACGCCATCCCTGATCAGGCCGATCGCCGTCCCGCTGACAAACCGCTGCTCGACGGGGAAACCGCCTGGGCGCTGGTGCGCTGACGCCGCTCGGCTCCCCTGCCGGCCGTTGCGGATGCCCTGCTGCAAGGCATTGAGCCTCTCGATCTACTCCGTCGCTCGCCCGAGGGCAAGCAGTTCGCCGGCGACCAGGTAGGTATGGATGGCGCAGAGCTCGGCTTCCGGCGCGCCAACGTCGGCGTGCACGCCCTTGTTGGCTAGCTTGTCGATTGCGTTGAAGCGTTCGATCAAGCCACCCACTGCTGCGTTTACCGTCGCGGCCGTAGTGTCGCTGGGCGTGTTGGTCTTGACGTATTCGTACACACGGTTGCGGTAGGCGGCGTCGTTGAGTGAATGGCCGGTGTCGGTCTTAGCGCCTGGGACGCCGGGTAGCACGTGGTCGGCGACCGCCTTGAGTATGCGCCGGCACGTGGTAACGGCTTGCGAGAGTTCCTCTGCGACCAGCGCAGCCGGGTCGTTGGTTGCTGCCCGCAGCCGCCGGTACACGGCGGAGAACTGATCGAGCAAGGTCGGGGCACCTTGCGCCAGCATTGCGTCGACTTGGGATCGGAAGCGATCGAAGATGCGTTCGTTGACGTTGGCGTAGGTAAGCTGCCGTTCCCACGCGCATAGGGCGACGAACACGGTGTGTTTCACCCTGTCTTTAACGTCTCGCATGAGTTTCCCGCTGAGCGCTATTTCGTAGTTCGGTGGATTCTCAGAGAACATCTGGATGAGGCTTTCCACTTCGCCCAGGCCGTGAGAAGCATGTTTTCCTTTATCGGGTCCTGATTTGACGGCTCGCGAGGCTAGGTAACGCGTCATGGCTGCCTCGACCGGCCCATCGGGGTCATCCCACAACGACGGGTCCGCCATCAGGCGCCTAGTGTCTGCAGCGTTGGCAGGCGGATGGCCGCCGGCCGGCTTGAGCTCCATGCCGAGATAGACAGCAAATTCTGTTTCGCCCAGTAGCGAAGCAATGCGGGCGGCCCGCCGGGTTGTCGCATCGATTGGCCGATCATCGATCTCGTCCAGCGCCCGCTGCACGAGTGTCAGCACGTAGTCATTGCTCATGTCCGCCACGGCTTGGACCATATCGGGGCAACACCACACCACATCTGGCCGACCCAGCCACAGCCGGCCAACGTTGTCATGGCCTGCATCGCAGGGTGGCCACGATCAGCGGATGTCGATGATGGTGATCGAGCTAGAAGCGGAATCCGAAGAGCGCTCCTTCGTCGTACGGTTGGTGAGGCGTTGGGGCAGCAGGTGGGGGTCTGCGTCGAAGCCTCGTCGGCGGGCTTTATCGAGGTCGTCGGAGTTGAGCGTGATGATGTACTGGAGTCCTTCACGGACTGTGACTTCAGCGGCTAGGCCTAGGGCTGCGGCGAGTTGGCGGTCATCGACGCCGTCGAACAGGTAGCTGTCGTGCACTACGGGCTGACCAGCCGTCAACGATCGCCCTGGCGCTCAGCCGAGCGGTCCTCCCGGCGGGCGTCATCGCGGTAGGACCGGCTCAGCCCGTCGAGCAGCGTTCCCGAACGAGGCCACCGGCCGCGTACACGGTCCGCCGCCGCGCTGTACTGCTCGGCGAGCGCGCGCTCCTGCACTCCGCCGTCGTAGACACCGCGACTTGTGACGCCGCGCTGGTTCATCCTCGCGACAGCGAGATGCTCGTCGAGGTCTGTGTCTCCGAGGCTCTCGAGGACATCCCGGACTGGCTCGCTGGGCCACGTGCCGTCCTCGTCTGCGACGGCGCCGGACAGCGCATCGCCCAGAACGACGGGCAGCGCCCGAGCGCGGCCGGACGCGGTGAGCATCTCGCGTACCGATTCCACCCATCGCAACATATCCTCGGTTGTCGGTAACTGTCCGTCGACGGAGCCCGGGAGCGGCGTGCGCCACTCCCGCAGGACGGTCCAAGCCGCTGCCTGCGACGAAGCAGCGTTGTCCCTCACCTCTTCGTCGGCTGAGTTCGCGCCGGTGTCCGGGTCCGGCCGGTACATCAAGGACACGAGGCCGACGAAGCGGGCGGGATTGCGGGCGAGTTCGCGGTGCAAAGCTGCCGGTCTGCGGCTGTGGTCGAGGAGCGGCTGGTAGAACCACTCGAGGTCTGCGAGCAGCGTGTCGTCCGCGCCTGCTTCCTCGAGACGGTCGAGCAGGCGTCCGACCGTGTACTCCGGCGACCGCGCGCGCGAGATATCTTCGGTGGCTAGGAGGGCCGGCGCCTTCAGAGCCTGGATGGCCAGGTCGAGGTCAGCGCCGAAACCGGCGTGGCTGAGCAAGTCAATCGCGGCCCAGGCCCGGCCGCGCTCGAGCAGGCACCGCGCGACGGTCGGCGTCAGGTCGTCCGGAACCCCCAGCGGTTGCATGTCGCGCCAAAACTCGTCTTGCGTGTCCGGCTCCAGGCCGTCCACGAGCGTCAGCAGAGCTTCGTTAATCGTCGCGGTCCGGCACAGCGCTGCGGCCTGGGCGGGCCTGGCGGCTGCCGTGGCAGCGAGCCAGCCTGCGTCCTCCCGCTGCCGGTGCACCGCTAGGCCGGCGGCCATCGCGTGCAGGGGCTGCGACGAGCCCGCGAGATGCTCGAGGACCGCTGGGTCGTGATCGGTCGTTACTGAAGCCAGGGCGTCGCCGACGGCTGCCGGGTTCTCGGACGCCTCGGCCAGGCGTAGGACCCCTAGGAGCCCGTCGTTGAGGCAACGTCGGACCGCTTCGGCCCTCGCGGACGCGAGCGCCTCTGGGTCGGGGTCCTCGCATTCTAGGTTGAGACCGCGTCGAAAAGGCAGCCACGAGAACAGCTCGGCATCGTCGGGGTGGCTCCCCGGGAGGGCGTGGGCGTCCAGGAACGCCTCAAGGGGCTGGAGGGCTTGGTCGAGCAGCGCCCAGCCCGCATCCGGGTGCCGGCGGTGCATCGCAACCCTCTCCGCGAGGCTGGCGAGGACGGTGCGACGGCCCTCCTCCTGCAGCTCCTGTAATGCGGTCTGGGCTGCGTTGAGTAGCGCGAGCCTGCCGGGCTCTCGAAACCGATCGATGAGAGCGAGTGCGGCGGCGAGCCGGTCCGGGTCGGCGCCGGCATCATCGGCGATGCGTCGGGCCAGGGCGTCCAGTGCGTCGACGATGTCGTTGACGGTGGCGTGCGGCGGCCGAGGCCAATCTCGGAACTTCGGGCCGCTGACTAGGATCATCCCTCGGTTGGCGTGGCTAACGAGGTCGAGCGCGAGCCGCCAAGCTGCCATCGGCGCGACGGTCCGGACGGCGTCGAACGCAGCGATACGTGTCGCCGCGTCGCCCGCGCCTTGCGGGATGCGCAGGTGCAGGGCGGCAGCGAGAGAGGCGCTGGGCCGGTTGGCGAGCCGCCCGCCCGGGTCCCGATCGGCGAGGCGGCCGAGCACGACAGCTACCCGAGACAGCAGTGCCGGAGACCAGGCGAGGCTCTCCAGTGCCCACAGCAGCGGGGAGTGGGCGCTGTGGCTGCCCAGCCCGAAGTCGTCGGGCGTCTCGGCGAACAGCGACATCACCGGCGGGTCGGTTCCGTCGAGGGACCGCTCGACGCACGCGAGGAAGCCCTCGGGCGAGGCCTCAGCCAGCAGCGGCAGCAGATCAGCGACCGCGTGCCAGCGTGCGGCGTCGGCGTCATGGAGCAACTCGCGGACGACTCGGGACGCACGCTGCTGACCGGTGAGACCGCCGGGGAGTTCACGGTCGCCGACGACCGCGCCGAGGATCGCCGTGGTCGTGGCCATCCCGCGGCGAAGCGTGCTGGAGTGCCGTCGACGCGGCGCGCCGGTCTCGCTGAGCGAGGCAGCGATGCGGTCTCGTGTG
The DNA here is from genome assembly GCF_048060285.1 of Micromonospora sp. LOL_025. Classification (NCBI taxonomy): domain Bacteria; kingdom Bacillati; phylum Actinomycetota; class Actinomycetes; order Micromonosporales; family Micromonosporaceae; genus Micromonospora; species Micromonospora sp. LOL_025. The sequence goes on along the minus strand of NZ_JBHMIR010000013.1, from coordinate 130,027 downwards.
GTTAGCCCTGAAGCGGGGTCGCTCTCGCCCAGCACGCCCGGCGCCAGTGACTGGAACGCATCCAGATCCTCAGCCGTCAGCGCGTGGTTGAGGGCGTCCCATGCATCCACCGGATCGGCGAACTCCCACCGGCGGTCCCTCAAGAGCAGCGGTGCGTCCTCGCCTGACGTCAGCGTGCTCAGGTCCCGGGCCGTCGCCCGCCAGCCGCGGTCGGTCAAGCTCTGCAGCGCCTCTAGGTCGCCCTGAACGTCGTCGGCCCAGGCACCGGCGAGCAACAGCGGAGCGAGCAGGTTCGCCGTGGTGTCCGAGGCCCACGGCGGCTGGCGAAGCCAGCCGGACCGGCCGATGCGCCGACGCAGCGATGTCAAGCTCCGTCTCGCCGCCCGTGCGTACTCGTCGGCACGGTCACGGTCGAGCCCGGCGGCGATCCAGACCTCCCGTGCGAGGTGCCGGTGCAGCCGTGGGAGCCGGTCGTCGGCGGGCCGGCCGGCGTGGGGCAGCACGACGTGGTGACCGGCGCGGAGAGCGTCGCCGATCTCAGGCTCGGCGAACACAGGCACGAGCACCATCGGGCTCTCGTGAGCGGCCACTCGCCGCCATGCCCGCAGGTCCTCGACGACGAGAGCCCGTTCGAGGAGCGCTTCGAGTTCGGCCGGTGCGCCGGTGGCGCGCGCGAGCCCTGCTGCGGCGTCGCCCTCCTCTGCGGCGGATGATCCGAGGGGCTCGGTCGGTTCCGCATCCGCAACAGCCCCGACCGGTACCTCCGACCCGCTGGGCGCGTCCACCGGCGGATCTTCTGACGTCTGGCGCGGTGTCGTGGTCGCGTCCTGCGGCGGCTCCGCCATCAAACTGGCCGCAACGAAGGCCACGGACTCATCCCGGCTCGCCGAAGCCACCACCTGCTCGCCCGGCTCGGCCCGGAGGTGGCCCCGAAGGCGGCGAACTTGGTCGTCGCGGCCCGCCAGTAGCAGCGCTGCCGGGATAGCCGGCTGAGTGCGCTCGGCCCAGTTCCGATACCAGTCGCGAAGACCGATCACGCCGTGCGGATCCCGCCCGAGCTGCTCGGACGCCAGCCACCGGTGCACTCCAGGGCACAGGGCGAGCCACGCAGCGAGGTCCTCCGCGTCGAGCACCCGGATACCCGCCCAGCCATCGTCGTCTTCCATGCGGCGATCGACCCAATCCTGCGAGCCGGGCCACCGTCGGCTCGTCACGAACACGAAGACGACGCCTGCGCGCTCGTCCCGGGTCGACCCGTCGACCCGCTTGCGGTAGTCGCGCTGAGCCTTGTCCTGGGGTTCGCGCCCCGTTCCCAGCTCCCACACCGAGCGGCCCGGCGGCAGGAACGGCGGAGCGCCGGATGAGCTCGTGACCTCGCCGTCAAGGCCGGGCAGCCCGACGGCTTCGGCGGCGGGCATGCGGAGTGTGTCAGGAGCGGCCACCGCGAGGATGAGGCGCCGGACCAGCGTCGGCAGGTGCTCGCGCGAGTCGTTGCGCTCCGACCACTGTTCTAGATCGGTCGCGGTCAGCAACTCGGTCATCGGACCTCCCGTACCGTCTCGAGATTGGGCGAGCACCTTGGTGGCGTCTCGGGATTTGGGGACCCGAATGCCGGCAGCACGAACCAGAGCGCATCGATGAGGCCGAGGCTGTGGGTCACAGGGCAGTCGTAGCACCCGCGTGTGACAAGCCGGGCGGCGCTCGCCTTCCTCGCACTACGGCATCCAGACGGCACGTTGTCGCCGTCGCGGCGCTGCGTCCGCGTCACGACTGCTCCCGACCCGTCGCCACGCTGGTGGCTAACGCTGACCGCGGCGTATCCGCTCATGCCGCTCTGGGTGGGCTGGCGTTCATCGCCGCTGGTGACGCACGGTGCTGTATGGCTGCCGTTCCTGCTTCCGCATGCGACCTGCGGATCTTCCTACGCTCGTGTACCGGCTAGGGTCTCGACCCGCTGGCTGCCGGGCGGGTGGACATCGAGCGGTACGTGCGTGTTCTTGAGATCGAGGTACCGGACGGGGCGGGAGCAATTTCGTCAACCAGTGTTTGTAACCGGTTTCGGCATCGCACGGGTGCTGCGAAACTGCGCGACCGGCCGCCATCAGAACAGTAGAAGCGCATCGAACTGCAGCTTTTCGTCCTTGCTGGCGATGACGCTCCGCCTGCCGGTCCTCAGACCGCGGCACCCTCCGCAGCCCTGCCGCTGGATTCGGGCTGAGACCGTTGTCACCCATTCCGTCGATCCACAGCAGGGGCAGTGCCACCGGCAACGGTCGTGGGATCCTGGGCGGAGCCGATCTGGCCCCCGATCAGGATGGTCCAGGTTCGCCAGGAAGGTGCGCGCGATCTCGGGATGTAGGTCGGTCAGCGATCCACCGGGCGGCGGCTCTCGGCGGGACGCGGTGCGCCGGCGGATGCCACACGGCTGGCAACCGCGCCCGGAGGTGCGGCTTACGACCGGGGCCACCCACTCGTGTGCACAGTCGGGGCATCGCCAGAGCACGCGGATGGTCGACCCGCGGGCCAGGTCGAGCAGCTCGATGTCGCGGGCCTTTTCGACGTCGAGGATGCGCACGGCCTGGGTGAGCAGTTCGGGAGCGACGTCACGGACCCGGAGTTTGGCCCGGCTCAGGCGTGCCTGGTAGGAGTGTTCCCGCCGGGAGCATTTCGGGCAGCCGGTTTTGTTGCGGGTCCGGCTGACCACCTGGGTGCGCCAGACGTGCTGGCAGGTTCGGCACCGCCAGACGCACCGGTCCGCGGAGCCGGGAAGCAGCCACTGCGCGCCCATCTCCGGACGAGTCAGGTTCTCGACCAGTTCGCTCGCCAGCTCGGGAAGCACGGCGGCCAGGCTCTCGCTGGGTGGGGTGATCTGGAAAGCCTTCCACTCCTCGCGCGCTGCGGCGAGGCATGCGGCGATCCGGTCGGCGGACAGGGGCGGACACGGAACGGACTGCGTCTGCAGCCATTTTGCGAGGACCAGAAACCATTCCGTTGCGTCCTTGGTGCCCGCGACCACGGTCTCTCCTAAAACCGGCGGAGTGCCGGGCTGCCGAACCCGCACATAGCGCACACCCAGCTTGGCCATGACCTCCGATTTGCGCAGGTCCCGGGCGTGAGCGGCAGTGCCGGCGTGCCACTGGGCCGGGTCCAGGTCGATGTAGATCTCGGCTTTGGGCAGGAAGAGGTCAAGCCGCTCCGCCGAGCGCCGGCCGCCGTCGATGCGGACGTCAACTTCCACCTCCTCGCCCGTAGCGGCCGCCAGCAGGTGGGCGAGCTCCAGTTCGAGGAGGCTTCGGCCACGGCGGCGGCACCGGCCGCAGCCGTAGTCGGGCGATTTCGCGCGATCGCGCACGCGCGCCTCGAAGAGCGCACCGCACCGGCAGCGCCAAGAGCAGAGGGCGCCGGCTCGCGGGTACAGCGTCGCCGGTCCCTCCCCGGGCCAGGAGAGGTTCGCCACGAAGGACGAAGCGGCCTCCGGCATGAGCGTGGCGAGCGATTTCTTCTGAGGGGCGATCCGCTTGGCGGCGCCCAGAGCCAGGTACGCGCATGTGGCGCAGAGCAGCCGGGTTGCATGGGTGGCGACCGAGCGTTCGAAGTGCCGGGAACACTCTGGGCAGCGCCAGACGCAGATGTCGTTGGTCCCTGCGGTGAAGCTCTGCGGGCCCCGGCCAGGGTGGGACTTGTTGGCGACGAACGTGGCGGCCTGCTCGGGATGCGTGCTGCTGAACGAAGCGGCTTCACCAGGATCCCGCAGCAGCTCACCCGCTCGTCGGCGCCCGCAGGGCGGGCAGCCGCGGCCAGCGGTCCGATTCGTCACGGTGGACACCCACTCGTGCGCACAGTCGCCGCAGCGCCATAAGCACCGGTCGACCGAGCTCGGACGCAGAAGGGCGGGGCCGCGCTCGGGACGCCGCTGGTTGGCGACGAACTGGGCCGCGATCTCGGGGTACAGGTCAGCGAGCGATCGGCCGGGCCGCGGCGCGCCGACCATCAAGACGGCGCATCGAGGGCAGGGCCGGCCGGCGCCGACCACGTTCAACACCGTTTGCTCCCACTCGTGATCGCAGGCGCTGCACCGCCATCGGCACCGATCAGTCGCGGATTTCGGCATGGAGTCGGGGGTGCGTTGCGGATGGGTGAGGTTGCGGACAAACATGTCGGCGACCCTGGGGTGGGTGCTGCGCAATGGCGCTGTGGTACGCGGCCGACGGTTCGCGGCCCGGCACCGTGGGCAGACGCTTCCGGCGGCCCGGAGCCGAACTCTCGTGTGCCAGGCGTTGCCGCAGGCGCAGCGCCACCAGGCCACTTTGTCGGAGCGGACGCTCACCTCTGCCACCGGCGCCTGCTCAGCCGGGTCCTCCCAGCGCAGGAAAAACTCGACGATCTCCGGGCGCGCGTCGCCGACCCGGTTGGCCACTCGCCGGGAGTTGGCCTCGGAGCGGCGCTTGCTCGCGCACGGCTTGCAACCGCCGCCCCCGGACCGGGTCCGCCGGACGATCGGCCCCACCCAGCAGTGGCCGCAGGCCGAGCAGCGCCACCGCACCTCGGCCGAGGACTGGGCGCTGATGGTCTCGGGTGTGGCGGTGGGGTAGGTGATGCACTCTAGCCACTCCGCGGCCAGCTCCGGCATGACGTCCGCCAGGCTACGGCCGGGCTCCGGCGTCTCGGCCTTGCGCCGCAGACGGCTCCGGCAAGCCTTGCAACCGGGTGCCGCTCGCACCCGCACGGCGGCGGCCTGCCACCACTCGTGCTCACAGGTCGCGCACCTCCACCGCGCCTCACGGTTCGAGCCCCGGGGAAGGTCGCCCAAAGCCCCCGTCCAACCTTTCACCTCGAGCAGTTCCGGCAGGAGTTCCGGATGGGCGCTCGCCACCGTCTCCCGGGTCTTTGTAGCCACGCCGGCACCATCCCAGCCGAGTACGACACCCTTCCGATGCTTCAGCGGCTGACGCCGCCCCGCTGGCCCAGACTGATCACCGAGTGGAGCTCGCCTTCATCAACCTCACCTTGCGGGCGAGTTCGTCGCCAGATCGGACAAAGAACCCGAGCGAGGCTTGCCGTGCCATTGACGTGGTCATCCGTACCCGTAAGGCCCATCTCCTTGTCGGTACGGTGCGAGAGGATGAGGAGGCACCGCTGGACCAACGTGAATGGGGAGCGAATATGGCGAGTGAGCTGACGCCGCGCATCTTCGCTGCCCACGAAGCGTCCGAGGTGGCCCACCTCGTTGCCGATCATGACCCCGAGACGCCGCGCACGGCCGCTCTCCTGCCCGAGGACGAGTCGGCGGCCGACGCGGGCGTCATCGCGCTGGTTGAGCGCCTACACAGCCTGCCGAAGTCGATCCGGTCCGCCCTGAGGCGGGCGGGCGACAGTGCCGCCTACCTCAGCGATGACCGCCTTCAGGGGCTGGCTGAGCTCATTCAAAACGCGGACGACCTCGGCGCAACCGAGGCCACTATCGCGGTCGACAGCCTCGGTTCACGGCTGCTGTTCTCGCACAACGGCGCCGCACTCACCCTGCATGACGTCTGGGCTCTGGCCATCCCGTGGCTCAGCCTCAAGGCCGCCGACGAAGAGAAGCTCGGCCGATTCGGCATCGGGCTCAAGACGCTCCACTCGCTCTCGGACGTCCTCGAGGTCTACCAAGGCCACTTCCGCGTGCGGTTCGGTGCCGACACGATTCGGCCGCTGAACGAGCACATCGCCTGGCCGCGGGCCGACATTTCGTTGACTACGTTCGCTGTCCCCTTCCTCTCTGGCGCTATCGAGAGCGACGACGCCGCGAAGTGGCTCAGGCACTGGGATGACGCGGGCCTGGTCTTCCTCCGCCACCTCTCGACGGTCCGGCTGGTCGACGAGTCGGAGCGCGAGATTGTTCGAATGCAGCTTGAGTACGGCGCTGAGGACGCACTGGAGCTTCCCGGCGGTCGCACGTCTCGGCGCCGCGTCGCGGCCGCCGACGGCCGTCAGTGGCTGGTCTACAGCCGCAGTGCCGCTTCACCCGCCGAGGTGGAGCGGGTGGGGAAGGCGCAAGGCGCTCGTACACCACTGGCCTTCGCGTTCGCCTTACACGAAGGCGACACCGGGCACATCCACGTCGGCTTGCCAGTTCGGCCAATCGGCCTGCCCTTCCGCCTTCTCGCGCAGTTCGATCCCCAACCTTCTCGTCGCGACATCGCCGACACCGACTGGAACCTGGCTCTCGTCCCATTGCTCAGCGATCTCTGGCGCGACGCGGCGCTCGACGTCTTCCAACTGGCGCCGGCGCAGGGCTGGGCGATCGTCCCGACGACGGCCGAGTTCGAGGCAGACGAACGAACCACCGGTCGGCTCGGGGCCTGCCTCAAGGAGCATCTACTACGCCGGGCTCGCATCGAGTTCGCTGCAACCCTGACCCTCACCCACGCAGGGACCACGCACAGGCTGGACGAACTCGCCTACGAGGCGGCCGAACTCACTGCGGTCCTCTCGCCCGAGGATGTTCGCTTGGTGTCAGGACAGCCAGGCGTGCTGGCCCAGTCGGCGCGATCGAGTGACGACCGCTGGCGCGAGGTACTTGACGACCTTCGTGCCGTAGGAACCACTACGCCGACATTCGTGAGGGTTGAGGACGCGAGCGTCCTGCTGGATGACGGTCAGAGATCGCCACAGTTCGTCGCCGATCTGCTGGCAGTCGCGGTCGAAGCGGGCCTTGGCACCGCCCTCGATTCACGAGCTTGTCTGGTCCTTGACAGCGGCGTCCGCGTGCCACCAGCGAGTCGCAAGGGCCTGGCGGTCCTGCTCCCGGCGGAGCCCGATGCGGTGTGGGAGCTGCTGGGAATCGGGGCACGGCTACACCCGGCGTTCATGGGTCGGCCGCACTGGGCCGTGATCCGCGACTGGCTCCAGGAGAGGAAGTGGCTGCGGTCTTCGGCGACGAGTGCGGACGCGCTGTTCGTCCTGGCCGGCGCTGGCAAGGCGGGAACCGCGCTGGAACGGCCCTTGACCGATGCGCAGGTCGACGGGCTTCGTCGGGCACTCGAAGCGATCCCAGAGGCCGAGCGCCCAGCCCTCGGCGCTGGCCTTGGCCGGGCGGTGAAGGTCGATGCTGTCGTGCACGACGCGAATGGTCAGCGGCAGGGCACCCATGCCCGTCCGTGCGATGCCTACTTTATCGAGCGCGAGGTCAACACCTGGATCGTGGCTGCCGGGAAGACGCCGGGCCTGATCTGGATTGACCGGCGCTACTCGGACAAGATCCGGACCGACGGCGGCCGTGATGGCATCGGCGCCCAGCGCTTGTTCCGCCTGCTCGGTGCAGAGGTAGCGCCACGCATCAAGAGCCACCCGGCCAACCAATGGCGGTATGCGAACTACAGCCCCGGCGTACCTGCCTCGGCTACCGGGTCACCGGCACGCCGTCGCGAGGCACTGCGGCAGCTGCAGGCGACCTACACCCTTGAGGACTGGATCGCACCGGACCTCGATGCGGTCCTGAAGAGCATTGCGACGGAGAAGGACCCACGCCAACGGCGCCGGCGAGCGGGCGCTGTGCTCGGCGCCCTCGCGCGGGCCTGGGATCGTCTGCGCGAACACTCGCGCGTCATAGCGGCCACGCCCTACTACGGTTGGGAGAACCAGGGCGTGGTCGATGCCTGGTGGATCAACAGCGCCGCCTCAATCGCGTGGCTGCCGTCCGAGAAAGGCAGGGCGACGGCGCCCGAACAGCTCCGAATCAAGAGCTCGGCGACCATGGCGCTCTACGGTGACGACCCGGAGCGGTACCTGAGCCCGGCCCTCGACAACGAGGCCTACCGCGAAATTCTCGCTCGCCTCGGCGTCGCCTGCGATCCGGCCGTGACCGAACTGATCCAGAAGCTCGAGGAAGTACGCGCCGAGACCAACTCGACGCCCAAGACCGCTGAGGACCTCGCGGCACCGCTCTACCAGGCGCTCGCTGCCCAGGTCCGCGGCCAGCGACTCGGCGGGCAGCCGGCAATCGCAGCCCGGAACGCCTTCGGTCGCGGCGACGGCCTGATCGCAACCCGGGCCGGCTGGCGCCGACCGAGCGTGGTGCTTGCTGGTCCTCCAATCTTCGGCGACATGCGCGACTTCGTGCCATCAGTCTCGGGCACTGACGCGCTCTGGGCGCTGCTTGCCATCCAACGACCAACCGCTCAGGACGCGCGCGGCGTACTTGGCGAACTTGCCCGCAAGAAGTCGCTGAAGCCCGATGAAAAGCTGATCATGCTCGAAGCACTTCGATTGCTAATCGGAGTGCCTGAGAGCGAACTGGCCAAGTTTAGGAAGGCGGCTGTCTGGGTCGGTGATCGGTGGGAGCGAAAGCGACCGGTCTACGCGACGCGCAATGCGCTGATCGCTCAGGTGCTCAAGGGCCGAGTGCCGATCTGGAGCCCCGGCGGGTCACTGGCCCAGCTTGATCCGCTGGTTGACGCATACAAGCTGGCGCGACTCGACGCTCCCCACGGGCAGGTGCTCGACCCGGACGGTGCGACCTACCAGGCTGAACTCACGCAGGTCTTCTCCCGCGCTGTCGCCAATCTCCGGGCCGACCTTGCGCTGAGCGACCCCAAGGCTGAGCAGAGCCTGCACGTCTCGTGGGGCGAGCTGGAGGCAGTCAGCATCAAGCAGTCGCCTCGGCTCCGGGTCCGGTTGGTCGAGCCAACCTACGGCCTCGACGAAACCGTCGAGCTTGACACCTGGCTCGACCTACCCGCCGGCGTATTCTACGTCGCTGACGAAGGGGCGATTGGCTCCCCGAGTTCGGGTGCCTACGCCATCGCATCCGTCTTCGACGGCGACGCCCGTCGCATCGCTCACGACTGGGTAGCCGCCTGGTCGGTCGCCCTCGAAGGGCACCGCGAGGAAGAAGTCACGACGGCGGCGCGCTTGGACGCCGAGCGTAAGAAGGAACGCGACGAGCGCAGTGAGGAACTCCTGCGGGAGTTGGCCGAGCAGGGCAAGAACCGACGCTCGAAAAGCAAGGGCGCTTCAGACGCCAAGGGCAGCAAGGCGGCTACCGCGACCAAGGCTACCGAGGCCAAGCCGAAGACGACCAGACAGTTGGTCGACCCCGACAGCCTGAAGCTGAAGAACGAGGACGGCGAGATCATCGGTGGGGCGCCTGCCGGAGACGGTGAACCCACTGGCAAAAGGTCGACGACGTCGTCCGGTAAGCCTCGCGACCCCGACGCCTCAAACCCTAAAAAGCCATCGGTGGATGGCGGACGAGGTCCCAAGAATTACACCGAGTTCGAGCGCGAATCTGCCGGGCTAGCGTTGGTACGGCGTGTGCTCGGCGGCGACGAGGAACAGATTGTCGACATCCGGCACCAGCGCAACGTCGGCGCTGACGCGATCGACGATCTGAAGAACTTCTTCGAGCTCAAGGTCTATGCCGGGCAGATCCCCGAGACAATCTCGCTGACCAGCTCCGAGTTCCGCCGTGCGCAGGAGACCGAGCAGTTCTTCCTCGTCGTGGTCGGAAACGTTGAGGAAGGCGGCAAGGCCCCGGAGGTCCGGATCATCACGGATCCGCTCAACCACCTCAGCGTACTTCCGCAGGGCTCCGTTAACCTGGGAGGCATCCGCGACGCCAAGGCGCTGCGCTTCACGTTCGAGTCGTGATGGACGGGTGAGAAGCACCGAGGCCGCGAACCAACGGCAGCTTCGTTGCGGCGTGATCGCGGCCGTAGAGGAGTAAGCGCAAGTCGTAGGCAGATACCCGACCTCGCCTACTCTCATAGCCGCTGACCGGGCACCCCGGCGTGCTAGAGGCATGTACAGGTTGTCTGGGCGCACGCCCCGAAGTGACCTGAATGGCGGGCCGTCAGCATACCCTCACCGAGCGGTGAGATGGATCCGCCGCGTCCGCCAGAATCCGCCTGTCAGTCCCACTTGGTCTTCACGTCGTATTGCAGGTACTCCCACGGGTCGTTGGTGCGCAGACTGGGCGGGACGGCCTCCTGGAGCTCGAGCGAGACCTCCTGACAGGTGAACTGCGTGATCCCGAGAACCGTTGGGTAAATCTCATACCAGGTACGCACCTGAGCCGCGTGGTCCTCGAACGTCGTGGTGGAGTCCTCGCTTGATTTGACGTGCGTGAGAATGTTCCGCCGGCTGACCCAGTTCATCCAGTTGCCGCGGAGGCGGTCCCACACATGGGGCGGCGCTTGCGGCTTGGCCTCGACCATAAGTAGGTCGATGGAATACTGGAGGCCACGCTTTCGCCCGCCCAAGGCCGGTTCGGGGGCGGGCCGGAGAGCCTCGGCGAGGCCACCGGTCCGCACGTAGAGCGCGGTGCCTGCCAGCTCCGGCCAGGGCTCGGGGATGTCCTGAAGGTGTAGAACCTGCTCAACAAGTCCCTTATAGGCCGCTCTGATGTGCGGGTCCGCCGGATACCAGGCCAGCACCATCGGCAGTGCCGGATCGAGCGTGCCGGCCACCATGCCGAGCGTCCACCCGCGAATGATTGGTGAGAGTGACTGGGGACGAACGTCCAGCTGGGGTGCATCGGTGTCCATGCGCCGCTGGACCGCGTCTACCAGATTTGAGGAGAGCTCATCGGAGAACCCGGTGTTCCGGAGGCCGGCGAGCAGCCAGGTGGCGAGTACGGAGTGCTCCACGGGCAAGGCCAAGTCATCGGCGGTCTCCGTCTCGAGCGAGGGCGCATCGAAGCACCACTTGGCGTCGTAGTCCTGTGCCCGGGCCTCGAGCCACTCCAGGTCGCATCCGATCTCCCCGAGGCGTTCGCCGAGCTCGCCGCCAAGGTCGCCGTTCGCTAACAGCAGGTAATAGAGCTCGGCGAAAACCAGCGGCGAGAGCTGGCAGGTCAGCTCTCCCACAGGAGCAGCTCCAGACGCTGGGCCAGCGGAAGGACGACTGCCGGCGCTTCGACCGGCTCCAGAGCCGCCGCGGGCACCGGGATGCGCCCAAGGTCGGTCGCAGAAATCGACGGGACCGTCGCCCCGACGGTGAACACCTGTCGCACCCGGTACGCATCCTGCCCGTTGAGGTAGTGCGCCAACGCGGGGCCGAACGAGGGATTTCGCAGCCGGAGTACCAGGACGTTGGTGTCAGCGACCGCACGAGCATCGGCAATGCGAGCGTGCGGCAGATTCCCGAGGGCCGCCACCAGGAGATCGCCCGGCTGCGCGACGGTCGCGTTCCCCTGGTCCTCCGGCACCCACCGACGTGGAGCCTTTCCGCCAAGCATCGAAACGTCGGCGACGGGCAAGTAGCCTGGTGCCTCCTCCTCAATAGCGAGCCCGCGGGTGTTCCTGCCGTGCACGATCTCGCCGCAAAAGTTGGCCAGCGGCTCGCCTGCGGTCAGGATCGACGGGTCTGGCGTCGCGAGCGCGATGCGCCAATCGGTCGTGCGCAGATCCGTCGTCTGCCACCAGGTCTCGACCGCCTCTTCCTCATCGACGTGGGTCGAGTCCTCGACGGCACGGAGGGGGCCGTTGACCCGGCGCAATCGTTCGACTGGCGGGACTGGGACGATGGCATCAAGAAGCGACGACGGTTCGACAGCAGCGATGGCGGCACCCTGCGAAAGACTTGCCCGCAGGCGACGCCCGCTCTCGCTGCTCAGCACGCCCCAGAGCCACAAGCCGAGTTCCGAGTCGAGCGGACGCAGTGCTGTGAAGCGCGCGGAAACTAGTGCGCCGCGGAGGTGTTCAGAGACCAGCACGGCCGGGCCCAGGCCGACGCGAGGCACCAACACGTCTCCGGCACGTAGCTCGGCACCGACCTGGAAGACCGAGCCCTGGTACTTCCTGCTTCGTCGCCGGATGCCGCCGCTCTCGGCGTCAAGGCTCGCAGGGGTCACCACCGGTGATCCGGAGGCCGCAAATGACCGGGGGGCGAGACGGGTCGCGACGTCGCAGAGCGGAACCGCCCGATCAGAGGTGGGCCAGCGGAACGCCTCGGCGGTGAGGCGACCGGGCTCCCAGCTCCGCTCGAGCCGCAAATCGAGAACCACACTGGTGAACATGGCGATCTACTCGCCGTCCAAGTGCTCAAGCGCCGCGTTCATGGCCGCGCCAGTCTCAAAAAGCTGAGCCGCCCAGTCCTCGCCAAGCTGGGCGACAAACGTCTCCCCTGGCTCGGCACGGTCGATCACCAGCAGCACAACGCGGATGATGGTGCCCTCGAGCGCACCCGCCGGGAGGCCGATCAAGGCACCGACGCGGTACTCGCTCGCAAGGTATCGGCGATACGACTCCAGCGACTGGCTGAAGGTGATGTTGTTGGGCAGCAGGAACACCGCGCGACCACCGGGGCGCAGCTTGCGCAGGCACAGGTCGATCGCAGCAACCTCAAAATCGCGCGCGGGCACCCCTGTCAGCAAGGTCCACGGCTGCTGAAGGCGTCCGAATGGCGGGGCCGTCACGATGATGTCCGCCTCGGGGAGCTTCATGTTGTAGGAGTCACCAGTGGTGATCCTGGCCCGCGCCGGCGCAGTCCGAGCGATCTGCTCGGCAAGCTCGGCCAGCTGAGTGTTGATCTCCTGCCCAACAAATTCGACCGGGCCATCCAGTTCCCGTGCGCGATCCATCGCGGCCCAGAGAAAGTTGCCTGTACCGCAGAAGGGATCAAGGACTGTGCCGCCGAGCTTCTTGCCTGTGAGGCTACCGACAGCGTCGGCGATCACCGGAGCGGTCGTGTGCTCGCCGGGGTGTGGCGCCCTCAGCGCGAACGACGCGAGTGCTCGGCGCCGAGCCTTCCAAAGCACGTCGTGACGGACCGGAAGGAAATCGCCGCTGGCGGTTTCGATCCCGGGCACCGGTGTCTGCGCCAGCAAGTCGGCCGGCGGGAAGAAGAAGCCGACGGGATGACCCTTGTCGCGGGCCTTCTCCGCCTCGAACCACAGACGATCCATTAAGAGTGAGGTGGCCAGTGAAGGATCCGTCAGGAACCCAAAGTCACCGTAGGCGGGATTTACCGGACCATCCACCGGATCCATCGAACGCATACTGCGGTCGGCACGGAACCACTGGCCGTTGATAACCCCATAGTGCTCCACCGTGCCGAGCAGCTCACGCCACTTGCGCAGCTGTGAGAGCATCACCGCCGGCTTGATGTTTGCGCCGTTCTTAACCTCAACAGCGAGCCACGGGACGAGGTCGCCGTCAGCGTTCGCGGCGTACGCGAGAGCGTCAAGGCGGCGGTTCGAGTAACGGTCGATCTTGGGATCGAGCTGGACCAGCCGATAGCCAGCAGCCTGCAGCTTGGCGCGGATGTCGGTACGACCTCCCCGTTCCTTAGCCATCCGATCCCCCTCCTCCCGGCTCAAGCAAGCCGGGGATCGTATCACGGCACATCTGCCGCTCGGCAACGGAGATCATGGGGGCTGAGTTCCGCCTTGGGGAGTCCATCACGCACATGCGACGCAACCTCGGCCCGTCGGAGGGTGATGGCGCCTAACGAGGAGATAACCGAACACCTCGGCTACGGGAAACACGATCGGGCTGGCGCCGGCGGGGCAGCATCCGCGACAGGATCCGGTCGAAGACGGTGCTGACCGATACGACCGGCTCGTGGATAGGTCGGGGTCCTCGGACACCTGTTCGACTGGCATGGCGAGCATCGGCGCGACCGGCCGGCGCAGCACCGGGTCCGCGGCCGCGCTGGCCCGGCGCCGGGCCGGACTCACCGCCCGCCGAGTGTGAACACTCCTCACCTCCGCATCGTGGGGAAGAGGCGACCGGGTAGGAGCGAAGATCCGCGACAACGAATGTCCCGGTCAGCCAGGTGGGGATAGCGGAGGCGGCTCACAGGTCGTCGTCGGCAAAGGTCAACCCGAGGCGCGGGCTCTCGCTTGCTGCCGCGCGGATCGCCGGATGATCTCGTCCCACACCGGTTCACCGGCGGCGATCGCCGCAGCGATCCATCCACCCGCTCCCTTGGGATCACCGGTGCAGTGGTAGCAGCCGCAGTCCATCCCAGCTCTGATTCGCCGGTCTCGGTGGATGCGCCCCTTGGTGACGAACCGGTCCATCTCCCACGGCTCAACGCCGGCGTAGGTCAGGTAAGCGCGGGCAGATTCGATCCACGTCCTCGGCCGCAGCATCGCGTTGCCGTGGAGCTCGACCAGGCCGAGGAACCCGTTGCAGCCGGCACACAACAGTCCCCGTACGCACCGGCCGCACGAATCACGGCCCGAGCAGCACAAGTGATCATGGTCAACTGGAAGGGGCACCAACCCGACCGGGTGGCGCCACGCCGACGTGCCGCAGACTCCGCACCCGCCGCCCTGCGCCCGCAGCAACTCCCGATACCGAGCCGCAGTGATGCGGTGCCGCTGCAGCGCCTTCTTCGGGGTGTCTAGGCAGCACACATCGAAGGTGCTGTGAGGGGCAACCAACCCGAGTAGACGGGCGTCGACAAGGGCCACACGCCGGATTCTGGCAGTGGAGGTGGCAGCCCCGCCGTTCGGCGCGTAGCTGCGCGCCGACGTCCGGCACGTCGTACGCGGCCCGCTTGCCGCGGGTAAAAGGGGGGCGCCCCGCACAGGACGCCCCCGGGTCAACTCAGCCTGACGCTGCTACGGCGTCCGGCGGCGAAGGCGGAACGCCGCGGCGAGGCCGAGCGCCGAGCCCACCAGCAGGCCGGCCAGCCCGCCGATGACCAGGCCGTCGCCTGAACCGAGCTCGGAGGAGTGGGCCACCGGGTCCAGGACGGGGTCGGTAGTCGTCGTGGTGGGATCAGGCGCCGGAGGGCGGGTGGTGGCCGGCGCCGGGGTAGTCGGCACCGGAGACGGGCTAGTGGGCGCCGGCGGCGAGGGCGTGCTGGACGGCGTCGCCGTGGGGGGCGCATTGCAGAGCGGGGGCTCGTTGACCAGCCGAACGTAGCCGTACCCTGCGATCTCCAGCTTCCAGCGGTCGGTCGGCTTCACCCAGTCCTCGGTGATGAACGTGTTCCCGGGGAGGGCGGTGCCGGTCAGCTCCTCGCCGCGCTGCTTCACCAGCCGGTACGACCGTGCCTGTTCCGTCGCGTTCTTAATCCGCAGCGTCACCTGATACGGGCTGGGTCGGCAGTCGACGATCAGGTTGAAGTTGGCCGCTTCGGTGCCGCAGGCCGTCACCGCGTCGCGGGTCACGGAGGCGGAGGCGACGACAACGCCGCCGACGAGCACCTGGACGTCGTACCCGCCGAGGGTCTCCCGGACGACGCTTCCGCCGGCCGGGACGGTGAACATCGGGGGGAAGCCGGTGTCGTTGGTGATGGTGGCTTCGATGTCGGCCGTCGTGTTGTTGGTGATCTTCCAATACACCCAGTCCCGGCCGTAGGCGGGCTCGTAGCAGGGGGACGACGCCGTCACATCCCCAGCGGCCTCGGCCTGCGCCTGGGCCGGGGCTGCGGCGACGCCGGCGAGGGCCAACACCAGGGCCGCGCCGGCGAGAACTCTGAACAGGATCTGCCTCACGTCTGCTCCTCGGAGACTGAGGGATGACCCGGACCGTCCGGGTCCGCGTGCGAACCGCTACATAGCGGTGTGGGGTCGACTCGACGCGCAGGGTATGCGTGAGGTCGGACAGTATCGCTACGCGGAACCTGGCGCCTTCAGGGCTCGAGCCAATCGGGCTGGGCGGGCTCCAGCCCGTTGGCCGCCCGGGGCACCCGCAGGGTCTCCTCGTCGTTCCTCAACGCCGCATGGGAGCGAATCGACCGCTACCAGGTGGCGAGGTTCATCCGCCGGCTGGCCAAGGCCGCCGGCGTCGCGGACTGAAAGAAGATCGGTCCGCACAGCTGCCGCCATGCCTGGAACACCATCGGCCGGCAGCGCGGCGCCCAGCTCGAAGACCGGCAGCGCGCCATGGGGCACGGGGACCCCCGCGCACCACCCAGCCGTACGACCGGGACAAGGACGCCCTCGACCGCGAGCCGGCCTTCCTCGTGGCGGCCGCCGCCTCCGGCCACGACATAACGACGAATGATTCCGCAGGTCGGCGGGCCTCTTCATGCCCGATCGGCTGGCATCCCCACTGTGGACATCCGGCGTAACCTGTGCCGATGCAACCCGACGACCCCACCCAGCGCCAGCAGCAGCCCGTCCCGCCGCAGCCCGCGGCGTACCCGCCGCCGCAGGGCCCGCAGTACCCGCCGCCGCAGGCGCCGCCCGGACAGTACCCGCCCCAGGGGTACCCGCCACCGATGGGCTACTAGCAGACCAGCGTCGCCTCGGGCGGGATCCCCGGCTGGATGCACGTCCTCTACGCAGTCGGCGGATTCCTCACCTGCGGCGTCGCCTGGATCATCTGGCCGATCCACTGGTGGTTCGCCCAGTCAAAGAGCCGCTCGACGACCACCGTCACCCACGTTGCGCCGCCGCAGCAGTACCCGCCGCAGTAGCCAGGGCGACACGGACCAACGCCCGCCGGGTAGTGGTCCCCAGCGGGCGCTTCACCGTGCTGCCATCAGTGGCCCCGGCGGCCGCGTCCCCTGTCTATCCGGTTGCCCTGTGACCGGCGGCCGACCGGATCCCGTGCCGGCACGTCGGTCATCTCGCCGACGTTCGGGCTGCAAAACACCACCGGGGGCGCTGGCCGCCGGTCACCCGCTGGCGCGGCGGGCGCCGGAGCCACCAGCGTCAGCCGCGAGCAGGTTCTTAAGCGCGACGGCACCTCCGTTGTCGTGGACAGTTCCTGCGCGGCGGTGTCCGGGCGCTGGTACAGCCCGTACGACGGAGCGACCTGGTCCGCCGCCTCCGACGTGGATATCGACCATGTTGTGCCGCTGGCGGAGGCGTGGCGCTCCGGGGCGAGCGGGTGGACGACCAGCCGGCGGCAGAGCTTCGCCAACGACCTGACCGGTCCGCAATTGATCGCGGTCACCGACAACGTCAACCAGGCCAAGGGTGACCAGGACCCGTCGACCTGGCAGCCGCCGCAGTCCGCCTACCGGTGCACCTACAGCAAGATGTGGATCACCGTGAAATACAACTGGGGTTTGGCTCTGCAGTCGTCGGAGAAGTCCGCGCTGCAGAGCATGCTCAACACCTGCTCGTCCTGATACGAACCCCTCATGCGGCGAGGGGTCGACACGCGCTGAGGTGACTGTCGTCTGTGCACGGGAACGGTGCGGGGACCGGATTGGTGCCGGCTCCCGCACCAATGGCCTGGTTCGTTGAGCATCCGCAGTAGCGGTACTGCGGTCACCGGTGTCTGAGCATGTGGAAGTGGGAGCGGCCAGGCCTGGGAAGAGGCGTTCGTGGGGAAGTGCCGTGGTGGTTCGGTTGGGGGTTTCGCTGATCCGCTGTTCGGGGGCGGCCCTCACCTCATGGCGATCGCGGGCAGTGATGCGTAGGTGACAGCATAGTGATCATCGTGCTTGACTGGGGTCTATGCGGTCGGGGGAAGCGCGGCTGGCGATTGACTGGGGCAGTGCCAGCACATCGGCGGTGTTGGCGTGGCCTGACGGGACATGGTCGCCGTTGACGTTCGGGGCCGAATCGGCGTTGTCCAGCGCGGTGTTCCTGTCCGAGGACGGCGGCGTCATCACGGGGCAGCCGGCCTGGCAGGCCGCGGCCGGGTGCCCGGAACGTTTCATTCCGGCTCCGCGCCGCTCAATCGAGCAGCGGGAGGCGCTGCCCGGTGGCGAGGTCGACGCGGTGGACCTGGTCGCGGCGACGTTGCGGCAGGTGGCTGAGCAGGCTGGCGCCGTCGCCGGTGGCGAGATCGAGGATGTGCGCCTGGTAGTGCCGGCTGGTTGGGGGCCGCGGCGGCGTACCTGGTTGCGGCACGCGGCGCATCGGGCGGGCTTGCCGCAGCCTCGTCTGGTGGAGGCCCCGGTGGCCGTGGCGACCCGGATGCTGGCATCAGGTGTGCATTTGCCGGTCGGGTCTTATGTCGTGGTGTGTGATGTGGGTGGCGGCGCGGAGGTGAGCGTCCTGCGGCGCGGGCCGGCCGGGTTCGAGGTCCTCGCCACCCTGTCCGATGCGTCCGCTGGCGGGTCCGCCGTCGATGACGCGTTGATCGGCGCGCTCATCGGCGGTGAGCCGAACGCGCCGATCCCGGACGGAACGGCATCGAACGGTACGCAGTGGGTGCTGCTGGCCAGTGTCCGCGCCGCGAAGCATGCCCTCGGTGAACATCCCGCGGTGACGGTGCCCCTGCCGGACGGGCCTGCGGTGGTGGTGAACGGCACTGTGCTGGAGCAGGCCGCGCGGCCGGTCGCGCAGCGCGTCGCCCAGTTGGCCGTCGAGGCGGTCGCTGCGGCGGAGGTGGATGCGGCCGAGGTCTCCGGCCTGTACGTCGTGGGCGGCATGGCTGGTATGCCAGCGGTGGCCGAGGCTCTCGCCGAGTGTGTGGGTGTGACGCCGGTGGTGCTCGCCGATCCGGCGATGGCCGCCGTCTGCGGGGCGGCGGACGCGGGCGCGGCAAGCGTCGGGGCCGGGGTGGAGATGGCGGAGTCGCCGGTGCCGCCGGTGCCGCCGGTACGGCGGGCGGTGGCGATCGCGGTGCCGGGCTTCGCGTCACTGGCTTTAGTGGCGCAGTTCCTGCTCACGGCGCAGTGGAATGGCTGGTACGTGCACCGGTGGGCGCTGCTCAACTGGGGTGAGCTGGCGATGGCGGCGGTGTTCGCGCTGGTCGCCGCCCTTGGGGCGGGCACGGTGATCGCGTCCGCCCTCGCCGCCCGCCCCGGCCAGGCACCGATGTCCGCGGGTGGGCAGGTCGGCACGGGCATCCTGGCGTCGATGTCGTTGGGTGTGGCGGTGGCCGGGCTGTACGCGGTGGTAGGCAGCGTCTACATCGGCCAGGAGGTGGGCTCGTTTCTGCGGTGGGCGTTGATGCCGATCGCACCGGTGGTCGTGGTCGCCGCGGTGATGGCCGTGATCGCCGCACGGCAGTGGCGCCAACCTGTGGGTGGCTGGTCGCAGGTGCTGGCGTTTCCGACCGGCTCGGTGGTGTGCGCGGCGGCGGGAATGGCGCTGATCCAGTACTCGCTGACAGCGGATCGGTGGCCGGATCTGGTGTTGTGGATCGATGCCGCTGGCCGGGTCGGTGGGCTGTTGCTCGGTATCGGGGTGGTGATGGCGGTCGTTTCCACGCCGCTGCTGCGGCTGATCCTCGCCGCTCCGCTGGGGGTGATCAGCGCGGCGATCGTCAGCCAGGCCGCCTCCGGGATCCTCGGGGTGATCTACGCGACCGCGGTCGCCGTGTGGTGGACCCGCCAGGTGTGGGCGCGCGTCATCCGCCCCGCCCGGCAGCCGGTGCAACACACCGTGACCACCACCGTGGCGGCGTGTCGTGGGGGTGGGTGAGGTGCGCTGGCCGCGGCAGGTGGCGTACCTGCTTGTTCTTGCATTGCTGCTTGTCGGTCCGCCGGTGGTGCTGGTCACGGTTGTCGGCTGGCCCGCGAACGGTTGGCCGGACCTGCGGCAGTGGGTGACGCAGCCGCTGACCGCGCAGAGCCTGGCCGTGGCGTTGACCGTAGCGGCGTGGCTGGTGTGGCTGATGCTCGCCGCCACGGTCGCCGTCCGAGTGGCTGCGCGGGCACGGGTGGGTGCACGGTGGCTGGGCAGGGTTCCGTTGCCCACCCCGTTGCAGGCCACCGCCACCGGCTTGGCCGGTGCCGCCGCGTTCGGGGCCGGCGCCCACACCGGAGCTACCGCTGACGGGCAGCAGGTTGCACTGCCTGTGGCAGCCGGGACTTTCGACCAGCCGACCGATCCCGACGCGAACGGCGTCGAGCGCCTCGACGGGGTGTCGGAGGTAGGCGACGCCGGTGGGGTGGTGCTGCGGGGAGGCTGGCTGCCCTGGGAGTTCGCCGAGCAGGTCGCTGCCGCCGCCGGTTTGGTGTGGCTGCGCCGCCGACGCACCTACCAACCCCACCCACCACCTGATGCACGCGACGATACGGACCTGGCGCCGCTGCCGGAGACCGTCACCACTGTCCAGGCCGCCCTCGTCGCCCCCACACCACCGGCCCGAGCCACCGGCATCGCAGCGGACGGGCCCGCAGGGGCGATCGCGTCGCTTCCGTCAGGCCGCATCGCATTGACTGGCCCGGGTGCCCTCGCCGCGGCCAGAGGCATGCTGGTCACCGCCGCTCTCGCCGGTCTGCGCCACCCCGCAGCGTCGGCACCCTTCGTGATCACCCGTGTCGCGGCGAGCCTGCTGCTCGACGCTGACATCGTGGCGCGGCCGTTGCCCGGCGTACAGGTGGCAGGCAGCGTCGACGACGCCGCGGTGTTACTTGCGTCATCGGCCGCAGCCCGGTACAGCTCCGGACGAGACGACACCGGCCGGCCGGTGCTGATCTGCGAGTCCGCACCGCGCGGTGAACCGCTCGCGGTGGCGTTAGCGGCGAGCGCCGCAACCGCCGTGTTCCTCGGCGCCGGTACAGCCGAGGTGATCTTGCATGTCGACGCGGCGGGCCACACCCACGATCCACACCGACCCGACTGGGTAGGGCCGCGGCTATGCGTGCTCGACCCGGTGGCGGCCACCGACCTACTCGCCGTGATCACCCCGGCGCACACACCTGACGTACACCCCGGCGCCGGGTCCACGCCCGCGACCATGACTACACCCAAGCGACCACGCATCCCCCGCCAAGCGAACGGCGGGCGCCACGCCCATCCGCCCGCGCGCGCCGTCGCCGGGCGGCTTGATCTGCGGGTTCTTGGCAAGCCAACCCTGGTTGCCGACGGCACTCCCGTGTCGATCCGGCGCAGCGCCGCCCTGCAGGTGCTGGTCTTCCTCGCGGTGCACTCCGACGGAGCCAGCAGCCAGCAGATCGTCGAGGCCATCTGGCCGGGCCTGCCCGCGCACCGGCTCACCGGCCGCCTCTACACCACCCTCAGCGACCTACGAACCACGGTGCGGGCGGCCTGCGGACTAACCGTCATCGACCACGTAGACAACCGCTACCGCCTCAACCCCGGCCTCTGCGATGTCGACCTGTGGCGGGTGCGTACCCTGGCCGCGCGCGCCGCCACCGCCGTCACCAGCCCGGCCACCGCCTGGCAGGCAGTCGTTGAGGCCTACAGCGGTGACCTCGCCGCCGGCCACCAGTGGCCGTGGCTGGACCCGACGCGGGAGGCCACCCGCCGCCACGTTTTGGACGCATACGCCGCCCTGGCCAACGCCGAACGGAATCCGCGACGCGCCCTCGAACTCCTCCAGGCCGGCATCCGCGTAGACCCCTACAACCAGGCCCTTCACCAGCAAGCGACCGAGATTCTCACCGCGCTCGGCGAACACGACACCGCCACCGAGCTGGCCGACACCTACAACCGTCGTCTCACGGCCGCAGGACTCCCACCCACCGTGCTCATCACCCCGTGTCGACGTACGGGTCAACGTGCAGAGCCAGGCACAGCTGCTGAGTGCACAGCGTCCTGCGGATGCGCGCCGGTGGAGCTGAACCCGGCGATCAAGGAGCCGACATCCCCGCGTTGATCCCGCAGGTCTATCTCAACTACGACCCGTACACGAAGCGTCAGGGCGGAACCGCCCTTGCCCGACAGCGGATGGACTTCCTCCTGCTGCTGCTGAACCGGGCGCGCGTGGTGATCGAGTGCGACGGTGTCCAGCACTACGCCGACGATCTCGGCCGGGCCAGCCCTCAGCGGTACGCGGAGATGGTCGCCGAGGACCGCAGCCTACGGCTGCGTGGCTACGAGGTCTACCGCTTCGGCGGCCAGGAGTTGCGGGAGGATCCCGGCCCATCGACCTGCTGCGCACCTTCTTCGACGCGTTGGCCGCACGCCACGGCGGAGGAGCTTGAGTCCGGCGTCGCCGGCACCGCCCGAGGAGGCGACGCCACGGAATCACGGCCAGGGGTAGCGGCCCGGTCCAGGAGGCGCCAGGCGCCCGGCCCGGCCTGGCCGCGCTATCCAATATCGACGCCCCCGGTGGGGTCTCTTCGAGATCCAGGAGGGACCACAGGTGCCAGGTGAGTGGGTGGTCACCCAGGGGTGGGATCTCCTCGCACCTCGCCGATCTGCTCCTCCAGCTCCGGAGCGAGGTCATGGAGCGACTGCACCCCGGTTACCGCCGGGCCAGTGCTCTGCGGGGCCACCGACGGGCGCTGGCCGCCGCCGGCCGAGGAACTGCTGCTGGCTGCCCCGCAGGCCGCGGTGAGAAGGATCCCCTCCGCGGCCGCCAGGGCGGTCAGCGAGCGCGTCATCAGAGTACGTTTCATCGATTGGTCTGGCATTCGCGTCGGTACCGCTGGTCGGCTTGACGAAGAACACCTGCCGCCCAGGATCCGTCAAATTCCACGGATGTGTCGACACTCGGCAGATCCTGGATGGCAGCGCCGGTGGCCAGGGCCAAGCCGTCCAGAGCTGCACGCCTAGTGATCTCGTCTTCCTCCGAAGATGTGGCCGTTTGGATCAGGCAGGCCAACAGAGAAGAGCTCTTACTCTGCGCAAGGTACTTTCCGGCCCGGGTCAGAGCAACGATTCGGACGTCTTCCTCATAGTCCCAGTCAACACCCTGGCAGAAGGCAAGGTATTCGTCGTGGTACTTTCCAAAAAGGCCCCACTCGTCGAGCACAATCGACGCGATCCGACTGAGCATGGGATCCCCTGGACTATCCAGGAACGGAGCCACCAACTCCTCGTGGTCTCGGGCGTTTCCCGCCCGCCCGATAATGTGGATCAGGCGATACAGGTCGTGGTGCGCCGAGGGGTTTCCTATGATTTGGGCAACCCACTCGACCTCACCCTTCGAGACCCGCCCGTACTTCGCGCGGTCCAACAGGTCGTCAAGGTCCGGCTCTGGCACAACACACTCCTTTTAGGTTGATGCTAGATCCGCATCCAGATCCGGCCGACGGCTGGGGTGCGCATCTGGGGCACCCCCGGCGGGACCTGCGCCGGCTTGTGCCATCGTACGGTCGTCGGGTGTCCTGCAGGACACCCGACGACCGCGCGGGGGCACCCCGTGTGCCTGACCTACGTGAGAGGTCAGGCTGTTCCCGGTGGGACGTACTTGTACGAGTAATCCAGCATCCGGCTCGCGTATGAGAGTTCGACCTGCAGGTTGACGCGCTCGTCCACCGTCATGCGTTGCCCGAACCTCATCCTGTCCTTTATTGAGTTCACGCGCTTCAACAAGCCTCGCTGCGCGTCCCTTACCTCAGCCACGTGGTTCCATGGAGTTCCGTCAGCCTTACGCGCGACCACCTCGCCCCGAAGTTCTCTCTTCGCAGCACCAAGATCCTTGGGCTGCAGGTGGTCGCCGACAATCCTTCCACTCTTCGTGGTTCTGAGGAAATGCGGAACGCGGACGATTGGGTTCGCACGCCCATCCGACCCTGCCGCTGTCGGCGAGTGGACCGACATCGGGCCGAGCTCCGACTCGGACGCGTAGACGTCCAGAAGACCCGTGTAGGTCTGGTCGATGAAGGCTTGAAATTCTAGAGAGCAGAGACGAGTGCTGGCGGTTGAATTACAGGCGAGGAGGAGCAGCCGGATGGCGTCCAGATCCTCGTGACCTGAAAGCCTTCCTCCCGCCGCCAACAGCTTGGCCCTCTCTGTCTCCACCTGGTGAGCAAGTTCATCCGGGTCGTAGACGTCACCGTCATGAAGAACAATGGGACCGATCGCCGGTGGTTCCGATTTCGTGGTTCCGCCGCTCGGACGACGGGGGTCCTTCGAGCCGGAGCATCGGGGCCAGCAACCCGGGTTCTTGGCCTTGTTCTTCCGATTGCCCTTCTCATCCCCAGGGCGGTAGTCGGGACAACTGGCGATGGTCAGGCAGTCGGTGTCGATGAGTCCGCTGGGGTCACTGAAGGTTGCAGGGCTGTTGTTGGAATAGGCATAGGCGTTCCACTGCTGTGGATCCGTCAGATCCATTACCGGGTCAACGCTGATGAACCGCCCGATGGAGGGATCGTATTCCCGGGCCCCGAGATGGGTCAGACCGGTGGGGTCCTTGGTTCCACCGAGAAAGCCCTTGTCGTTGGGCCACGTCGGGTTGCTTCCGCGGGGCTGGCCGAACGGCGTCTCCCGCCGGATCTTTGACTGCTGCGTCGCGGCCTCGACCGAAACCCCGGCCGTCCCATGGTGGTCACCAGCCAGCCAGGTCAAGCCGGCGGCCGTGCGGGACGCGATTGTGACGCCGTTGTAGGAGTAGTAGCGGGTGCAGGTGGTGGTATTCGTGGCCGAGTTGTAGCGGATTTCCTGCCCCGGCAGGTACAGCGTCTTACCCGTCGGGTCCCTGCGGATCAGTCGGTTGCCGTTGGCGTCGTAGACGAAACTGGTCTGGCCGGTGGAGTCGGTCGCCGTGTCGAGGTGGCCCTCGGAGTCCCAGGTGAGCGTCTGGGTAGCGGAGGATCCGTTGGGGCGGGTCAGGGTGTTGCCGGTTTCGTCATAGGTGTAGCTGCCGACTTGGCCGCCGGTGGTGGAGGTGAGGCTGTGCGGCTTGGGCGTGCCGTCGGCCGGGTAATTGTAGGTGGTTGTGGTGTTTCCGGTGGCGGTGTGGACGGTTTCGGTCCGTCGGTTGCCGATGTTGTCGAAGGTCCACGACTGCCAATACGGGGCGGGCCCGCCCAGGGCGGTGGCCGAGCGCGTTTCGGCGCAGTCACCGGAGGAGGGCGTCCACGCCTCGGTGAGTCGGCGCAGGTGGTCATAGGTGAAGCACTGGGTGTCGTCGACAGGGTCAGGGGTGACGTCGGCGATCCTGGTGATGTTGCCGGTCTTGTCGTAGCGGTACTGAATGTCGGCGAGGATGTTCGGCGTCACGGAGTCGCGGTCGGTGCGGATTCCGGTAAGGCGCCCGGTCTCCAACTCACGGGTGTACTTTTGGAAGACTCGCCCGCCGAATCCGGTGTAGAGCTCCATTTGGTCGACCTCGGCGAGAGCGTTGTAGTCGGTGTCAACGACGTACGAGGATTCGACGCCGTCGTAGAGGGTACGCATGCCGGTCTGCAGGCCGTAGCTGTTGTAGTCAAACAGCAGCGTCTCCTCCGGCAGGTCTGCGTTCGTCGACGGCATGCCTTGCGACGCCACCGAGCCGTCCACCTTGTATGACGTGCCAAACGTGTACGTGCCGGCGATCCCGGTTTCGGACGTGGGGATCACCACTACCGTGCCCGTCGGCTGGTAGCTGTCCGTGTAGCCGCTGACCTTCACCTGGTAGGCGGCGCCGTTGACGTAGCGGTTCGACTGGGTTAGCTGCCCCTTCGCCAAGGTGTCGTAGAACCACAGCGCCCGCGGGGTGCCTCCGATCTGGTTTTCGTAGACCCCCCGCTTCCGGTTGAGGGGGTCGTACCCGTACGCCAGCTTCTTGCCACGGGCGTCGGTGATCGTGGTAACCCGCCCGCCGTTATCGTAGGTGGAGATCGTTTTGCCCTTGTCGGGATCGCTGACTTCGATCTGCCGGCCCCAGATGTCGAACGTGTATGTCCACTTGTTGCCGCGAGCGTCGATGCTCTGCGTCATTTGCCCCTTGCGATTGAAGGTGTAGGTCGTGGCGTCCCAACTACCGGTGGTGCCAGGGGTCGGCGCGGCACCGTGATACTGGCGGATTTCGGCCGTTCGACCGAGGGCGTCGGTGTGGGTAGACGTGGCGGTGCCACCGGCGGGTGGGGTGACGTCGGTACGGTCGCCGGCGTAGTAGGTGGTGGTCCGCCAGCGTTCAGCATCGTAGGGCTGGAAGATCGAGGCGGTGGTTCGGCCTGCGCCGTCGTATTCGGTGCGGGTCTGGGTGGGGACAAGGGCCCGTTCGGTCGCGGTGACCAGAGTCGTGCCAGCGGTACCGGTTGCGTGGTAGCTGTCGAACGTCTTGACCGGCCGTCCGGCCGTGTCGTAGAAGGTGTCCGTCAGTAGCCGTCCACCTGAGGGGGAGGCGGACTGGGTTTGCCGCTCCCGCATGAGCCCGTCATACAGGGTGTGTGACGTAATGTAGTTACCTGCGGCGTCGAGTTCCGAGGTGGAGACTGCCGTGGCGCTGTCGTTACGGATTTGATAACCGAAGGTCACGCTGGCGGTTTCGGTGGCACGGGCTCTGCCGGGCAGCCAGACGGAGGAAAGGCGTCCCAGCCCGTCGTACGCCAACTCGGTCTGCTTGTCGTTCGCGTCCCGGACGACTGTCGCGAGCCCCCACGCCGGGTTCAGCGTCGTCGTGGTGACGTGAAGCATGGGGTTGGTCCGGGTCACTGCGGTGACCGGCCCCCCGGTCGTCGGGGTGTAGGCGGTCTTGGTCTCGTAGTTATTGGCGTCCCAGGTCGAGGTGACTCGTCCGTGAACGTCATACGCTACCCGCCCGACGGTGGTGAAGGTCGGCGCACCGTTGTTCCAGGCGCTCATGTGCTCGGTGCGGGTGGGGAGGCCCCGTTCCGGCTCGGCCTCGAAGTTGTGGTCGTCATAGGTGGTGCGAGTTTCCCCGATGACGTCATCGTCGGCCAGGGTCTCGGTGATGTCGGCGCACTTGACCGCGTAGGTCTGTACGCGGTGTGCCCGGTCCATGAGCCAGTCGGTGGTGTTGCGTGGGGTGTAGTCGGTCTTGGTGCACTGCTCGTCGCCGTTGACGCCGTCCTGGCCGAGGTCGTCCACGCTCACGGTCATGCCGTAGACGTCGTAGCTGGTGACGGTCTTGGTGACCCTCTCACCCCGCCCGGCGTCGAGGACGGCGTGCTTGGTCACGATACCGGTCCGGTTGAAGCGGGCGGTGACGGTGTCACCGTTGATCGTGCGGGTCGCCGTCGCCGCCGATCCCCAGGGGGTGCTCAGCTCGCGCTCCACCACAGGCCCGTCGGGGCCGTTGAAGGTTTTGGTTTCCCGGGTCATGCCCGCGAACCAGTCCTCGTCGTTTATCCCGTCGATGGTGGCGGTGCGGATACCGCCGGTCGGCGCGAGCTTGTCGCCATGCATGCCGCGGAAGTAGCGGGTTTCGGTGTAGGTCTGCTCGCCCGGGTCACCCACAGTGACGCCGACGCGCCCGTACCCCCGGTAGTCCGACCAGGTTTTGTTCTTCTTGTCGATCAGGCCGTCGTCGTCGTTGTAGTGCCAGGCCACACCATCAAGGTAGGTGTACTTATAGGCCACACGCTTGCTGCCCTGCGGCGGGACGCCCCCAGTGTTGTCGTTCTCGTAGATGGTGTCGACCACGTATTTGTTAAACCAGTCAGTGACCGGGTTGGCATAGCCCTCCGGCTCCCAAATGACCGGGTAGCAACGGCGGGAGTTGGTGTGCGGGCTGGGCATGGTCTGCCCGGCCTGGCAGTCCTGCTTAGAGTAGTTGATGCTGAGGGTTCCGCCGGTCTCGTTACGGATTTTCGTGATCCGCATCCAGTTCATCGCTTCGGCGAAGTCGATCGTGTCGACTCGGTTAGACAGCTGGACAGGGGTGAATTCGATGTCTGGCAGGCTGGTGGTGGCGCCGACCAGGCCGGCGTGAGAGATCTTGTTCAGCCACAGGCCGGCTCGGGTGCCGTCCCCGGGATCGGGGAAGGTGTGACTCAGCGTCCACCGCTCTACGTTCTCGTAGCCGCTGCCGTTGCGCACCTGCGTGGTGACGGTGGACAGCCGTTTGGTGGTCCAGAACGTCGGCGCGAATTTGTCGGCGCAGGATGACCCGGTGCACTCGGAGTCCCAGGGCGTGTCTGGCCACTGCGTCTCGGTGTGGGTCGTGCAGTTGCTGAGGCAGCGGTTGGCCTCCCCAAGATCGACGCGAAAGGGTGCCGGGGTGCTTAGCACGGAGTCGACGCCGTTGACGCGACGGGTGCCGTAGTCGATGCGGTCAAGCCAACCGCCCCGGTCGTAGATGGTGTCGTCGTCCGGGTCGAGGTTACGGCCGTACTTGTTGGTCTCCTTGCCGTACCAGTAGGACAGCGAGTTCCCGTGGACGTCCACGACGTAGTCCAGGTTCCACCGCCATGCCTCGACGCAGTCGGAGTCGGCGAAGTCGGCGGCGTGGCAGGGCTCTCCGGGGTCGTTGCTGAATACCGGAACCGTCCAGGTGGAGTTGGTTTCCGGGTTCGTGGACGCCCAGCCGGGCAGTCGGTTGATCCCGAACCAGTACTGGGTGCCGTTCGTGTTGGTGACGACCCAGTACTCGCCGTTGTTGTCACCGTTGCGCGCACCGCTCTTCCGCTCGATCCGGGAGCCGTCGTCGCTGCGCAGGTGCCATCGGTTTTCGGTAGCGTTGTAGATCAGCTCACCGGAGCTGCCGTTCAGCGACAGCACGGCGTTGTCGGTTTCCCAGCAAAGGTCGCCGGTCTTCTCGTTGTTGTTGGCCGATCCATCCATGTCGCTGGCGCATGCCTTGTAGCGTCGCTCGATGAAGCCGCCGGGCCACGCCTCGAAGCCCTCGCCCACCCAGGAAGGCTGATTGTTGGAGGCGGCGTGGCGGCCGTCGACGGACTGCGAGGAGTAGCTCAGTTCGACCTGCGGCTCGAGTCCGCCGGGCGTGGGCGGCACGCGCATAGGGTATGACCAGGTGAAAGCCCCGGAGTTGCCCCCTGCGGACCAGGTCGAGGAGGCCTGCAGTGGGGTGGCCGAGTAGTCGCCCGCAGGCCCGGACGGGGCGGCCGAGACCGCGATCATGGTCTGCGCCGTCCGTGCGGGCACATCGGCGGACACTGTGCGGGCAGTCGGGTCGTTATGAGATGGCAGCGGCGTGCCCGCGCACTGCTTCTTCTCAGGCGATTTCAGGGCGCAGTCGGGCAGTGACACGAGTCGGAGTCGGCTGGCCCAGTCGGCTCCGTACGCGGTGGCAAACGATGCGTAGTCGACGGTGAGGTCGACCTTCCCGCTTGCCGCGTTGCCGTCGGCGCGCTCCACCTTGAGCAGCAGGCCGCGTACTCCAGCGCGCTCTGTGGTGGCGCGGTCAAGCACCTCGACGCGTACTCGACCGGGGGGTGCCGTGCTGCGGGCGGACGCGGCTGGCCGGGCAATTCGTACCGGCAGGGTGCCGGCGCGGGCCGGGCTGGCGTCAGGCCGGGCGCCGGTGAGGTCGACCACGGCGGTGCCGGCGGGCGGCCAGGCCGAGGCGGGCTTGGTCGACGCCGGCGGCGGCAGCTTCGCCGCGGGTACCGTCGCGGGCTTGACCGTCTTGACGGGCACGGTCGGGATGGGTTTAGCGGACGTCGGCTGGTAGCCGGTCGGGGCGGCCTGCGCCGGGACGCTTTGAAGCAGGCCGGCGACCAAGGTGACGGCGACGGCCGCCGCGAGCGAACCACGTCGCCGCTTCTTAGCTTTTAGTTTTCGGATAATTGCTGAGAGTGACGAAGCGGGCGAATGCGGGATCACCAGAAGCCTCCGACAGTTTCGAGGATCGGCAGGGTGCGAGCTTTGGGAGGGGTCGTCTCGCGGGAGACGGTCCCCTCGTGGTCACCGTGGCGTGGTCAGGGGGTGGGCGGGTTGAACCTGAGCCCGAGGCCTGGTCGGAGGACGGGTTGGCGGTAGGTGTACTGGATGGCGGTGTTGCCGTCGGCGTTCTCGATGCCGATGGTGGCGGCGCCGCCGCGTTCGAGGAAGGTGCCGTCGTTGTCGGTGTAGGCGAAGCTGAAGCCGCCGGTCTCGTCGAGGATGACCTGGAAGGTCACGCGGGTGAGGGGGTCTTCATAGGAGTGAACGTTGCGCCACTCGACGACGAACTGCCGGCTGCCGGTGCTGCCGCGCACGGTTGTGCGGACGCTGGCGCTGCTATCGACGACCCAGTCGTGCCAGAACGGGTAGAGGGCGGCGTTGGGTTCCTCGGGGCTGGCCGGTGACGGGATTGGCCACGCGTCCGGCGAGGGTTCGCCGGGGTCGATGAAGCTGAGCACGCCGTTGCTGTCCACCCAGCCGGTGGTGTATGTCTGCCCGTACAGCGTTACCGGGAAAGGCAGGGTGACCGAGGTGTAGGCGTCGTCGCCGGTCACCGGCAGCACCGTGGTATTGGCCGGGGCGTAGGCCACCGCCTGCTCGGCCAGCGTGTATCCGCCGCCGGCGTTGGTGGCGCCCAAGGTGTATTCAGCGGTGGCCTGGGTGTTGGTGCCGACGACGACCTGCCGCACGTCGGAACCCTTACAGGCGCCGGTGACGGTGGCGATCGCTGCCCAGGTGCCGGCCGGCACGGCGTCGATCTGGTAGGTGCCGTCCACGGCGGTGGTGGTCGTCTTGTCTGCCACCGTGACGCTCGCCCCGGCGACCGGGGTGCCCTGGCAGGTGACGGTGCCGGCGACGCTGCCCTGCCCCGGCGGGTTGGGCTTGAATGTGACGCCCTGCCCGCTGGCCAGCCACGACTCGCGGAACAGGTACTGGAACCCGATCGAGCCGTCGGCGTTCTCGATGCCTACGGTGCCCTCGCCGCCGCGTTCGATCGGCTTGGCCGGGTCGATGTCGGCGTAGGCGAGGGTGATGTCGCCGCCCTCGTTGAAGATCACCTCGAAGGTGGCGCGGGTGTTGGTGTCGCCGTAGATGTGGACGTTACGCCATTCCACGACCCACTGCCGGTTCGGCGCGGTGCCACTGACCTTCGTGGCGATGCGGGCCTGCGAGTCGACCACCCAGTCGTCCCACAGCGCATAGACGGTGGCGTTCGGGGAGCCCTCGGCGGCCGGCGACGGGATCGTGCCCGGCCGCGAGCCGATCCAGCCGAAGTACGCCGGGTCCTTGAAGCTGATCAAACCGTTGGCGCTGATCCACGCCGAAGTGTACGACTCGCCGTAGAGCTTGACCGGGAACGGCGGGTTCTTCGGCCACACCGTCTCGTCGCCGCTCCAGCCCTCGGTGATGTCACCTGGGACGAAGGTGGTCGCACCCGCGGTGCACTTGTAGCCGAACTCGTCACCGTCGACCATCACCGACAGGTCCACGTCCAGCGTGCCGCCAGGGTGGTTGACGGTCTCCTTAGCGTATTGGCCGACGCACCGGTTGTCCCCGGTCGACGCGGCGAGGGTGTACTCGCCCACTGGCACGTTGGTGAACTGGTACCTGCCGTCAGCGCCCGTCGTGGTGCTCCGGTTGCCCGGGTTCAGGGTGACCGTCGCCCCGGCGTAGGTGCCGCCGGTGACGGCGGTGGTAAGGGTGCCGGTGACCGTGCCGGCTGGGGCCGGGGTGTAGGTGATCGAGCTGTTGCCGGTCAGCACCGCCTCTTGGAAGGAGTACAGCGCCGCCACTGTGCCCGAGGCGTTTTCCAACCCGACCGTCGCGCCCGCGCCCTGCTGGATCGGGGTGGACATCGCGCCGTAG
Source organism: Micromonospora sp. LOL_025 (assembly GCF_048060285.1). Classification (NCBI taxonomy): domain Bacteria; kingdom Bacillati; phylum Actinomycetota; class Actinomycetes; order Micromonosporales; family Micromonosporaceae; genus Micromonospora; species Micromonospora sp. LOL_025. The sequence goes on along the minus strand of NZ_JBHMIR010000013.1, from coordinate 98,886 downwards.
TGGTACGCGATCCGCCCGTCCTCGTGGAAGATCACCTCGAAGGTCAGCCGCCCGGTGCTTGGCGGGCGGAAGTTGACGTTGCGCCATTCCACCACGAACGACCGGTTCGGGGCCGTGCCGAGGGTCTGGGTCCGCACGCTGGCCGACGCGTCCACTTCGAAGTCGTCCCAGAACGGCGCCACCACCGCGTTCGGAGCCGTCGCCGTCGGCATAGTCGGGTTGGCCCAGGTGTCCGGCTCCCCAGAGGCGCTGCCGAAGCTGACCAGCCCGTTGGTGTGCACCCGACCGCTGGTGTACGACTGGCCGTGGAACTGCATCGGGAAGGGCAGCGTCACCATGGTCGTCGCGTCGTCGCCGGTCAGGGCCAGCACCGTCGACGCCGCCACGAACCCGGACGTGCCCGTGGAGCAGGCGTACCCGAGGCCGTCGTAGTCCGGCCCTAGCTGCAGGTTCCGCACGGTGTCGGCGGACAGTTCCACCTGGCTACGCACCACGCTGCCGCACCGGCCGGACTGCGTGACGGAGACGGTGTAGCTGTCGGCGACTAGGCCGGTGAAGCTGTACGCCCCGCCCGCGCCCGTGGTGGTGCTCAGGCCGGAGGGGTCCAGCGTGACCGTTGCAGCGGCGACCGGGGCGCCGGCCGCGTCGGTAAGCGTCCCAGAGAGGTTGTGGGTCTCGAGCCCACCGGCGACGTCCGGACGGACGAATGTGATCGCCTTGGTGTTGGCCAGCACCGGCTCGTCGACCGAGTACGACAGACCGTCCTCACCGGCCGCGGCCTCGATGCCGACGATCGCGCTGGCGCCCTTTTCGGCGTCGTTGTCGAGCTGGTCGTAGTTTGTCGTCACCGTGCCGTCCGGCGCGAGCACCGCCTCGAACGACAGACGTTGGCTCGTGTTCCCCTTGCGGTGCACGTTGCGCCACTCGACCACGAACCGCTGGTCGGCGCCCGTACCGGTGGTGGCGGTGCGCACGCTCGCCGACGCGTCGACCACCAGGTCGTCCCAGAACGGGGCTACCACCGCGTTCGGGTCCGCCGGCGTGGGCAGCTGCCCGCCTCCGGTGTATGGGTGCGAACCACCCGGGTCGGTGAACGAGAGCACACCGTTGGTGTCCACCCAGGCGCTGCGGTACGCCCCGCCGTAGAACGGGAACGCGAACGGCAACTGCACCGTGGCGACGGCGTCGTCACCGGTCAGCGCCAGCACGTTACCGGCCTCGGTGAACGCCCTGGTCTGCTCGGCGCAGACATGGCCCAGATCGTCGCTGATGAAGGCGAGGAAGATATCTTCCATGTGCCCCTGACCGTCGATCTCGATCGGCTCGTTGAACACCAGTCCGCACCGACCACCGAACGTGACGGTGATGGTGTACGAGCCGGTGGGGAAGTTGGCCAGGGCGTAGCTGCCGTCGGCCTCTGAGGTGGCCTGGTAGCCGCCGGGTTGCAGCCGCACGACGGCTCCGGCCTGCGGCAGGAAGTTCGGGTCCCATACGGTGCCGGAGAGGCTCGCGGCGGGGGCGACGGTGAATTGCCCCTGGTTCATGCCGCTGACCCGGTTGCCGTCGTCCACCGCTACCGCGTGAACCGGCCGCTCCCCGATGGTGGTGCCCACGTTGACGGTCACGGTGGCCGTGCCACCCGCGGCGGTGGCGTTCACCGTGCTGCCCAGGCCGGTGCCGTCGACGCTGTACTTGAACTTCGTGACGTTCGTGTCGCCACCGGCGTCGAACTTCACAGTGAGCTGGCCGCCAGCGGTGATGGCGGTGCCGTTGGGGAAGGTGATCTTCGGCTGTAGCGGCACGGCCAGCTTCGCGAGGTTGGCCGGCGTCTCGATGAAGTTGTAGAACCGCACGTCGTCTACGGCTCCCGCGAAGAAGCTGTCGGAGTTGCCGTTGAACTTGCGCTTGCCGATCGCCACCTCGGTGGTGGCGTTGAAACCGCCCACGAGGGTGGCGGTGGCGGTCTGCGCGACGCCGTTGACGTAGAGCGTCATTTTCTTGGTTGACGCGTCGTAGACGCCCGCCAAGTGGGTCCACTTGCCGGCGGTAGGCATGGCGTCGGACAGGACGCTGTACCCGGCGGCGTTGTCGGTGTCGGCTGCGGCCATCGTGAACCGCCACCGTTGGTTGCTGCCGGCGTAGCCGAGGTGGTACGCCGACATCCGGGAACCGCTGGTGCTGACCACGGTCTGCACGCCCGTGCCCGCCGTGGAGTTGATTTTGACCCACGCGGTGACGGTGAAGCTCGCGTCCGTCCGGACCGGGGTGGAGACTCCGGTGTCCGGGTGCGGCGTGTTGATCGTCCCGGTCTTCGTCGCCGCGGTGGTGCCCGACAGCGACAGCGTGGAGCCCACCCCGGACCTGCCGGCAACTCGGGTGGCCGAGCCGATGGCCAGGGTGTTGCCGTGCCCGGAGACGTCGGTGGCGTTGGTGCCGGTCTCCTCGAACGTCCACTCCGCGGCAGGTCCGGATCCTGCCTGGACGCTGAAGGTGTACGTCACCGGGGGCGAGAATCGACCCGCGTGGTCCTTGGACCACACGTGGAGCACGTTGACCCCGTCGTGCAGCGGCGCCAAGCTGATGGACGCCCCGTAGTCGGTGGTGCGCGCCGGCACCGTTTTCGCCGCGGTCAGCAACCCGGAGTCGAGGCTGTAGGCGTATTCCCGCACCTCGTGCGGTCGAGCCGATGGCGGCGCGAAGTTGAACGTGCCGGGCAGGCCGACGCCACCGCGCGGCACGCCGTCGTTGGTGTAGTTGGTGGAGGTGACGCCGGCTGGTGACGGCGGGGGTGTCGCGTCCACGGTGAACTCGCACGTGCCGGACCAGGCACCGTAGTGGGAGCCGTCCCACGTCCGGGACTGCCAGATGTAACTGCCACCGTCGGTGAGCTTGCCCGACGGGATCGTCTTCGACACCGTCGAAGGGTTACCCGCCGCCTGGGAGACCTTGTCGGTCTCGTTACGCGCACCGCCGACCGGCCACCAGTAGAACCAGGTGGTCAGCGACTGCTGCGAGGTGTCCGGGTCGGAGTGCCTCGCGGCCAGGATCGGCGTCGTGGTCAGCACGTACGGGCGCGACGTGCCGGTAGCACAGGCCTTGCCGTCGGACTTGCGGTCCGACGGCGCATTCGGGTTGGTGTTGTAGGTGATCGCCAACTTCGGCGACGCGTGGTTGAACCGCTTCCACTGCCCCTTGGTGCCCTCGTCGATCGCCCGCAGACCCACCGTCAGCGTCGACCAGTTACTAGCCGCCGCCTTCGCTACCATCGTCTTGACGTTGAACTCGATGGTGCCGGTGCCGAGGCAGCCGTGCGCAGCCCCGTACTTGCGGTTGCCGACGGTTTGCGCCGTGTAGCTGCTGTACCAGCTTGGCTGGTTGTTCCATGTCGTGCCCGACGAGATCGCCCCCGTCATCCACAACTTCGCGTTGGTCTTCGGGCTGCACGTCCAGGCGTGTCGCTGCTCGACGCGGAACTGCGCGGCGAGGATGTGCTTGCCGCGTACCGACGAGGTGTTCATCCGGAACATCGACCGGATGATGTGGTCCGCGCATCCCGTGCAGTCCTCCGTACGACCGGCACCCGCCGAACCGAAGGTCTTGCCGTTATTCAACGCCGTCGAGTTCTGCCAGAACGAACTCGACTTGTGCTTGCTCCACACCGACGTCCACGCGTTGCTCGAGATGCCACCGGTCCACGAGGGGTCGATGTAGATGGGCAACTTCGTACGCGGGTCGGCCAGCATCGCCCGGTCCGGCACCAGCGTCACCGTGTCACCGTCCACCCGCACCGGCATCACGGCCCGACGAGCGAACTCAGGCACCGCCTTGCGTTCGGGTGCCACCGGCGCGGACCGCTCCCGTTCCTGCTGCCGCTGCTGCTGCGCCGCGTCCGGCTTACGCGGTGCCCCGAGCACGCGCACCCGCTTCTCGGCCGGCTTGGCCCCATCGACTTCGATGTCCGGGGCCTCTGACGAGTCCCACATGAGGGGCGCGGGCGCGGCGAACACGGTGCCGCCCTTGGCGTCACGGGCCGCGAGGCCTCCCCCCGGCGCCGTACCGACGGTGACTCCCTTGGTGCGCAGACCGAACCGTAGGGACGCCAACTTCGGATCCGCCGCCGCCTGGCGAGACCGCACCACCAGCACCTCGGAGAAGCCCATGGGCTGCGCGGTGACCCGCAGGTCGACGTCCGGCAGGACATCCCGGTACACCGCCGTGGGCCCCTGCAGCACCGGCTTCGGCAACCGGCCCGGCCAGGTCATGGCGAGCTCTCGGTCACCGTCGAGGAGCCGGGCGATCGGAGCCTCGCCACCGGCGGAGAAAACCGTGGGCAGCACGGTGGCCCGCGGCGCCACCCCGTCGGCGGACACCTTCAACGTGGTGTCCACCGGCGCCCAAGCGCCCCCCTTGCGCACCCGGGTCGGCTCGATGCTCTGCTCCAACGTCCGCGACCCGTCGACGTTGAGGAACGTCTGAGACCACTCCGTACGCGCCGAGAGATCCTCCACCCGGCGGCCGCAAATCCCCAGCATCCGACGGGCCGCGCCAGCGTCAGGCTGCTCGTCGACACACGAGGCCCTCGCCGGCTCAACCCCGGCAGCGGAGGCGACGGGTACCCCGAGCACCGAGGCAGCGGTGGCCGCGACGACCACAACCGCCATCCACCGCTGGCGAAAGCCTGATCTGACGCGCGAAAAGCGTGCAGGCATGGGCCAACCAGCCACCAGCCACCCCCGTGATCATGTCCGACAGTGCGCCAGACACTAGAGATGTAGATGCTTAAATGTAAAGAGGCGACTACAACTGGTGAGCACAAGACGGACAACCCTCCCTACAGGGGGCAGTAGACTGACTGAACGTCGCCTGGCATCCCCGATGATTGGGCGACGGCTGCCCCGCTCGGGCTGGGTCCTATGGCAGGCCGCCATCAAGGACGCGGGCGCTTGAGAACGGCAGCGGCCCGACTCGTCCGGCCGTCCCGCGCAACGTCCGAGAACCAGGCAGTATCGGATGTTCAGCCACGAACGGCACCGCTGACCACGCTGCTCGCCCGGATCCAGGCTTGTCACGATCGGCGCGTGGAAAACGTCTCAGCCCGCCGGCTCGCGCGTTCTAGGAATCGTGGTTGTAGTCACGACTCAACCTGGAGGCGCTGTTATGCGCGGCAACGGTGTGATCTTGAAACGGCGCGGGTGTCGCCGCCCCGAAACCGGGCCACGCCTGGGGTCGGCCTGTGAACTGCTGACCTGCGGTTGTAAGGCCGTGTGAGGCCGCGTGAGGAGCTGTGACTCTTCAGGTCCTCCACAGTCGCCTCCACGGCCATAGCGTCATCGCATCCGTAGCCCGCAGTCACTCACCGGGATACCGCCGCGCCTTTGCTGGCACTTCGCGTGTCACCCGAGCGCCACGCCCCCGGATGTTTACCGCGGAAAGGAACCGCACAGGGAGGCTCTGTGAAGTCCAGAACAGCGGTCATCTCCGCGAGCATCACATCGCTTATTTTCACTGCCGCAATATTCGCCTGGTTGGTCGCGGCCGGTATCTGGCCCACACCTCGACTGCCGACCAAGGCGACCGTGCGGCAGTGGGTCCAGCAGCCGCTGACCTCCGAATTCGTCATCACCCTCGCTCAGGCCGCCGCAGTGGTGCTGTGGCTGCTCTTGGCCACCACCGTCTTGACCCGCGCCTACACACGAATGGCCCGTACGCTGCGCTGGCTGCCTGCCCTGCGCCTCCCGGGCCCGCTGCAAGGCCTCACCGCCGCCCTGCTCGGTGCCACCGCCGTCAGCTCTGCAGCCGCGGCAACCCCGGCATCCGCCGCGCCGGCAGCCGGAACCAGCCACGACACCGACCAGCGCACCACCCGGCACTCGACCACTAGCTTGCCCAGCCAAGAGGTGAACGCCGATCGGGCGCTGACGCTTGTGGCAGCCGGCCGGGAATACACCTACACCGTCAAACGCGGCGACACCCTGTCCGAGATCGCCGAGCAGTGGCTCGGCGATGCCAACCGCTGGCCGGACATCTTCGCCCTCAACCGCGGCACCCGCTTCGCCGACGTTGGCGGCACCCTGCGCAACCCGAACGTCATCCACCCCGGCTGGACCCTCGACCTGCCCGCCGACGCCACCCCGCCGCCTGGTCACCGGCCCCGCCCCAAACCCTCAACGCCCACACCCCCAGAGGTGGGGAAAACACCTCCGGCCCGCGACGTCACGCCCCCTGCGGAGCCGGCCGCGCCGAGCAAGCCACACGCCCCCGCTCCTAGCAGCACGATGGCGGCACCCGACGGCGGGAGCACAGCCGCACCGACACCCAGCAACCCTGCCGATGACGTGAGCGCGAGCCAAAGCTCAGCCAGCCAGTCCAACACCGGCCGGACGCGCGGGATCTCCCTGCCCAGCGGCAGCTGGGTCGACGTCGGCCTCGCTCTGGCCATCGCCGCCGCCGTCGCGCTGGTCTGGATCCACCGGCAACGCCGCTATGTACCCCGCATCCCATCACCGCTGCCCCGCCACGAGGATCCGGACCTAGCGCCCATGCCCCGCGTCGTCGGGCAGATCCGCCGCGGCCTGCGCCATGCCACCGCCCCACCACACACGACAGGCCGCGACATTCCGTGCGACGCCGACGACGACCTCAACGACCAAAGCCCTACACAAGCTGGCAGCGGCTCGGACGACGTCAACGCCGAGGGCGTCACCAACAACACTAACGACGACCGGCACCACAACAGCCCCGACGGCTCTGCCAGTCGCTCGCTGCCGGTGGCGCCAGCACTGACGCACCCGCTGTCAGCGGTGTGGCCGCCAGCGGGACTGGGCCTGACCGGGCCCGGCGCGGAAGCCGCCGCCCGCGGCTTCCTGGTCGCCGCCCTAGCCGCAGGCCACACGGATCAACCCGACGCGCGCGCCCAGGTGGTGATGCCGTCCGCGACCGCGGCGGCCCTGCTGGACACTGACACCGTCACCCTTGCCTCCACACCGAGGCTGACCATCACCGGCAACCTCGACGACGCCCTGCAACTGCTCGAAGCACAGGCAATGCACCGCACCCGACTGCTCTACCAGCACGAAGTCGACACCGTCACCGACCTTCGGGCCGCCGACCCCAGCGAAGAACCCCTCGCACCGGTCATGTTGCTCGCCGACGCCACCGAACGCCACCAGCGCGCCCGCATCGCCGCCGCGCTCGCCCAGGGCCAACGCCTGGACATCCACGGCGTGCTCCTCGGATCGTGGCCCGAGGGCAACACCGTCGACGTCGCCGCCGACGGCGCGACCACCCCCGGCGACGGCGACGCCCGGCACGGCCACCACCCCGCCGACCTCGGCCGTCTCACCGTGCTCAACCCCACCGAAACCGCCGACCTGATCACGACGCTCGCCGAATCCCACACCGGCCAACGGCCCGCCCCCGCCCCCACCGACGCCACGCCCGCCCCACCACAACCGGCACCCGACTACAGCCCAGGCACGCCGGAGCCAGCAAACCCCACCCGCACGGCAGCGAAGACCGAGAAACCTGGCGAGAGCTCGCCACCCGACGCAGACTGCCAAGGCGAAAACCGCGACAGCCACGACCCGGACGCCGTCGCCACCACCACCGGCCCCGTGGCAGGCCATCACCACAAGGAGACGGCCAACAGCAGCGGCGACGTCGATCTCGCAGACACCAGCATCCACCACAACGGCCAGCCCAGTACCCAAGCCGAGCAGGCCCCACCGCAGAAGCCGCAGCGCGGCCGGGTCGAGGTGAACGTGCTCGGCGCGCCCGCTCTCGTCGACTACGACCCGGGCCGCAGTCTGCGCGCCAAGTCCCTTGAACTGCTGGTGTACCTGGCGGTCCGCGACGGCAGCGCCTCCACCGAGGCGATCCTCGACGATTTGCTGCCCGAGGCTCCCGCCAGCAAAGCCCTGCACCGCCTCCACACCTACGTGTCCGACCTGCGCGCCGTGCTACGGCACAACGCCGGACCCGGTACCTACCTCACCCACCACAACCACCGCTACCAGCTCAACCCCGACCGCTACGACATCGACCTGTGGCGCATGCGGACAGCAATCCGCGCCGCCGACACCGCCACCGCCGGGCCCGAACGCATCGCGGCGCTACGCCGCGCCGTGAACACCTACCGCCCCCTCGCTGAGGACTGTGACTACGAATGGCTGGAACCACACCGCCACGCTGTTCGCCAGGAAGCCTTCGACGCCGCAGTCGCCCTCCTCGATGAGCTCGCCGGACAACCCGCCGACCAGGCCGCCGTCCTCGACACCGCACTGCACCAACACCCCTACGCCGAAACCCTGTACCAGACCGCGATGCGCGTCCATGCGCAGCTCGGTCACCTCGACATGGTCCGCGCCCTACACCGCACCCTGACCCGCCGCCTCGCCGAGATCGACGCCGAACCCCATCACGACACCCTCACCCTGGTCGACCGTCTCCTCACCGAGCAGGGCCAACGCAAGTCCAACGGCCGCGCCCGCCACCTCTCCAAAGAGCCGGGACCGACCGCATGAGCACGCCAGCGCCCACCACGACAGCGGCGCACGGCTCCGTGAACCAGGCGAACCCCTCGGCGTCTGTCAAACAGTTGCGTCGGCTGCGGTGGGCGGTACGAGCCGCACTCACCCTCGGCCTGGCCGCCTCCATCGCCGCGAACGTCCTCCACGCCCGTCCGAACCCGATCAGCCAGATCATCGCCGCGTGGCCGCCCCTGGCACTCCTGCTCACCGTCGAGCTGATCTCCCGCGTCCCCCAGCACCGCCGCTCCCTCGGCATAATCCGCATAGCCGCGACCGCCGTCGTCGCCGCCATCGCCACCTGGGTCTCCTACTGGCACCTCGTCGGCGTCGCCGCCCGCTACGGCGAAACCGAAGCCGGAGCCTCATACCTGCTGCCCATCTCCGTGGACGGGCTCGTCATCGTCGCCAGCGTCAGCCTCGTTGAAATCACTGGCAGAATCCGCGCCACCGCGCCCACGTCTGCCGCTCGGTCCGACACCACACCAGCCGCAGCATCCACAGCCCCGCCAACCGCAGCAACAGCCGTCGCCGACACCGCGCTGCAGCAGCCGAGCACAGGGACGCCACCCGCGGCCGCGACGCCCCCCACCGCAGGTCGAGACGCCCCTCCGCCAGGAGCCGGCGACGCCCAAGACCACGCCGGGGCCGTGGCTCTCACGGCCGGCGCAGGCGCACTTTCCCAGCCCGGCATCACCGCCACGCTTCACGGACCCGCACGTCCAGCCGACCCGATCTCAGCGCCAGAAGCAGCCGACAGCGCCATCGTCGCCCAGGCATCGTCATCCGTTCCACCCGCGGAAGCACAATGCCGGCACGGTCATCCAGCACACGACCTCCCTGGTCAGGAAACCCCCACACCCCACCCGAACATCGAACCAAGGCGCCTGCGCCGGCACGGCGGCCCGACTCACGAAGTCGCGCCGACGCCGCCAGCCGACACCCTGCGGACACCACCCGACGACGACGCCGACGGACAGCCCGTGCGGACCCCAGATGGGACGCTGGAAGAGCACGAGGTGCCCTCGGGATCCGCCGCCGCTGTGGCGTACTGGCACCGCCGAGACCCCGGCCTCCGCCCCGCCCAGATCGCCGCACGGATCGGCCGGTCCGAGCGCACCGTCCGCCGGTACTGGCCGCCACCGCCACCAGGCGGCACACCGCACGTCAACGGTCACCTCGCCGACAGCCTCCGCCGCTAACGAGCCACGCCAAACCCGCCTCGGAGCAGACGGATCGCCGCTGCCGGGTCCGAGTCCACCCCGGCCCGCTGGGCAGGCGCGACCGGATCGCCGACGGCGGACCCCGGATGACGCGACCGAACGACAAAAGGTTCCGTCTCCTGCTCCCAGGCGCCGGTCAGGTCCAGCCGGACCGAGTTGCATGCATGAGAAGGAACCGAGGTGCGGCGGCGGGCTGGACAGGGGCCCTGCCCAGCCCACCGTTCATCGTGGGGCCGCAAAGGGGCACCCGTCAGGTGTGGTTCCCGGCAGTGCGCGCTGTGCCTGCGGCTGCTGATTCCGGAAGGTTGAACGGGCACCACCCGGGCAGGTTCTTCGGGCACCACTTGCCGTCATAGTTGATCGGCGGCTGTTGATGGTTAGCTTCTCTGGGCACCACTCGGCGTGCCTTCTTGATCGGCACCTTGGTCGAGCATCATCGCGGTCCCCTGCCCGACCTCCATCGAGCCGATACCCTGGCGCGTGTGAGTGATCAGGGCCTGCGGGACACCGGCGTGGTGAGGACCTGGCACTCCGAACAGGGGTGGGGAACTGTCGCCCTCGATCACGTTGACCTGACGGTCTGGGTGCACTACAGCCACATCGTCACAGGGCCGACCGAGTACCGGAGCCTGACACCGGGTCAGCAGGTGCGATGCCACTACGAGGTCCCGGGCCAGGACGGTTACCCCGCCCGGGCGGTCGAGGTCACCATCCTCTAACCCACAGCAGCCGGCGTAACGCCTCCGCGGCGGTGTCGAGATCTACTTGTCGATCAAGAGTGTGGCCCTCAGGCTGGTGCCGAGTTCACATGTCGATCTTCGGCACCGACAGGCTGAGATTCAGCGGCCGTACACCACAGCTGGTGCCCGAAGAACCTGCCCAAGTGGTACCGAATCAAGGTGCCGGAATCAGGCTGCCGACGCCGTGGCTACGCCCCTGGGCTTCTGTCCGTCAGCGGGCGCTTCCTTGCTCGACGGCGCGTCCGACCGTTCAGGGACAGCCGATGACCGGCTGCACCGACGCCGGGTAGGCGTAGCCGTCGTTCCAGGGGAAGCAGCCTGCCGGGTCGGGCCAAGCGATCTGCTGCACGCGGACCTGCTGGTGGCCGTATCGGGCAATCGCGGCGGCCGGGTGCAGTTGTTCGGTGGGGGCGCCGTCGATGATGGTCACGTCGTAGCCGGCGATCAGGTTGCCGAGCCGCTGGCCGTGGGTGAAGCGCTCGGCCTGGTCGTAGGCGCGGGCGGCTAGGTCGTTGAGCAGTTGCTGGGAGATGGCGGGGTCGAGGCCGGCGATCAGCAGTTCGGGATAGCCGTGGTTGGTCAGCCCGACGGTGTAGGCGAACGGGACGCTGTCGTCGGTGTCGTCCGCGCCGGGGTGGACGAGTGTCACCGACCAGCCGACCCGGTCGATGATTTCGCTCTGGTGGCGCATGAAGTCCTCGATGGTGGTCACCGGTCAGCTCCTTCCGTTCTGTCGTGACGCTCGGGCGGTTGGGGTGGGTCGACCTCGACGAAGCCCCAGAGCCGCTCGATGAGTTCCAGGGCTCGGGTGCGGTAGCGGTCGGCGAACCCGCGGCAGATCGCGGGTTTGGCGTGCGGGTACAGGTAATGCGGCAAGGTGTCGTGACAGATGATGTAGCGCTCTTGCTCGCGGGCCTGCGTGACGAGGGCACGCAACTGTCCCGCTTCGAGGTGCATACGGTTGCCGGGGGCGAAGATGCAGGTGTCGCATTGCCGCGACAGCAGCCGCGACTTTCCCAGGACCGGATCGCCGACGCTGAGGGGCTCGTCAACATTCGGTTCGACAGGTCCGTCGCCGGGGGTAGGCACGTGTTGCATGACGGCTTCCTTCGTCTCACGGCAGGGAGCGTCGCCGGATGGCGACGCTCCCTGGTGTCGGCTGAGATGTGGTGCGAATGGGTGCGGCTGCTGGCGCCGGTGCTGGGCTGGCGGCCCGCTGACTGCACCTGGCGGGCCAGGCTGGTCGAAGCGCAGTCACTGCCCTGTAACGGGCGTGTGGACTGTTCGCTGGGCGTACGGGCGCTGCCGTTGCTCAGGCGGCGCGGGGCTGGGTGTGGGCTGGTCGGAACCAGCCGTTGAGTGGGTTGGCGGTGGTGAGCACCCGGGCGCGGCCTCGCGCTTGCGGCTGGGGGCGGCTGGCGGCTTGCTGGGCACGGTGGGCGTCGCGTGTGGGTGGGCAGGGGTACGCCTGGCCGGCGCAGCGCAGGTTGCTGCAGCGGCCGGGCGAGTGCGGCTGCGGTTGGTGGGCGGCGGCGACGTCGCTGGCGAGCAGCCACAGCAGGATGTCGGTGACCGCGTGCGGTATTGCGCGGCGGTGCTGGGAGACCATGAGTTGATGCCCCTTTCCGTTGGGTTCGGCGGATTCGGGCCGCCATCTCTGCGGCAGCGGCATGGGTTGTCGCGGTCGGGCGCGCCGCAGGGGTGGCAGGGCCGAGGTGCAGTCACGCTCGACTCTGCGTATCGATCAAGTCGCCGGCCGGCCCCGGGCGGTATTTGTCGATGTACTCATGGGCGATCCGGCTGGAGCATCGCCGAGGCGGGCCGCTCGATGTCAGGGGTGGGTTCAGTCGTCGCGATGGATGAGGGAGCAGTCGGGCGTGGCGGGGTCGTCGTGGCGGTTGTCGCCGAGGCGGGCGTCCTAGTGGGCGGGCTGCCCGCAGTGCCGGCAGCGCATCGGCTGCGCCTGGCTGATGTCGTGACCGTCGGGGTCGTAGGCGGTGGTGTGGTCGTGTGCGGGGAACGCGCACGTGCCGTGGGTGCAGTACGGACAGGCCCTGGCGCAGTCGGTCCACGACCAGGCGTGCCCGGCGGCGATGTCGGCGGATGAGGATGTCATCGCAGGCCGGCGGGGGTGTCGGTGGTGGTGTCGATGTCGCCGGGGGTGGCGTCGTCTCGGGTGGTGTTGTCCCAGTCGAGGTGGATGTCGTGGCTCGTGCCGGTGAGGGCGGCGTCGATGGCGTCCTCGGCGGCCTCGACGGCGTCGTCCTGGCTGGTGGCGGTGACCTCGATCATCAGCGGCAGGGTGAGGCGGACCTGCCAGTGGCGCGGCAGTCCTGGCAACTCCAGGGCATGCAGGATCCGGTCGGCGGCGTCCGGGTCGATGTGGTCCTCGGCGGCGGCGTCGCGCAGTGTCTGCCACACGTGCCGGCGCAGGGCCGCCGACTGGTCGTCGATGACCGCAGGCGGAGTGGTCACGGTCGGGGCAGGCTGCTGGGCGTGGAGGTGGTCGTGGATGCGTGCGGCGGTGTGGGTGAGCCATCCCAGCGGAGCTGGTTGGCCGGGGTGGAATGCGTCCCACGCGTCGCGCAGGACTGCCTCGAGGCTCGTTGGTTGTTGCTCGTGGGTGTCAGGGGTGGACATGCGGTCTCCCAGGTCGGTGAAGAAGTCGAGGGCCCCGCCCTCGGGTGGGGGCGGGGCCGTCGGGCGGGGTGGTCAGTCGGGGCGGCGGGTGCGGGCGACGCGCGCCTCGTAGGTGTCGGCGCTGACGGTCAGGTGTAGCCACCGGTAGCTGGCGGCGTGGGCGGCGCGGAGTGTGTCGATCAGCGGTGTGGGCGCCTCGGTGAGGTGTAGGTGTTCGATGAAGTCGTCGCCGCCGAGGTTGGGGTCGTGGCGGTGGCCGTCGGTGTCGGGGTTCCAGCCGTGGGCGTAGACGATGAGGTTCGTCTGGGGCTGGTTCGGGTCCTTGAGGCGGGGCAGGCCGCTGGACATGAGGTAGACGCCGTGGTCGTGGACCCACTCCAGCGCGCCCCGGCAGGGGGTCTGCTCTTCGCGTTCGGTGAAGGTCGGGGCGTGCTCGTCGGCGGCGACGGCGTGTTCGGCCAGCCGTAGCGTGTCGGTGAGGTCGAAGTACAGGTGCAGTGCCATCAGCTCTCCTTGCGGTGTGGCGGAAGGACTCCGGGTAGCCGGACGGGCGGGTTGGCGCCGGGGTTTGAGGTGCCCGCGGGTTACCGGGCGGGTTGCTGGAGGTGGGTCAGTCGTTGAGGGCTGTGGGTGGGATGCCGTGGTGCAGGGCGTGGTCGATGAGGTGGGCGAGGCGGTAGTCGGGGTCGGCCGCGAGCGCCCGGTCGAGGGCGACGCTGGCGAGGGCGCCTTGGCCGTGCCGCCAAGCGGTGAGGGCGAGCAGGGTGGCGGGAGCGGCGGCGTAGCGGGCGAGCGCCTCGTCTACGGCTTTCCTGCCGGCGCGGATGAGCGCCACCCGCCCGCCAGAGGTCATGATGGCGAGTGCGCGGTGCTGTGCCGGTCGGCTTGCCTCGGCGGTGACGGCGCCGGGGGGCCATGCTGGCCACGAGAGCGGCCCGGTCGGGCAGGGCGGTCTGCCCGGCGACGATCGCGTGCACCGCCGTGGGGCTGTAGTGCGGGTCGAACGGCACTCCGTCAGGTGAGCAGCAGCCGGGGTCCGGGCATTGGTAGGAGTAGTAGCGGCCGTCGGTGACGCGCAGGGTGTCGAGCAGGGTGATGCCGGCGGCGTGCACGCGCGAGGTGAGGGCGTCGATGACCGGGGTCACGGCGGTGGCGGGTCCGTAGCCGATGAGGATCGCGCTGGTGGCCTCGACGTTGCGTAGCAGGTCAAGGTACTGCCGTGCGGTGACGGGCGCCCAGTCGGTGATCGCGGCGGGATCGGGCAGGTCCGCGCGGCCGGCCACGGTGATGCGTTGTCCGGTGAGGCCGACGATGACGAGGCTGTCGGCGGGGTGGAAGCCGAGCAGGTACGGCACGGCGGCGAGCAGGTCGCTGATCGAGGTCACCGGCAGCCGGGCCGGCTGGTCGTGCGTCATGGTGGGATTACTCCTTCTAGAGAGAGGGCTCCGCCGCCGTTGGCGTGCGGAGCTTCGAGGTGGTGTGCCGGCGGCAGATCAAGGCTTCGTGACTGTCGCCGCCTGTTGGCTCAGGTCAGGGGTTGGTCATCTGCGGTGATCGCGAGGAGAAGCGCCGGGGCCGAGGCGGGCGCCGATGGGCGGGCCTTAGCGAACAGCGGTGGCGGAGGGGCGGCCAGCTGGGCGTCGGGCAGCAGCCCGGCGGCACCTCGGCGTTGCCAGTCGCGCAGGCTTCGCCTCGATGTCGAGGCCCCAGGCGGTGGTTGGGTGGGGGCGGCTGCGAGGCCGGCGGCTTCTTTGATGCCGTGGTTCGCGCTGCGGGCGGCGTGGTCCGTCCCGGGGGTGAGGGGCGTTTCCGAGTAGCGCCGCCTAGCGTGAGTGCGAGCCTTGGCCTCGCCTAGCTCGTGTCTCGCGGGGGCCCGTGGTCAGGCGTGTTCGAGTGCGGTGACGGCGGCGTCGGCGATCGCATCGGCCGCCTCGATGGGGTCGGCGACCATCAGCGTGCTGGTGTGGGTGAAGGTGTGCCCGGCCAGGTCGGCGGGGCGCAGCCACAGCACCGCGCACCGGCAACCCCAGCACCCGAGTACGCAACCGCCTGTGGACCGTCCTCTCCACCCGGGTAGGAGACGGACAAGCAATCATGGTTGAACCAGCCCGCAACGAACAAGGATGGGCAATCCGCACCGCAGGCCGCGACCGCTGGCTACCCGTCGACCTCGACGGACTAATCCTGGCAGCCCGACCCCGCCGATAAAACGCCAGGTCAGCAAGCCTCGTCCCCGCACGCGCGGGGGTCTTCCCTTGACAGTCGGTCCGTCGTGTGCATTCGCACACTCGTCCCCGCACGCGCGGGGGTCTTCCGTGGCCCGAGTTCGACGCCCAGTGCGTCGAGGCCTCGTCCCCGCACGCGCGGGGGTCTTCCCCCGTGGGCCGCCTCCTCGCCGACGTCGCCGATCTCGTCCCCGCACGCGCGGGGGTCTTCCCGTGAACGTCAACACCGGTGCGGCTGCCGCCCGCTCGTCCCCGCACGCGCGGGGGTCTTCCGCGGGTCGAGGAGGCGGAGAACGCCGCCTGGTGCTCGTCCCCGCACGCGCGGGGGTCTTCCGGGCAGCATCGCCAACCGGCGCGGCCCGCACCGCTCGTCCCCGCACGCGCGGGGGTCTTCCACGCACCGGGCCGCCCTCGACGCCGTCACCTGGCTCGTCCCCGCACGCGCGGGGGTCTTCCCCAGCCAGTTCCTCCAGGTCGGCAACGCCGTCCCTCGTCCCCGCACGCGCGGGGGTCCTCCCTGTCCGCCGCGCAGGCCGCCGTTGAGGAGGTCCTCGTCCCCGCACGCGCGGGGGTCTTCCGCAGATCGCCACGAACGCGTGGCACGGGGTCACCTCGTCCCCGCACGCGCGGGGGTCTTCCGTGCACCCGGGCACCCGCCCGCACCCACCCCCACTCGTCCCCGCACGCGCGGGGGTCTTCCGGACCTGCGCGGCACCGACCGCCTGGTCGTCCTCTCGTCCCCGCACGCGCGGGGGTCTTCCCCTCAGCTACGGCACCGGCGCGGAACCTACCCGCTCGTCCCCGCACGCGCGGGGGTCTTCCGAAGTCCGTGCCGCAGTCGCAGCGGTACGCGGTCTCGTCCCCGCACGCGCGGGGGTCTTCCTTCTCTCATCGTCATAGCGCGCCCTCGATCGCGCTCGTCCCCGCACGCGCGGGGGTCTTCCCTTGAAGGGCTTGACCGTCTTGACGGTCGGCGTCTCGTCCCCGCACGCGCGGGGGTCTTCCGGCCCCCCACGGACTCGTGGGGGGCCTTCTGCTCTCGTCCCCGCACGCGCGGGGGTCTTCCGACGCTCCTTCTCGGCGACTTCGCGCAGTACCTCTCGTCCCCGCACGCGCGGGGGTCTTCCCCGTCTACGACGAGCGATGCCCTGAGCGGGCGGTCTCGTCCCCGCACGCGCGGGGGTCTTCCCCTCGACGCCGCCGAGGTGACCGCGCTGGCCGGCTCGTCCCCGCACGCGCGGGGGTCTTCCGTCACCACCGCCGGGCCGCCCGCCGACCGCATCCTCGTCCCCGCACGCGCGGGGGTCTTCCGGCGCAGGTCACGATGCGGTTCAACCAGGAAGTCTCGTCCCCGCACGCGCGGGGGTCTTCCCTCGGCAGCGATCCCGCCGAGCTGCGTCTTGAGCTCGTCCCCGCACGCGCGGGGGTCTTCCGCCACCACGGCTCATGCTCGCCCTCCACGTCGCCTCGTCCCCGCACGCGGGGGTCTTCCACCGGACAGCCGCTTCGACCCGTGGTGCAGCCGCTCGTCCCCGCACGCACGGGGGTCTTCCGACGTCGGTGGCGGGCGGGGTGGTCGTGGTGATCTCGTCCCCGCACGCGCGGGGGTCTTCCGCAGCAGGCCGAGCTGCGGAAGCTGACCCGCGTCTCGTCCCCGCACGCGCGGGGGTCTTCCCGCGTCGCGCAGCGCCCGGTACTCGGACGGGGTCTCGTCCCCGCACGCGCGGGGGTCTTCCCTCGTCGATGACGGCGACGTCCAGGTCCTCCTGGCTCGTCCCCGCACGCGCGGGGGTCTTCCGCCCGTACCGCCCGTACCGCCGGTGGTACGGGACTCGTCCCCGCACGCGCGGGGGTCTTCCCCTTCCCGCCACCCCCGTCGCGGAACCCGATGTCTCGTCCCCGCACGCGCGGGGGTCTTCCGTCGTACCGGCCGCCGGAGTCGGCGCGCTGGTCCTCGTCCCCGCACGCGCGGGGGTCTTCCGACGTCGACGTCCTGGTGGAGGGCCACGCCACGCTCGTCCCCGCACGCGCGGGGGTCTTCCCCTCCACGAGGCCCTGGCCTTGGTCCTGGAGATCTCGTCCCCGCACGCGCGGGGGTCTTCCGAGAGGCATTCGCTAACCATGGCGAAGCGGAAGCTCGTCCCCGCACGCGCGGGGGTCTTCCGGACACCGCCGGCCGGCCTCTATACCCGGTGCTCTCGTCCCCGCACGCACGGGGGTCTTCCTCATCCTTGAGCGACACCAGGAAGAGGGCGAACTCGTCCCCGCACGCGCGGGGGTCTTCCCGTGTCGGACCACGCCGCCGCCGTGGAGTGGGTCTCGTCCCCGCACGCGCGGGGGTCTTCCCAGCAGTGAGCAGCGCCGACATGGCGCTGATGGCTCGTCCCCGCACGCGCGGGGGTCTTCCCGGATCCTGGCCCGCCGCTACCAGATCGCGAACCTCGTCCCCGCACGCGCGGAGGTCTTCCGCTGACCGCCTGGCGGGCTCCCTTCTCGGCCTCCTCGTCCCCGCACGCGCGGGGGTCTTCCCGTCACGCTGGCCTTGTAGACGGCGCGGGAGGTCTCGTCCCCGCACGCGCGGGGGTCTTCCTCGTTCATGGTCCATCTCAACTCGCCATCGTCCCTCGTCCCCGCACGCGCGGGGGTCTTCCCGCCGCGTTGATCCTGGCGACGCAGCGCCGCCGCTCGTCCCCGTACGCGCGGGGGTCTTCCCAGCAACGGCTGGCCGGTCGCGGACGCCTTGACCTCGTCCCCGCACGCGCGAGGTCACCGCGACCGCTGCTCGTCCCCGCACGCGCGGGGGTCTTCCCCCGCCGCAGATCCCGCCGCGCGGCCCGCAGATCTCGTCCCCGCACGCGCGGGGCTCTTCCCTCGACGACGTTGAACGCGAAGGTGTCGGCCACCTCGTACCCGCACGCGCGGGGCTCTTCCGGCGTCCAGCGGGGGTGCAGCCTCGGCGGTGGCCTGGGACGAGGAAGGTCAGCAATCTTGCGTTCCGGGGCGAACGACCGAAGGAGAACCCCGCGCGTGGCGGGGACTGCAGTATGCGACTTCAGCCCGGGCAGCGGCACGATTCCTTCGCGGCCGAACCGGCACGCCACCGCCCATACCGTCGACGGTGTCCAGTACACCCCGGTCAACGCGCTCGTCGCGACGATGCTCGCCGTGTCCGTCGTCCGGGAGATTCAGGAGTCGCTGACCCTTCAGCAGTGTGACTCGTCGGCCGAGGAACTCGACACCGCGCTCAGCGAGGCGCCGGAGGCTATGGAGTAGACCGCGCGGGCTGGCGGCTGCACCCGGACGTCCCCCGCGACGCCACCTGCAACACGGGACGAAGCACGAAGCCAATGACGACGCCCCGCCTCGGCAGACCCCTCACGGCTGACCAGGCGCTTGCGGCACTCGGCACTCCGCTGGTGTTGGTCCATCCCACTGAGTCGTAGAGTCGGGTCCCTTGGCACCGTCGCCGCAGCTGCGGCGCTTCCAAGCCAGGCTGGAGTACCAGGTTCCGGAGCCAGTGTCTCGGGCGTTCGGCAAGCCGCCGGGCTGCTTCGGCCATCAGGGGTACGCAACCAGCGTCGCCCAGCTGTATGGCCGGTTCATCTTCGAAGGGAAGTCCGACGACGTACGGGGCGGCAGGCTGTTCGAGGTGCTCAGCAAGGCAGCAATCCGGGGTCACGGCAGGCTGGCGGCCTTGAGCCACTGTTAGCCCTGGCGCCCATGTCCATTACACGTGTTCGATTCTTCCGCGTCTTCCACTCGACCTGGGTGGGAGGTTCAGCGATGCGCGTCGGCGTCGGTGTTGGTGTGGCCGCGTTCGAGGATGAGCACGTACGAGAACAGTCCTGGACGTATGCCGGTCACGCGTTCGTGGGCGGCCAGGAGCTCGCCCGTGTGTCCGTCGATGATGAGTTGCCAGGTCGACCCGTCGGCGGTCACCGCGAAGGCCGGGCCTGCGCGGCGGGCGATGTCGGTGGTCTCGCCTTGGTAGGTGATGGCGGGGATGCCGGCCAGGAGTCGCAGGGTGGCGGTTCGCTGTTCCTGGTTGAGGTATTGGCTGGTGGCGAGTCCGACGATGCCGCAGGCGAGCAGGAGGGGGTACGCGGATTCGTTGGCCAGTATCGGTGGCGCCAGCGCGTGGGCCAGCGCGGTGGGATCGGTGGGTGGCGGTTCGGGTAGGTAGTGACGCAGCGTGCCCCGCCCGTACTGGGTGGTCTTCTGCGGCGCGTGTGCAAACAGTTCTCGTTCGTCGGCGTCGGGGCGGTGGTCGACGCCGAGCATGTCCGGTAGGCGTCGGGTGATCTCGCGTCCGGAGTTGTCCGCGCCGCGTCGCCAGCGTCGCAGGTCGGTGCGGGTGATCGCGTTCGTGGCGCGGTTCCACATTTGCAGGTGTAGGTAAGTGTAGGGCAAGTCGGTGGTGTGATCGGCCGGTGTGACGGCGACGCTGGCGGCCAGGGCGGTCAGCCGTTGCTGCGCGGTGAGGTTCGATCCGGTGGCGGCCGGGGGTGGCATCGGGGTGGGCTTCTGCGGTTGCGACGGCGACACTGGTGTCGGCGTCGACCGGCCGGCCGACGGGCCTGACTGGCAGGCGGTGAGCAGAACGCTGCCGAGAAGACCCACCACAAGGCGGGTGGGAGAGTTTCGTCGGGGCACGAGCATGTTGTGCAGTTCCTCGCTGGGTCGTAGCGTTGCGGGTGGGATCGGCGCCGAACCATCGGGGTGGCCCGGCGCCGTTCGGCGTACCGGGTCAATCAGCAGTGGCGGAGGGAAGCATCGGGCGGGCGGGCTGGGCGTGCGCCTCGGCTCAAGGGCCAGAGCTTCGGTCCGCTGGGCAGGTTCAGTGGCAGGGCGGCGTGGTATCCCTGCTGCCGGAGCATGTCGCGGGCGGCTTCGGTAGTGATCACGGTGTAGACCGGCCATCCGGTGCCGTCGACGACCTGATGGTGCCGGCGCAGCAATTCGCCGGCGAGGCCCTGTCGCTGGTAGGCGGGGTGCACGGCGAGCCACGACAGCCAGTGGTGCGGCGCCCAAGACCTGTAGCTGTCGATGGTGGAGTTCAGCGTCGCCAGGCGGTGGGCTGCGGTGCCGGCGAAGGCTGTCAGGTGGTGGTCTCCGAGCGGCCATCGTGCAGCGTCTGGGTCGTGTCTGCGCCATACCGCGACCGCCGAGAGGTTCAGTGTCACGTCGACGGTGCCGGTTTCGATCGCGTGGTCGACGTCGACGGCGAGCAGGCGGTGCAGGACGGTAATGCGCTCGGTGGGGTCGGGCAGCAGCCACTGGATGACGGGATCGCCGTCGAGTGCGCTGGCCAGCAGTACCGTGATCGCGGCGACGTCGTGGGGTGTCGCCGGGCGGATGGTCGTGCCCAGGGCGGGGCCGCTCACAGTGGCCGCCTGCGTGGTAGGAGGTCCGTCGGGAACGGCGCGGGGCTGCCGTCGGTCGGTTGGCCGCGCCACATCCGCCAGATCAGCGGTCCTTGGGTTGGTAGGTGGATCGGTTCGCCTTGGCGGTAGCCGAGGCGCAGGTACAGGTCCCGGCTGCGGGTGTTACTGGCCTCCAGGTACGCCGCCCGGTTAGCTGCGTCCAGCGTTTGGTGTGCGGTGGTGAGCAGCGCAGAGCCGACGCCACGGCTCTGGCGGCGTGTGTCGACGGCGACGTAGGCGAGGTAGTCGTGTGGGCCGTGTGGGTGGTGTGTTTCGAAAATGGCGTCGAGCAGCAGGAACTTCGGCGCGTACTTGCCGGTCGCCTTTTCCACCGCGTAGTAGTGGTCGGTTGACGCCAGCAGGGGAACCTCGTCGCGGGTGTACCAGATCGCGACCGCCGACAGGTCGGAGGTGGTGTCTACGCGCCCGTACTGAAGCCCGTGATGGAGAACGTGCTTGAAGTAGCGGAAGTAGACCGTGCGGCGGTCGTTCAGGTCGGGCACGAGCCAGTCGGCAACAGGCCCGTCGAGGAACGCCTCCACCAGCACGGTGATGAGCGGGCCGGCGTCGTCGGGTGTGGCCCGGCGGACAGTGAGGGTGCTATTCGATTGCATGGTCACTCCTGGTCAGACCGGCTGGCGGGTGGCGTCGGGGGTGCGTACCGGCGCGGTGGCGCTGTCCGCACCGAGGCCGATCGCGGTGAACACGTCGGGACGGGTGGCGCGCACGATCACCGCCCATACGGTGCCGAGGACGGCGGCGATGCCGTAGGCGGCGGGGAACCACCAGCGCAGCGGCGACGTCGCGGAGACACCGAGCAGGACGTCGAACTCCTCGATGGTGACGACGAGAATGGCGCCCAGCGCGCCAGCAGCGGCCAGCGGCGCGATCGCGGTACGCCAAAGGCCGTCGCGGTGTGGGGTGCGGGCGAAGAATCCGACCACCGCGGCGGAGGTGACGGTCATCAGGATCAGCACCCCGAGCCCGCCGGTGACGGTGATCCAGAAGAACAGATGCACGATCGGGTCGGCGCCGGCCACCGCGTAGCCGATGAGGACGGCTACCGCGATGACGCTCTGGACGATTGAGCCGGCCTTCGGTGCGCCGGTGCGGCGGCTCGTGCGGCCCAGCCACGCGGGAAGGACACGCTCGCGGCCGAGTGCGAACAGGTACCGAGCGACGGTGTGGTGAAACGCCAGCAGCGCGGCGAACAGGCTGGTGATGAACAGGACCCGGCCGACGGTGACGACACTGCTGCCGAGGTGCGGGGACACCAGGTTGAACATGAGGTCGGTGCCGTCGGCGCGGGCGGCGTCGACGATCATGTCGGGGCCGGTGGCGACGGACATCGCCCACGCGGGCAGCCCGTACAGCAGGCCGATGACCGCCACCGCGATGTAGGTGGCTCGCGGTACGGTGCGGCGCGGGTCCTTCGTCTCCTCGCTGAACACGACGGTGCCTTCGAAGCCCACGAAACCGGTGATCGCGGTGACCAGCGCCGCGCCGATGCCGGCGGCGAAGATGTGCGACGGGGCGAGCGTGTCGAAACTGACGCCGGCGGCCGGGTTGCTGACCATGACGACGTCGAAGACGACCGCGACGGCGCACTCGGCGACGAGCACCACAGCCAACACCTTGCCGTTGAGGTCGATACGCAACAGCCCGAGAACGGTCACGGCAGCCCACGCGGCCAGGGCACACAGCCACCAGGTGGTGTTCCAGCCGTAGCGGTCCTGCAGGAACTGGGCCAGCACCGCGCCGAACCCGCCGTAGAGGCCGATCTGCATCGCGTTGTACGCCAGGAGCGCGACGAAGGCGGTGGCGACGCCGGCCGGCTTGCCGAGGCCGTGCGTCACGTAGGTGTAGAACGCGCCGGCGTTGACGATGCGTCGGGACATGGCCACGTAGCCGACGGCGAACAGAGCCAGGATCGCGGCGACGACAAGGTAGGACACGGGGATGCCGACGACGCCGGTGACGGCGTACCCGGTGGTCGCGCCACCAGCGACAACGGTCAGCGGCGCCGCTGCGGCGATGACGAAGAACACTACGGACGGGATCCCGAGACGGCCACGTGCCAGCACAGCCGAGACGGTGTCGGGTTTCGATGTACGCATGAAGCCTCTTTCGAGAGGGATGGTGGGATCGACCGCACGTCAGGTGCGGTGACTCAGGACGCTTCCGCCGACCGCGCTGCCGAGGTCGGCAAGCAGGTCGCGCACCGGTGGCGGGGCCTGCGCGACCACCTGACGCAAGTGGGTACGGACGGCCAGCGACGCACCGTCGAGCAGGGCCCTGTCCAGCTGCGTGTGCAAGGCCAGGCCCGCGAGCACCACGTCGAAGGAGTTAAGGCGGCGGGTGAAGCGCAGGTCGACCGACAGCCGCGCCCACGACGACGCAGCGACGTTCATGTCGGTCGGCACGTGGATGGTGCGTTGACGCCACAGCCGGCCGATCTGCTGCTGACGCAGCAGCCCGACCTGCCACATGCGGGTGGTGACCTGCTCGCTGGCGGTGGCGGCCAAGAACGCCAACCACGTCCGGGTGTCGCTGTGCTGCGGCTGTGCGATCAGCCGGTCAAGCACGACGTGTTGCAGCCAGTCCCTCGGCGGCCAGGGCTGGAGCACTTCGATCCGCCCCTGCTTGAAGATGATCCGGCCTTCGCCGTACAGCTCGGCGAGTAGCGCGGCGGCCAAGCCGTGGTTCAGCGCGGACTCGAACAGGCGTGGCCGGCCGGTCTGGTCGTCGTGGGCCATGAACCAGAACTCGTCGGCGAGCAGCGCCGGCCCAGTAGGCGCGTTGCCTACAGCCCGGACGTGACGCTGCGGCGCGGCGGGCTGACCGCGCAAATGCCGAGGGGCGTCGTCGGCTACGCCGGGATGTGTGTGCACGCGGCTGGCCTTTCCGGGTTACTCGTCGAGATGGCTGCAGCGGCCGCGTTCTCTAGGCGGCGGATGAAGTGGAGGGCAAGTTCCTGTTGCGCCCAGGCGTTCTGTTCGCAGCTGCCGTCGGGATTACAGTGGAAACAGGTGCGGCCGTCGGCGTGCTGTTTGTCGGTCATCCGCGCGGATGCATACCTGTCGGCCGGGCCGCAGGGTTCGTCGCTGCGGCTCATGTCGCGCTGGCGTACCGACGTAGCGCGGCAACGCGGACCCGCAGCTCCATGCACGGCAGGTGCTCGTCGGCATTTGGGTACAGGCATTCGGGGTGGTGACCGGTCACCCACATCCACTCGTCGCTGAGGTGCGCCAGGTCGGTGCGGAGCCTGACAACAACGACGTCGACCCGGCTGCCTGATGTGAGGTCCCGGCCAAGGGACCAGTCGTCGCCGCCGAGCTGCAAGAGGGTGTCCGCGACGACCTGCGGGATCGGGTGTGCCGCTTTCACGCCTGCCCCTTCCGTCGGCGGGGCTCCAGCCGCCGAAGCGACTGTGGCGGCGGTTGCTGGTCGAGCAAGGCCCAGAACGCGCGGTTGGTCTCGGCGAACTCCTGGACGGTCTGCTCGTCGGGGTCGGCCGAGTGTATGCGAGCCCAGCCGCTGCGGCTCCCGAACAGCGTGGCCGCGCCTTCACAGTCAATGCCTAAAGGGCTGTAGGTTTCGCCGTCGCCGGCGGGAGCGAACCACTTGCGCCGCATCGGCGCTACCTCCTTCGGCGGCATGTGCGGCCGGGCCTCCCGGCACCGACGCGCACCCCGATCGGTTGGGTGCAGGGCAGTCCTGCACGGGAATCGGACGAACGCGAGTGGCATCGGGGCCATTCGTCCGCCACGTCAACATCAAGGACTAAAGGCGATACCCATTGATGTCGGCTACCCGAGCCCAAGGGTTCCGACATCTGGGCGACATTCCCTCGGGTGACCCTTTCACCGTTGCCACCGCAGGAAGGAACAAGGGCGAAGTCCCTGGCCGGCCCGACTGGTGGTCGCACGAGGGAGACGAGACTGTCAGTGGATTGTCGGAGCTCGCCGACAATCCTTATCGACATTGCCATCCGGGATGTTCGATGGGTCGCGTCAGCACGTGCGCATGTGAAAGGAGAAAGCGTGGACATTCGTAGTCTCAAAAGGGGTGGGGTTCTCGTTGCCGGCCTTCTCGCTTTCATGCTCGGCGTCGCGGCCCTGGACGCTCCGGCTGTGGCCGGCAAGCGCGTGAAAAACACCTACGACGGCGCTCAGAAGGTTCTCGCGCCGTGCATCGCGCTCGCCATGCAGCAGAGGCTGCCGGAGTGGAGCTGCACCAGCGCCGGCCTGACGAGCACCCGCCGCGATGCCCACGGCTCCCCCACCACAACCTTCACGCCGGTTGCCGCCACCACCGCCCCGGCCCCTGGCCCGGTGTCGGTGCTGGCAGACGACTACGACACGTGGTGCGAGGGCAGCGGCATATGTCACCGTGTCATCGACTACCAGCGCTACATCGGTGAAACGAAGGGCAACGCCGTGTACGGCAACGCCAGCGGCGTCATCGGCAGCTACGACGTGATCATCCGCAATAGCCTTCAGGGCCGACGCGGCCGGTGGACCGTCTCCCTAATCTGGGACCTCGGCCCGTCGCTGACCTTCACCGACTCCTGGATCAACTGCTACCAGGTCATCGACAACTGGCCGGACGCCAACTGCGGCGACCACGCTCTCTACCCGGGGCGCCTCAGCGGTGCCGGCTCGTACCGCTGGAACAGCCCCACGATCTACGGCAATTTCCTGACCAACCCCGCCGCGTACTACGCGGCCTTCAACACCGAATACACCCCCGCGGGCTACTCCGCCCGCACGGCGCCTGCGTTGGAGACGGCACGCTTCAAGTGCTACGGGTCTACCGCCGAACCCTGCAAGTTCTGATCCCGTTCCGCACCAAGTCGTACCATCACAGTTCAATATGGATGCGTGGACCATGGCCCCGACCTCCTCGACGGAGGCCGGGACCGTGGCCGTAGCGAGGCCCCAAGGAGCAGCATGGCCGACACCAGCGCCGCACCCAACGCCTGGGACACGGCCCAGCCGTTCCCCGGTCCACCGCCGGAAACGTCCGACCGCTACCGCGCCATCGACACCCCGAATGGCCGATATTGGGAGCTGAGCGAATCCGGCTGGGATGCCATGCTCGGCTACCTCGCCGCCCCCGCCACATTGGCCCGGTGCAGAGAAACCCGACAACATCATGTCGAGGTCACCGTCAGCGACAGCACCGGAGAGCACACATCTCACCCGCCACGCACAGCGAACGATCAAGCGATCATCGATGAGGCAGCGAACTCATACCTGCGCGATGTGGGATTGCCGGAGCGGCCGACCGGCCACCGCTGGTTCCAACGCCTACCCAACGGCCTCACCGTCAGAGACATCGACGAAGCTGTCTACGCCGCGATCATGCACCTGCATCCCGGCCACCACCCCGCCGAAGCGGTTCCGGCCATCCGCACGGCGCTTGCACGCCTCTACGCCGTGTAGCTGCGCCTCGGTGTACATCTCGTCACCGTTGAACGGACCCGCTCAAACGCCCCTTTCGGTAACGACCCAGCGACGTCCCACCGCCGTCAGGTTCGCCGGGCGGCGAGGAACAACTGGTCGACGAGGACAGCTCCCACGCATCGCCGCCGCCACCTGCTTGGGATTAGCTGTTCGCCGACGGGTGGTTCGGCGCGGGCGACAGCGGCGAAGATTTCTTCAGGAGGTGCATCCCGGAGGACGGCGATGAGCCAGCCCTCCAGATCCGCCAGATCAGCAGGCAGCTGCATGGCCGCAGGAGTCGGTGCCGACCGAGGCACTTCGACGGGGCCGGATCATCTTGAAAGGCATAGCGAGCAGAGACCTGACGCATGTCACCCATCGCAGGCTGTATATCTAGATCGCGCCTGCGGAGTTGGTCGGAGTTCCGGAGCAAGCCGTTCTCACGCCTGACGGCAGGGCGGGGTCACCCGGCCAGAGACACCGTTGCCGCAGTCGTCCAGCGATAGGTGCGATTCTCCCGCCGTAGCGCTATCAGCGTCACCTCGCTCACCGTCACCCGCGCCGGAGGCTGGTCACGGAGTTCGGCTAGCCGAGCGCGTATCGGATCTGTCGGCGCCGGTGAGCCGCTGTAGGCGATGGTGACGTGCGGCCGGAATCCGTCCGCGGGCTCGGGCACGGCTGGCCACACCGCGCCGATGGCGTCCCGGATGGTGGCGCGGAGATGTTCGACGCGGTCCCAGGGTTGGACCAGCAGACCGATTCCTTCGGCGTCAGGGTCGGCGGGGCCGAGGGACAACTCCAGCGGCGCCAAGCCGGCGCAACGCTGCCGGACTTCGGCGACGATTGCGTTGAGGTCGGGGGCGCTGACCTCGTCGGTGAAGCCGAGGCCCTGCATAGTCAGGTGCAGACCATCAAGCGGCACCAGGTCCAGCCCCGGCAGCACCAGCTGGCGCTGTAGGTCGGTGACGAAACGGTGGAGTTCGGGCTGGCGTTCAAAGGTGAGGTGCCAGGTGTAGAACCGGCGGTCGGCTCGCCAGCCCGGGCGCCAGTACCAGTGTTCGATGAGTTCGGGCAGATCCTGGTAGGCGGTCCAGCGCTGGTGCAGGCTGGCCAGTTCCCGACTGGTCATGACGGCGATGGTAGAGCCGGCGGCGTTGCGATTGCGACCTGAGTCCGCTCAGCGAGCAGGTCCGCCACCTGCCGCAGCCGCGGGTGGCGGGCGAACGGCCTGGCGATGGCGAGGAACTGCCGGGCACGTTGGTGAACCGACTCGAAGCGCTGGTCCGCAGTGAGGGTGAGCGCTTCCATCACCAGCGTGGCCGCCTGTTCGGGGTCGGGGTCGTCGACGTGCAGGTGCGCGGTCGCCAGATCGAGGCGGCTCAGTGCTTGCGGGCCCCGCAGCCCGGCTGAATCGAACGCGGCGATGGCGATGGAGAGGTGGTTGTTGACGTGTGCGGTGCGGTCAAGGGCCAGGTAGGCGGTTGCCGCGTTTGCTGCTGTCCTGGCCTGGCAGTACGGGCCGAGGGCAAGGCTTGTGCTGACCTGGGTGACGGGTGGGTAGTCGGACAGCATGGCGAATGCTCGATCGACAGCGCTGTCGACGCCGTAGCGATCGCCGAGACGGGCAAGGGCTCGCGCCTGGCCGTTGATCGTGAGGCGGATGCGGTGTGGACTCGTGCCGGCGCGGCGCAGGCCGTCCTGGGCGTAGGCCAGCGCGTCGTGGTAGTCGCCGGTGTAGAACGCGATTAAGCTCTGTGTCGCCCGCGCCCAGGCTTGCGTGTCGGGCTCCTTGGCGGCGTCGGCGAGGTCGAAGGCTTCGGCGGCGTAGGCGTGTGCGAGGCGGAACGCGCCGAGGTCCAAGGCGAGGGCGGCGAGGAGTCCGGATAGGTGGGCGGCGGCGGTGTAGAGCCGAGCGCGCTGCGGTGGGTGTTGCCGGCCGGCCATGAGCTGGTCGACGTAGGCGCGCAGCGGTCGCATACGTGCCGTGAGGAGGGCCGGGGTGAGGCGTTCGTTGTCGCAGATCGCCTGGCGTACCTCGCTCTCGAGGTACGCCAGGCGCGCGTCGTCGTCGGCTGCGGACTTCAGCGCCAGCCGACGGGCGTCGATGCTGTCCTCGTGCTCCCACAGAACGGTGGTGTCGTCCGCGCACGGTGCGTCGGGGCTGGTGGGAGATAGTGTCATCGGCCTAGACGTCTGCTCGACCGCCTGCATCACCGATAGGCGACGTTGCCGGCGGTCCAGATCGGCGATGCGGTCGTACTCGGCGGCAAGCAAGCCCTTGGTCTGCAGCGTGGTGTCGCAGCGGACCCAGAACGCGCGGTCAGGGTGTTGATGACCGGTCTCGGTGTTCGCCACGGAGCTGCGACCGTACTGCACGAGCCGGGCGAAACCATGCTGAGTGTGACCGGCGGCCTTTCGCAACTCGGCGAGTTGCCGGCCGAGCGCACGACGGGCAGCTTGGATCTCGTCGCTGTTGGCCATTGCTTCTAACTCCGATCGCCCTGCAGACGCTGCGGCCCCGACGCGTGCAGACCACAGCTGCCAGCTCTGACAGTCACCCATGCACCCGAAGGCCGCGCGTCGCTGCCGAACGCAGATAGTGCCAGGGTCGCGCCCACAGCACACCTGTCGTCGGTCTCATTGTGAGACCGACGGCACCCCTGCAGAGCAGTTCGCGGTGTCAAAATTTGTCGGAGTTGATGTCGGCAGATGCCGACAATGTCGCAACTGGCCAGCGGCTCGGGTATCCCGCCGCCCGAAGCGGACCATCCGCCTTGACGTCGTTGACGGCCCTTCACCTGCCCTTCACAACGGGGCGGATGGAGCGACGATAGCCAACTGCCGCACCACACCGCGCGGCGGAAGCCCAAGCGCCGAGGATCGCGGCGAGTAAAGCCCAGCGGCTCAGTCTTCGCGCCAGTGTTCCTCGTAGCGTCATTCTTCCTCGTACCAAACTTATTCGTAGCCGCCATCGTAGTCGTCGTAGTCGTCGCCGCGGTCGCGGTTGAACCATGCGTAGCCGATGCCGATGACGGCGAGGAGTCCGACGAGGCCGGCAACGTCTTCGGTGCCCACCGAGTGGACGCTAGCGGCGGACATCGGTCCTGCTACCCCGGCTGTGAGCACAAGCGCCACGGCGTCATCGTGCAGGTCCTCGCCGAGGCCGCCGGGCGATCAGAGAGCACAAATCAGATGCGGGGCATCCCCGCCTTCATCGCCGATGCTCGCTCCGGCCGACATCCCGACCCCGCTCGTCACCCTATGCCAGGCCAGGTCAACGGCGGCCGACCGCCCCAGGCACCCACCTCGGAGTAAAGATCCACAGCGGTGACCACCGTGGACAACGGCCGTACCCCGACGCACCGGCATCTCGTCCGAGATCCAGACCAGGCGACACGCAAATGCACTGGTCAGAACGGACCCGCACGAGCCCCCGGCCACGACAGCACAGTGACAACGGAGCACCATAAAATCATGGGAAAATCGATCCCAACGCGTAGAAGCGATCAAGGCCGTGACCGGCGTTTTCGCTGTTCACAGCCTTGATCGTAAAGTGCGCCCGAAGGGACTCGAACCCCTAACCTTCTGATCCGTAGGAAGAAGCTAACGCAGCCTCCCCGCGTGTAGCGCTCTATCAAAGTCTCGGTCCGCTAGCAACCTCCCGAGTCCATCCAAGTCCGGCAGAGTCTTCGCAGGTCCACGCCCTGCCGATAAGACCCATCCCCGCTCATCGATGGGTCAGTGGGCTCGGCGATTCCCGTCGAGTCCAAGCCCGTAGCGGCACGTCCGCGTCGGTTCGCCGACGCCCGAGCAGCCACCGAGCAGCCACGATCGCCACCCATGCCGCAGGTCGGGTTCCGATGGGGATGCCTCGAAAGGGTCAGTCGGACGCACCAGGTGCACCCGGCGTCAGCCGGCCGGCTCGCGGTTGGCCCGTCGGCCACTCACGTCCGAAGCAGCCCTAGCGCGCCAAGCAAGTCTGCCCACAGCGCTGCTACCTCGGGCGGCGCCGGTACGGCGTCAGCGAAGGCAGCGCCTACCCTGGCGCCCTTCTGCGTTTGAACATCTCGCTGCACCCTGGCGAGCATCTCTGTGTCCACCCGGCCCAGAAACGCCTCAATCTCCCCGCCCTTTGACCCGTCGTCACCGAAGTCGTCAGCAAGGGAGTAGACACCTTGGGCCGCCCACTCCGCTCGGACGTCAGCCAACTTCTCGCCGGCCTGCGGCACCGCCCTACCCAGGTTCGCCAGCTGTTTCGCCATAACGCTGCCGGGGCGCATCGCGGGACCGTCGGCGACGATGGCCCAGGGCACTCCAAGCCGGTCAGCCAGTGATGCGTAAGCCCCAAATCCCTTCTGCCCGTGCACTGAGAGGAAGGCGACGTTCCGCTCATCCGGGGTAGGCAGCAGCCTCCCCTCGACTGCTATGCCACTGTCGAGCCAGCGCCCGATAGCGGCGAGGTCAGTGGGGCCCTCGAACAGCACCACCCCGGCCGCGAAGAGCAGGCTACGGACTTCAGTTGTAGCGAGAAGCCGCGTCATGTTGGCGAGGTCTGCTGATGTGTTCACGGCGATCGAGTTCACGACGAGGCCACCGGCTTTCGACATGCGGACAATGCTGCCCAGTTCGCCAGCAGTCTGCGCCGATACCAGGTCGGGGTTGTGGGTCACGCAAAGCGCCTGGCCAGGAGCACTTCGGCGAGCACGGAGCATCGCCAACAGGCGCCGTTGCGCCGTCGGCGACAGGTGCACGGCTGGTTCGTCGAGGAATACGCACCGGCGCTCGTCCGCCAGCAGAGTGGCAAGTAGAAGCGCTTCGGCTGCTCCCGCCCCAGCGCGATGTAGCGGGACGTCGTACGCATCGTCGCCTCGAAGGATCTGGATGGTAGGAACGAGTATCACCTCCGCGCCTTCCTCAGCATCCGGTATGACCAGTTCGGTGCAGTCGACACGCTCCTCGGTCAGCTCCTTGAAGGACTCCTGCACTCTGGTGAAACGGCGACGGTCGCCGGCCGGTCCGTTCTTCAGCCGGTGCAGCTCCAACGCCAGCAGTGCGCCATCCCGCAGGCTGGGCGTCTGAGCGAGTTCCCGCGCCTTGTAGTGCGTACGAATCGGTGCGCGGTGGTTATTCGTGACTTGGAGACGACGCTCCAACAGCCGCTTCAGCACCTGCGCGAAAGGCACCCGCCCTTGCGGCTGAGACTGAGACTGAGAGTCAGCCTCTGCCAAGACAGCGGCGATGCTTGCCGGCTGCACCGCGGTGTTCACATACTCGGCAACGAATTCGACGCGTCTGCCCGGCACATATGCCCACAGATCGACCGGAACCTGTCCCTGAATGACCTTGAAGTCGAGGTCGTTGGTTGCCGCGCACAACTCGCTGATGTACTGCAACGCACTGGGACCAGCGACGACAGGACCGTCTAGCAGGCGGCCCATGTCATTGCCGAGGAGTTGAACGTGGACCGGCCCATGCCGCAGTTGGAACTCCCACCCTACCGTCCACGGCCCCCGCTGCCGTCTGTCGAAGATGATCACAAGTTCGCCGATCATCATCGGCGACGCCGACTCGGGCGTGAGCTTCGCATCAACCGCCGCAGCGAGCGTCTGCACGTCGACGGCCTCAGGGTGTAGGAGGTGAAGTATCGCCGCCCGGTAGTAGGCGTCGATCAGCGAACGCTCATCTGAGGCCTCGAACCTGACACCCACACGAACCTCGAACGACTCCGCGCCGTGGTGGCCGGCCGTTGCCCACTCGCCGTCAAGAGGCTGCGGCCCCGTGACGCTGGCGTGGACGGCGTCCACCATCAGGTTGAGAGCCTGTAGGAGCGTGGATTTGCCGCTGCCGTTCGCGCCCGTGATGAAGGTTAGGGGTCTGTCGGTCCTTACCTCTGCTGCTCTGAGGCCAAGGAAGTCTGTGGCCGAAATCCTGGTAATCCGCACGAAGGCATCATTCCAGCCCTCGCTGGCTGTTGCCACCGATTACAGGTCGCATCTCGCTGCCGCAGTCTCGGCCTTCTCAACGATCGGCCGATACAGAGCGACCAAGTTACTAAGATCGAGCGGTTAGTTGACCGAAATCGAAGGTCGATCTCATGAGCTTTACGGCAAGGGTGCCCTTCGCCGCGCCTGGTTGGCTGTTCGAGGTCGCGCTCCAGGAAAGCTCGCAGGTGCTTCCTTCTGGTTCGAATACGTCTAGTAGCACGCCGGGTAATTCACGGGATTGTTCGGCCCGAAGATCAAAGGGGAGGAAACGGATCTCAAGGCCGCCTGGCGTCGATCGGGCCGTAACCAGGTCAGGCGCCTTTCGCCAGAGTTGAGGCACCGTAACTAGCGAAATGGCGGAATCCTTTGGCAATACACTCGCTAATTTGGCGAGTGCCATGGCGCTCTGCTCGGCGGCAGGGAGGTGCACGATCGTTCGTGGCTTGCCGAGGGGTGCCGGCGGTTCTGGCAACTTAGTCAGCTCGGGTACCGGGCTATCGGGGTCTACACGCTGCAGTTGTGCCTGTCCGTGGAACACCATGGTCAGTTCAACGTCGTCGAGAGTATGGTCGGTCAAGTTCCGGACGGTGAGCTGTACGGGCGTCAGACGTCGGCGCGGCAGCAGCCGATCAGCGCGGTCAGCGATAGCGGATTCCGCTACCTTGAGGTACCGCCTCACCTGATCGGTATAGTCCTTAAGCGTCCGGGAATCCGGGATTGTCGCAACACCTGCAATTCTCGGCCCCCGCAGATGAATGCCAGCAGCTTCCGTGGACGGTTGTTGCCTTTCTACGTAGGACATGAGCCGCAGGCTGGCTTCATCCCGCCACTCGTCGATGAACGCGTTTAACGTCAGGGCGGGTCTCGACCTCGACGACACTAGGCGTGATCGCCAGTCGGGTGCGTCGGGACCCGGCGGCGTAGCGGTGCTGCAGCATTCTCATATCGGCAGGGTTGGCGGTGTCGATGCTGGCCTGATGACGGGTAAAGACGGTTCCGGGAGCATGGTTGCCGATGGTCTTCTGAAGGGTATGGATCGGGTCCCCCCAAGAAGGGGGGTCAACGGCGATCACGAGGACATCGGCGTCGCCAATGCGGACGTAATCCATGTTCCAGACGATCTCACCGGGTAGCCACTTCGCGAGTTGTCCTTCTAGGGTGGCCGCATCAACCACCGCCACCCCAGCCGGCTTGGTGACACCTGGTTCAGCGCCCACGATCAGGTATGCGTAGCCTCCTGCCCACCGCGCTGCGACATCCGGGTCTCTGTTCGCGAACCCCAGGATCTGCCGAGCGAGGTGATGCTGCCCTGGACCGGTTGCCAGGTCAAGCGTCCCCTTCCACTCGATCCACCTGGCCTCGTCCGCTCCGCCGGCGTTCAGCACCGCGTTCACGAGCTGCAGCAGCTCACGGTGAAAGCGAAACGGTTTCGACACGTCAAGGGGTAGCGCCACACGGTGACTGTACGGCCACGAGTACCCGCATAGCCACAGCGTTCTGCCGGCACGTCACACGCTTGCCCCGCCGTCGTGTATCTCCTGCACCGCCCGGATTACCGATGCGGCCAGCAGCACCGACATCACCGCGTTCCCCTCGGCGTAGTGGCTGGTATCCGCTTGATGGACGGTTACGTGCCGGCTCAGGTTCGTCGGAGCTGGGTCACTGAAACTCGGAAACCAAGCCGCATAGAAGCTGCCAATAGGGGCTAGCGCCGCACGGAGCCGCACTTCCCCGACGGTCAATCCCTTCGGGCGCCGCGGCCTGGCGGCGGAACTCCTCGGGGTACTTGCTCTGTCGAGCCACAGCGGTTTCCTCCTCCTCGGCAGGATGCCAAGTCAGGAGGTATCCGGTCTCAGGGGGTCACTTCAGCGGAGCCGCCCTCGCGTCACGGGGTACCGGTAGCCAGTGCGCCCGGTCCTCAACCAGAGGGAGGGCCCGGTCGTGGGCCGCCAACTCCGTACCGCGCCGTGCGGCCCACGGCGGTCCAATCCCGGGCCGAATGCCGCCTGCTCCCAACCTGCTCCAAATTTAAGGGGCAACAACGCGAAAGCCCGTTACCGGGGATTCCGGTGACGGGCTCGCTACCTGCCAAATTTACGGTGGGCGATACTGGGATCGAACCAGTGACCTCTTCGGTGTGAAATGAGTGGTCTCCGGACCGTCAATAGTCGACGCAGACGCGCACCAGCAAGCCCCGCCGCCCGGCAGCGATTGCCGTCTCGAGGCCACCTGAGGGACATGACAACCGCATAGATGTAACGCCTGCCCTACTCAGCGAGCGGCCGGTGCCCGACGGCATCGGCCGCTTCTTCATGCCCGCCGGAGCAACCGGCACATGAACCAACTTCGAAGGACATCTCCATGACAACCCACCCATCCGGCACGGCACGAGCCTCCAACGCATTGAGCTGCAGCATGACCGCCCTGCTCGCTCACGACGCCAATGCCTACGTCGCCCTCCAGCCCGCCCCCTATCCAAACGGGCTCTCGGAGATCAAGGAGCGAACGATGCACGCCCACCGACGGATGTCTCCGCCGGGTCAGCCACCGGACGGAGGCGCATGACTCTGCCGTCCGATCACCAACATCAGCAACGCAAGGAGCCCGATCCGGCGACGGGCGCGGCACCGGACAAGCGACTTGACGGATCTAGTGAAGGCAACGGTTCATGGACGGTCGACGACGTCGACGGGCCCGCGACGACCGCATTCATCAGGGTGGAGGCTCCCCACCAGCCACCTGAGCTGCACCCCGATGCCGCTGCCGCCCTACTGAAGCTGCTCAGAGGCGTCAACGACCGCCGCACGAACAACTCGACCGAGGAGAACG
The DNA here is from genome assembly GCF_048060285.1 of Micromonospora sp. LOL_025. Classification (NCBI taxonomy): domain Bacteria; kingdom Bacillati; phylum Actinomycetota; class Actinomycetes; order Micromonosporales; family Micromonosporaceae; genus Micromonospora; species Micromonospora sp. LOL_025. The sequence goes on along the minus strand of NZ_JBHMIR010000013.1, from coordinate 63,850 downwards.
GATGACCACCCCTCAACCGAAACCCTTTGCCTTCTACGGCCGCGTGTCGACCGAGGACAACCAGGACCCCGAATCGTCCCGGAGCTGGCAGCTCACGCGGGCGACGACGCTCATCCAGCCCCACGGCGGCGGCATCGTCACCGAGTACTTCGACGTCGGCCAGAGCCGTTCCCTCCCGTGGCAACGCCGGACGCAGGCAAGCCTGCTTCTCGCGGCGCTGCGCGACCCGCAGCGCGGGTTCTCCGCCGTGGTCGTCGGTGAACCCCACCGCGCCTTCTACGGCAACCAGTTCGGTCTCACGGTGCCATTGTTCGCCCACTACGGCGTCGAACTTTGGGTGCCCGAGATCGGCGGCCCCATCGACCCCGACAACGAAGCACACGAACTCGTCATGTCCGTCTTCGGCGGCATGAGCAAGGGCGAACGCAACCGGATCAAGCTTCGCGTGCGTACCGCCATGACCGCTCAGACCCTCCTCGAAGGCCGCTACCTCGGCGGACGCCCACCCTACGGCTACACCCTCCGCGACCTCGGCCCCCACCCCAACCCCGCCAAGGCCGCCGACGGCAAACGCCTCAAGGGCCTCACTCCCGACGACCACACTGCGCCGATCGTCCGGCGGATCTTCGCCGAGTTCCTCGCCGGCATCGGCCTCTTCGCTATCGCCGAAGGACTTACCGCCAACCACGTGCCGTGCCCGTCCGCACACGACCGCGCCCGCAACCCCCACCGCAGCGGCATCGCCTGGTCCAAGAGCGCCGTCCGCGTCATCCTCACCAACCCCCGCTACACCGGGCGACAGGTATGGAACAAACAACGCACCGACGAGGTACTGCTCGACGTCGACGACGTAGCAATGGGCCACACCGGCATCATGCGCTGGAACGCCCGCGACAAGTGGGTGGTCTCCACGGAGATCAGCCACGAACCACTCATCGACGACGCGACCTTCGAACAGGCCCAAGCAATCCTTGAAAAGCGCGGACGGGGCACTGGAGGTCAACACGTCAAGCAGCGCACCCGCAACCCGTACGTCTTCCGCGGTCTGATCTACTGCGCAGCCTGCGACCGACGCATGCAGGGCCAGTACAACCACGGCAACGCCTACTACCGCTGCCGCTTCCCCCAGGAGTACGCCCTCGCCAACCAGGTCGACCATCCCCGCAACGTGTACCTGCGCGAGGACGCCCTCACTGACCCGCTCGACATCTGGCTGGCCTCCGCCTTCACACCCCACCGCATCGAGCAGACGATCACCGCGATGGCCGACGCCCAACCCCGGGATCATCCGCCCGGTCATGCCAAGGCAGCCCAGGCAATCATCACCGAATGCGACGCCAAGCTAGAGCGCTACCGAGCAGCCCTCGACGCCGGTGCCGACCCGGCGGTGGTCACCGAATGGATCACCCAAACCCAGACCGAACGCGCCCGCGCCGAAGCCGACCTCCACGCGAAGGCGGGCAACAGCCCACGCCGCATGAGCCGAGCAGAGATCACGAGCCTGATGACGGCGCTCGGCGACATCGCCACCGTGCTCCGCGACGCCGACCCTGCCGACAAGTCCGAGGTCTACCGGCAACTCGGGCTCCGGCTCACCTACCAGCCGGAAACACAAACGGTGCGCGCCGCAGTGGATCTCAGCGCGCACCGTGGGGTAATGGTTCGTGTCCGAGGGGGGACTTGAACCCCCACGCCCTATACGGGCACTAGCACCTCAAGCTAGCGCGTCTGCCATTCCGCCACCCGGACCTGCATGTCCAGCCTACCGTGTCGACCGAGGTGAGCTTCCACCCGCCGGCCGCCCTGGTGGGCCGCACGGGGAGTTACTGTACACGGCCCGGGTGGATCATGCACATCAGCTTCCGGCCGACGGGTCGCCGCAGGTCGGACGGGTGACCGGACCCGTGTGAGCCGCGGCCAACCGGTGGGCCTGGGTAGCGTCCGACGGGCCTGACGCGGCAGCATGGCCACGTGTCCCATCCCTCTCCCCTGGCCGCCGTGCAGCACCGGGCCCTCGCCCTACGCGCCGCGGGCGATCTCTACTCCGCCCGTCGACTGCTCAACGACGCCGTCGCCTCCGCCCGGCCGCCGTACGGCAAGGACCACCCGGATGTGCTGAGCACCGCGCACCTGCTGGCCCGCCTGCACCGGGAGGCGGACGACCCGAGTGCGGCCCGCCGCGTGCTGGAGGAGGCGTTCGCCGCCGGCGAGCGCCTCTGGCCACCGTCCGATCCGCTGATGCTGGCGCTCTCCTTCGAGCTGGCCGCGGTGGCGGACGAGTTGGGCAACCGGCACGAGGCGCGCCGCAACTACACCCGCGTCGCCACCCTCGGGCCCGCCGTGCTCGGCGTCGACCATCCTGCGGTACGCACGGCACGGCAGTATCTCGGCGACGCCGCTCCCGCCCCGCAGCCCGCGCCGCCGGTCGCGCGGCCCGACATGTCCGCGCTCTCCGAACCGACGATGTCGCTGGCGGTGCTCTCCACCACCTGGCGACCGCACGAGCCCGCCGCGGTCGGCCCCCCGCAGCCGCCGACCGCGCAGCCGCCGACCGCGCAGCCGATGCCGCCGCACGTCACCAACACCCCGCCGGCCGCACCGGCGTCCCCGCACACCCCGCCGGTCCCGCCGCCGCCACCCGTTCCGGGCGTACGCGGCGTGGGACGGGCCACTCCCGTCGGCCCGGCGCCGCACCCTGCGGCGCCCCCACAGCCGCCCCGCTCGGCCGGCCACCCGCCACAGATGCCGCCCGTGCCGCCGCAGCCGTATCCGGCCCCGCCGCAGGGTGCCCAGGTTCCGCCACCGCCGGTGGTGCCCGCCCCGCCCCGGCAGGCGTGGGCCCCGCCGCCACCCCACGTGCCGGCCCCGCCGCAGGCACCGCATCCCCCCGGGCGGGGACAGGCCACCCCGTACGCCACCCCGCCGCAGCGGATTCCGCCACCCCCGACGATCCCTCCGCCGCCGGTCGTGCCCGCGCCACCGGGACCGGCCCGTGCCGCCGTACCCCCGCCTCCGGCCGTGCCGTCCTCGGCGCAGCCGCCGTACGCCCCGGCGGTGCCCATCCCGCCGCCCCCGGTCGTGCCGTCGGCGCCCACCGCCGCCCCGGCGCACCCTCAGGTGCCGTCGGCGCCCGTGCCGCCGCCCCCGGTCGTCCCGGCGCAACGCCCCGCACCGGCGTCGCCGCAGTCACCCTGGGCGCCTCCTCCCGGGCCGGCCCAACCGCCGGCGACGCCGGGTCCCGCCACACCTGCGCCGCGCCCCGCCCCGCCGGCGACGGCCGGCGTCGCCTCGGTCGTGCCGGCCCCGAGGACGGTGCCGCCACCGGCCCCGGTGTCGTCTCCGCCAGCCACGACGCCACCCGTACCGCCGCCCCCGCGCCATGCGGCCGCCGCTCCCGTCGTCGCCGCCCCGGAGCCGCCCGCCCCACCGGTGCCGGCCGTGCCGAAGCCGCCCGTTCCTCCCCTGGCCGGCGCCGAGCCGCCCGCGCAGGCGAGGGCCGCGGTGCCCCCGACGGGAGCCACCGCTGCGCCGCGACACCGGGCCGTCGACGAGGCGTCCCCGACCAGCGGCCTGTCGGCCGGGACGGCGGCGGCCGACGCCGCGTCACCGGCCAGCACCACGCCGCCCGGAACGACAGCGGGGCCCGCCGCCGGACCATCCACCACCGGTACGACCAGCGCCGCGTCACCCCGACCCGGCACGCCGGCTACCCGGCCTGCCGTGCCTGACGTCCCGTCCTCGCCCCTGGCCGAGTCCGTCGGCGAGGCCCCGCGCGTCTCCGCGCCGGAGGCGACCGCCCCGGCTTCGGAGGCGGCGGCACCGCCCGAGGCGCCGGAGCGCCCGGCGGGGCCGGCGCCCGGATGGGCCAAGCCGACCATCCAGGTCAAGCAGATCGAACCGCTGCTCGCCGAGGAGATCGCTCGCGCCGCCGGCACTCCCGGCGCACCGGATGCTCCGGTCAGCCCCGCCCGGCCGTCCGAGACGCCACCGCCCGACACGTCACCGGCAGCGGCGCAGGCCGCGCCGGTCAGCGCACCACCGGTCAGCGCACCACCAGCGTCCCCCGTCAGCGCACCACCGACGCCCCCGGTCAGCGCACCGCCCGCGTACCCGACGAGCAGCCCGCCCGTCAGCGCACCGCCCGCGCACCCGACGAGCAGCCCGCCGGTCAGCGCGCCGCCGCGGGGCGTCAGTACGCCGCCGGTTCCCCCCCTGCCGCCGATCCCGCCTCCGCCGTCGGTGATGCCGCCGCCGGTCAGCGCGCCGCCCGCTCCTCCGCAGCAGTTCAGCGCCCCTCCCGGGGTTCAACCGCCGGTGAGCGCGCCGCCCGGGGGCCAACCGCCGGTGAGCGCGCCGCCGTGGAGCATGTCCGCGCCGCCGTGGAGCAGCACGGCTCCCCCGCAGGCGCTCACAGGAGCGACGACCGACTCCGACGCCGACCAGCCGGACGTCGAGGAGGAGCTGGAACGGGCCGAGGGGGAACGGGAGCGCGAGGAGGTCGAGCCGGCGGAGCCGGAGCGGGAGAACATCGACGACCTGCCGCCGGCGTACCTGGACATCGACGAGACGTTCCCGATGAAGGCCCAACCCGTGCGGACCCGGTCGACGGCCCAGCACCCCGCGCAACAGCAGGCGCCGGCCTTCCCGCCGCCGCCGGCGTACCCGATGGCGCCGGAGCCCGAGGAGAGCGGCCGGAACCGCACGGCGGTCATCGTCGCGGTGGTCGTCGCGGTCCTGGCCGTCGCGGCGCTCGTCGGCGTGGGCGTGCTGGTGCTCAACCGCGACGCGGCGCCGCCGTCGGGACCCGCCTCGCCGTCGGCCGCCGCGCCGTCCGCGTCGGCGGCCGGCCCTCCGCCGGGCGGGCTGACGCTGAAGGACGACTCGGCGACGATCACGCTGAACTGGACGGACCCGGCCGGTGGCGGGGTGCCGTTCATGGTGGCCGGCGGCCGGACCGGTCAGGCGCTGGGGGTGATGGCCACGGTGGACCCGGGGCAGACCAGCTACACGGTCAACGGCCTGAACTCGCGGGTGGACTACTGCTTCACCGTGCTGGCGGTCTACTCGACGGACTCGTTCGCCACGTCCGGGCAGGTCTGCACGGAACGGGAGGGCGACACGCCGTCGAGCTGACCGTCCACTGCGGCGTGGCGCACACGCACGGTGTCCACAGGGGGACGGTGCGGGTTCCCACGCCCCCGACCCGGCCATATGATGGCACCCGGCTCAGGGGAGGGTCGCCGGACATGGCGCGCCACCTGCCAGAGACGACACGGGAGGCAGCCGGTAGTGGCCACCATCGATGACACCGGGCACGCCGGCACCGGCCCGCCGCGTCGCCGGCCCCGCCGGATGCGCGGCGGGGTCGTCACCATCGCGACGGTGGCCGCGCTGCTGGCCGCCATGGGGCTCACCATTCACGGCCTCGGGGCGGCGGACAACGCGGTGGCGAGCCACGACGCGAGTTCCTGGCTGTGGAGCGCCGCGCGCAGCGAGCTGGCCCGCGTCAACGGCATCACCGCGCGGGTCGACACCCGCGTCGGTGTCCCGGGCGCCCGCCGTCACCCGATGCAGGTCACCCAGACCGACCGGCTGCTGGTCCTGCGGGACCTGAACACCGGGCAGGTCAGCTCGTTGGACCTGGCCACCCTCCAGATCACCGCGACCACCGGGACAACCCCGGGGCTGGGCGTCAACGTGGCCCTGCACGAGGACGCGGCGTTCGTCGTCGACGCCGTGCAGGGCGTCATCCGGCAGCTCGACCCGCGGTCGCTGACCCCGATCGGCGAGCCGGTGCGCTACCCGCCGGGCATCACCGGCGGATCCTTCGACGGCGAGGGGCGCCTGTGGATCGCGGTGCCCAGCGAGGGCACCGTCTCGGCGGTCACCGCCGCGCCGCTGCCCTCCGCGCCCGCGTCGGCGGCTCCCGCCGGTGCCGGGCTCAGCCCGAAGAAGGTCGAGACGTACGACGTCGCGGACGCCAGCCACGAACTGGTGGTCTCCACGCTGGACGACGGCGTCGCGGTGCTCGACCGCACCGCCGGGGCGCTGGTGACCGTGCAGCGCGGTGAGGTGCGGACCACGCCGCTGACGATGACCGCGCCGGGCGCGCTGCCGGCGCGCACCAGCGGGCCGGACGTGCCCGTGACGGTGCCCGGCGAGCGGCGGGTGCACGTGGTCGACGACGAGGGCGCGGTGCGGGCGTTCACCGTGCCGGGCACGGGCGACAGGCTCAGCCCGGCCGTGGCGTGGGCCGGCCGCTACTACTGCGCCGACGAGGCGTCCGGCACGGTCTACGCCTTCGACTCCGGCGGGCAGCTCGTTGACACCATCCGGGGTCGGGGCACCGGGCCGCTGGAGCTGGAGGTGCGGGAGAACCACCTCTTCATCAACGCCCCCGACTCGGCCACCGCCCAGGTGGTGGACGACAAGCACCAGGTCCGCGAGGTCGACAAGTACGCCAACGACGTGCTCGGTGGCGACCCGCCGCCGGCTCCCCCGCCGCCGCCCCCGCCGAAGAAGCCCAAGGTGGGCAAGCCGGGCGCCCCGCGCGGCGTCACCGCCGCCGCCGGCAACGCCCAGGCCCGGGTGAGCTGGCGGCCGGCCCCGGCCAACGGGGCGGAGATCACCCGGTACGTGGTGCAGGGCGCCGACCAGCGCGTCGAGGTGGGCGCCAACCAGCGGGCGGTCGAGATCAAGGGCCTGACCAACGGCGAGACGTACCGGTTCTCGGTGCACGCGGTCAACGCGAAGGGCGACGGTCCCGCGCGTACCAGCAACCCGGTGACGCCGACGGCCGCCGTGCCGGATCCGCCGGCCGCCGTCACCGCCCAGGAGCGCCTTGACGGCACCGTGCTGGTGAAGTGGCCGGCCGCCAACGGGCAGGGCAACACGATCGCGAAGTACGTGGTCACGGCCACGTCGGCGGGCACCAACGCCCCCGCCGGCGAGTCCCGCAGGACCGAGCTGGTGGTGCCGGCGGGCGAACTGGAATACGGCACGCAGTACGCGTTCACGGTGGTGGCGGTCAACGACCGGGGCGCCGGCTCGGCGGCCTCGCCGGTGAGCAACACCGTCGTGCCGTACGCGCCGCCGGAGCGCCCGGGCGAGCTGCGGTCGACCACGGTGGCCGATCGGCCGGGCGCCGTCGCGGTGCACTGGTCCCCGGCGGCGGCCAACGGCCGCCCGGTGACGAAGTACCTGGTGGACGTGGGCGGGCGCAGCAGCGAGGTGACCGACACCCGGGCCACGGTGGACGGCTTGGGCAACGGCCAGAACGTCACCGTGAAGGTGCGGGCGGTCAACGAGGCCGGACCCGGCCCGGAGGCCACCACCACGGCCCGCACGGTGGCCGAGCCCCGCGTCACCGTGACCGGTTCCTCGGCCACCGCCACCTCGGCGACGGTCACGTTCACCGTGGACGCCGGTGGCGGCAAGGCGACCTGCTCGCTGAGCACGGCCGGTGAGCCGGCGAAGCCCGGGAGCTGCTCCAGCATCACGATGACAGGCCTGACGCCGGGCACGAAGTACACCTTCACCGTGACGGCGCGCAACGCCGCCGGCGACGGCACCGCCACCCGCGCCCAGGCCACGGGCGCCCTCTACGGGATCGCGACCTGCCGCAACGGCTCCTCCGGCGCGGAGGCCAGCTACTGCACCCGGGAGATCCCCGGCGAACGCAACGGCAACGAGATCTTCGAGGTCACCCGGCAGGACGACGACCGGCAGGCCGGCTGGGTCGCCAACGGCACCTGGCTCAAGGCCTACTGCAAGAAGCAGGGCGAAGAGGTCTACGCCTACATCTACAACAACGAGAAGCGCAGCACCTGGTGGGTGCAGGTCGACTACAAGGGACGCAACTACATTCCCTGGGCCTGGCTCAACCTGGAGGGCGGCGACGACATCAAGGTCCTGCCCACCTGCTGACCCACCCAGGCAAGGAGCACCACCGTCGTGAACACCCCAGAACCGCTCACCCAGCCGGAGGTGCAGGGCTTCGCCGCCCTCGCCGCCCGGCTGGCCGAGAACGTCAACGCGGTGGTGCTGGGCAAGCCCCAGGTGGTCCGGCTGGCGCTGACCGCGCTCTTCGCCCAGGGGCACGTGCTGCTGGAGGACGTGCCGGGGGTCGGCAAGACCACCCTGGCCCGGGCCATCGCGGCGACCGTGAAGGGGCAGTGGCGGCGCATCCAGTTCACCCCCGACCTGCTCCCCTCCGACGTGTCCGGGGTGACGATCTTCAACCAGGCCACCCGGGGCTTCGAGTTCCACCCGGGGCCGGTGTTCGCCAACATCGTCATCGCCGACGAGATCAACCGGGCGTCGCCGAAGACCCAGTCGGCGCTGCTGGAGGTGATGGAGGAGCGCACCGTCACCGTCGACGGGGTCCGGCACCCGGTGCCGCAGCCGTTCCTGGTGGTGGCCACCCAGAACCCGGTGGAGATGGACGGCACGTACCGGCTGCCGGAGGCCCAGCTCGACCGGTTCCTGGTGAAGCTCTCCGTCGGCTACCCCGACGAGGCCGTCGAGGTGGAGGTGCTGCGCGGCGCCACGGTCCGTTCCCCCGAGGCGCTGACCGCGGTCACCGACACGGCCACCGTCGGGGAGATGGTGCGGATGGCCCGCCGGGTGCACATCGCCGAGCCGCTCTACGCGTACGCGGTGCGGCTGGCCGCGGCCACCCGCACCCACCCGCAGGTGCGCGTCGGGGTCAGCCCCCGGGGCGTGATCGCGCTGACCAGGGCGGCGTGCGCGTACGCGCTCATCGACGGGCGGGGCTGGATCATGCCGGAGGACCTGAAGACCCTGGCCGAGCCGGTCTTCGCACACCGGCTGCTGCTCACCCCCGACGCGCAGGTGCGCGGGGTGACCGCCGCCGAGGTGCTGCGCCAGGCGGTCGCCTCGGTGCCGGTGCCGCTCCCCTCGGGCCAGCCGGCCCCGGTCCAGGGCTGACCGGCGACGCCGGTGTCCGCGCTCACCGCCCGGTGTGTCGGGCTGCTCGTCGCCGCCGTCGTGCTGCTCGGCGTCGGCTTCCGCTTCGCGTACCCGGAGCTGACGCTGCTCGGGGCGGCGGCCGGCATCGCCGTCGGCTACGCCGTGCTGAGCGCGGCGTGGCGGCCCCGCCTGGAGGTCACCCGCAGCGCCGACCCGGACCGGGTGGCGCGGGGCGAGCCGGCCGCCATGACCCTGACGGTGCGCAACGCGGGGCGGCTGCGGGCGGCGAGCCTGGTGGCCGAGGACCGGTGCGGCGACCTGGCGGTCCCGGTGCCGCTGCTGCGGCTGCGACCGGGCCGGGACACCACGGTCCGCTACGAGGTGCCGACCGCCCGTCGGGGCGTGGTGCCGGTGGGGCCGCTGCGGGTGACCCGGCGCGACCCCCTGGGCCTGGTGGCGCTGGCCCGCCCGTACGGCGGCACGGTGCCGGTCTGGGTGCACCCGCGCGTGCACCCGCTGAACGCGGTGCCCACGGGCGCGGGGCGCAGCCTCGACGGCCGGGTGGACAAGGTGCCGCACGGATCGATCACCTTCGACTCACTGCGCGAGTACGTCATCGGTGACGAGCTGCGCCGGGTGCACTGGCGTACCAGCGCCCGGGTGGGCGAGCTGATGGTGCGGGAGAACGTGGACACCAGCCTGCCCCGGATCGTGGTGCTGCTGGACAACCGGGCGGGCGCCCACCCGCAGCGCCTCGACGGGGTGGCCGAGTCGTTCGAGTCGGCGTGCGAGGCCGCCGCCTCGGTGCTCGTCGCCGCGTACCGCGAGGGCCTGCCGGTGGTGCTGCTGCTGGTCGCGCCGGAGCCGGCCGGCCTCGCGGCAGCGGGCGACGACGCGGCGGCGCACGGGCCGCTGGACCGGCTCGCGGCGGCGGGACTCGCCGACGACGGCGACCTTCAGCCCGCCACCACCCGGCTGCGGCGGGAACGGCTCGGCGACACGCTGGTCTTCCTCACCGGGCCGGGGGGCCGCGACGACCTGGGGACGGTGGGCGCGCTGCGGGCCGCGTACCCGTCGGTGGTGGTGGGGATCTTCGGGGCGACGGAGCCGGCGCCGTCGGGCGCGGCCGGCCTGGTGGTGATCGACGCCGCGGACGGGGCGGCGTTCGCCGCCGAGTGGGACGGGGTGCGCAGGTGGTGACGGTGGCCGGCGACGCGCGCGACGGCGCGGCGGGGCGGCCGGCCGGCGGGGGCGGCACGACGGCACCCACCGGCCCGGCCGGGGCCGGCGGTGGTGACGGCGGTGGCCGCGCCGAGGGCGTCCGTGGGGTTGCCCGGCTGGGGCGGGCGCTGCGGGCGGTCCCGGTGCCGCTGGCACTGATCGCGATGACCGGCCTGGCCGGCGCGGTGCTCGGCCGGGTCTACGCCGGCCCGCTGCTGACCTGGCTGGTGCTCGGGGCGGCGGTGGGCTCGGTGCTGGTCAGCGTGGCCGCCCGCCGGCTGCCCTCGTGGTTGGTCGCACCCGTCTCGGTGCTCGCGATGGCCGGCTGGACGGCCTGGTCGCTGCGCCTCACCGCGACCCGCGCCGAGCTGCCCGGCGGTCTGGCCGAGGTGACCGCGGACGCCGCCGCGAACGGCATCCCCCGGCTGCTGACGGCGATGATCCCGGTGGAGCCGACCCCCGACACGGTGCTGGTGCCGCTGGTCGCCGCGTGGCTGGCCGGTCTCGCCGGGGCGGAGGTGGCGATGCGGGCGGGCCGGGTGCTGCTCGGCTACCTGCCGCCGGTGCTGCTCTACGCCGCCGCGCTCTACGTGGTCGGCCCGAACGCCGATCCCGCGATCGGGCCGACGCTGGCCCTCGTGGCCGTGGCGGCGCTCGGCCTGGCGGTGCCGGCGGGCGGCACGGCCACGGCCGGCGTCGACCCGGCCGCCGGCCTGGCGCCGGCGGTCCGCGCCGCCGTCCGGGCCCGGCTCGCCGCCGCCTCCGCCGCCGGCCTCGCCGTGGTGGTCGGGCTGGTCGCACTGCTCGGTCCGCTGCTCGCCGGCCAGGTCGACGGCCGGCCGGTGGACCCTCGGCGGTACGTCGAGCCGCCGCGGGTGGAGACCCTCGACGAGAACCCGCTCATCCGGATCTCCGGCTGGGCGCTGAACCCGGGTCAGCAACTGCTCGACGTGCGCACGCAGCGATCGGGCCCGCCGGGTTCCGTGCCGGCCGAGGAGCCGGGGGCCATTCCCGGGCCCGAGGCCGGCCGCCCCGTGCCGATCCGGCTGGCGGTGCTCAGCGACTACGACGGGGTGACCTGGCGGGTCGGCGCGACATACCGCAACGCGGGGCGGATCCTGCCCGCCACGGCGCCGGCCCGCGACAGCACCGTGGAGACGGTACGGCAGGAGATCACCGTCGCCGGGCTGAGCGGCCGGCTGCTGCCCGCCGTCGCCACCCCGCGCGAGGTCACCGGCGCCCGGGTGGCGTACGACCCGACGACCGGGACGTTGATCCGCCCGGAGGGCCTGACCCCGGGGCTGCGCTACAGCGTGACGTCGGCGCTGGAGACGCCGGACGCCAACCTGCTCGGCACGGCGGACGTGCCGGCCGGCGAGGAGGTGGCCCGGGTGCTGCGGGTCGCCGACGGGGTGCCGGATCCGTTGCGCCGGCTCGCCGCCCAGCTCGCCGAGTCCAACGGCGCCCCGTACGCGCGGGCCGCCGCCGTGGAGCAGTTCCTCGCCGAGCACTACCGCCTCGTCGCCGACGCGCCGAGCGGGCACGCCTACCCGAACCTGAACTTCTTCCTCTTCGGACCCCGCAACGCCGGCGGCCAGCGGGGCACCTCGGAGCAGTTCGCGGCGGCGTTCGCCGTGCTGGGTCGGCTGGCGGGGCTGCCGACCCGGGTGGTGGTGGGCTTCCGCGCCGCCGGCGACGGTCCGGTCCGGGCCGGCGACGCGTACGCCTGGCCGGAGGTGCTCTTCGAGGGGCTGGGTTGGGTGCCGTTCGACCCGCTGCCCCGGCCCGACGAGGAACCGCGACCGGTGGAGGAGGACTTCCGCCCCGCACCCGAGGAGCCGCCCCCGTCGGAGGTGCCGGAGCCCACGGTCGAGCCGACCGCGACCCCGCAGCCGGCGGCGGCGCCGGGCGGGCCGGCCGGCTCCGGCGGACCGTCGACGGCGCTGCTGGTCGGCGGCGGGACGGGCGGCGTGCTGCTGCTGGTCGTGGCCGCGCTGCTCGCCCTGCTGTTGATGCGCCGGGCACTGACCCGGGCGCGGCTGCGACGGGGCGACCCCGCCCAGCGGATCGCCGGCGCCTGGCGGGAGGTCACCGACGCGCTGCGGCTGGCCGGTCACCCGGCCGGTGGGGACCTCTCGGCCTCCGAGGTCGCCGCCCACGCCCGTGCCGTCCTCCCCTCCGGGACGGACGTCGAGGAGCTGGCGGGGCTGCTCAACCAGACGGCGTTCGCGCCGGGCACCGCGACGGCGGAGCAGGCGTCGCGGGCCGTCACGACGGCCGGCGCCTACGTCGCCGCGCTGCGCGCCGCCCGCACCTGGTGGCGGCGTCTCCTCTGGTCCGTGCGCCCCGGTCCCCTCCGCTGGCACCGCTGAGCTCGTGCTCCGTCAACCGGACCGCGAGTGGGATTTTGCACTCACAGTGCACTTGTCCCGGCGCTGCGGTCTGCTTAGCGTCGGTCCATGCCTGCTTCCTGGACCTTCGCCGTGGCCCGTGCCGACCTGAGCCGGACCACCCTCGTCGAAGGCACGACGCCCACCCTCGCCGATGGCGAGGCACTGCTGCGGGTGGACCGCGTCGGCCTCACCGCCAACAACGTCACCTACGCGGTGCTCGGCGACTCGATGCGGTACTGGCGGTTCTTCCCGCCCGGCCCCCGAGGGCTCGGGCCGCAGTGGGGACTCCCGCCGCTGTGGGGCTTCGCCGAGGTGGTCGAGTCCACGGTCGAGGGGGTCGCCGCGGGGCAGCGGGTCTACGGCTACCTCCCGCCGGCGGGTCACCTGGTCGTGCGGCCGGACCGGGTGGACGCCTCCGGGTTCCGCGACGCGAGCGGGCACCGGGCCGACCTGCCCTCGCCGTACAACGTGTACCGGGCGACCACCGGCGACCCGGCGTACCGGGAGGACCAGGAGGACCTGTTGGTCCTGTTCCGGCCGCTGTTCTTCACCTCCTTCATGCTGGCCGACCAGGTCGTCGACAACGACTTCTACGGGGCGCAGTCGCTGGTGCTGTCGTCGGCGTCGAGCAAGACCGCGTACGCCGCCGCCTTCGAGCTGCACGGCCGGGGCCCGCGCCTGGTCGGGCTCACCTCCCCCGGCAACCTCGCGTTCACCCGGTCCCTCGGCTGTTACGACGACGTCGTCTCCTACGACGACATCCACGCCCTCGACGCCGTACCGACCGCCTACCTCGACCTGTCCGGCGCGCCCGCCACCCGGGCCGCCCTACGGGAGCACCTCGGCGACCGGCTCGTACGCGACGTCGCGGTCGGACTCACCACCCAGATCCCGAACGCCGACGCCGCCGGAGAGGTGTTCTTCGCCCCGGTGCAGATGCGCAAGCGCCGCCAGGACTGGGGCCGCGACGGGCTCGACCAGCGGTTCACCGACGCCTGGCAGCGGTTCACCGGGGTCGTGGGCGGATGGCTCGACGTCCGGACCGGATCCGGGCCCGCCGCCCTGGAGCGCGCCTGGCTGGAGGTGCTCGCCGGTCGGACGCCGCCGCGCGTGGGTCAGATCGTCCGCCTGTGAACGGCGACGCCGTGGCGCGAGCCCCGCACGCAGCCTTCCCGTACGGGCCGGCGGTCCTGGACGGTCAGGAGCCGAGGTAGCGCAGGATCGCGAGGACCCGGCGGCTGTAGCCGGTCACGTGGGAGAGGTCGAGCTTGTCGAAGATGGTGTTGATGTGTTTCTCGACCGCGCTCTGCGACACGTGCAGGCGTTCGGCGATGGCGGCGTTGGTGTGCCCCTGAGCCATGTGGTGCAGCACGTCGCGTTCCCGCGGGGTCAGGCGGTTGAGCGGGTCGCTGTGGCTCGTGGCGGACACGAGCTGCCGGACGACCTCGGGGTCGAGCGCCGTGGCACCGGCGGCGATGCGGTCGAGTGCGTCGAGGAATTCCTCGACCTGGGCGACGCGGTCCTTCAGGACGTAGCCGACGCCTTCGGACCGGTCGGCGAGGAGCTTCGCGGCGTAGCGCTTCTCGACGTACTGGGACAGGACGAGCACGGCGGTGTCAGGCCAACGGCGGCAGATGTCCAGCGCGGCCCGCAGCCCGTCGTCGGTGTTGGTGGGTGGCATGCGGACGTCGGTGACGACGACGTCGGGACGGTGCTGTTCGACGGCGGTGACGAGCTGGTCGGCGTCCGCGACGGCGGCCAGCACCTGGTGTCCCTCGTCGGCGAGGAGGCGGACCAGCCCCTCGCGCAGCAGGGTGGAGTCTTCGGCGAGGACTACGCGCACGGCAGCTCCGCTCGGCGGGTGCGACCGACCCGCACGGTCCGAACCTGTCCGCCTCCACCTCGTTCCCCGCCGCCGGCCGCGGGCGGCGCGCCTTGACCAGCCGGGAGACGACGAAGTATCCGACGGCGAGCGCGCCGGCCACGATGACGACGTTCTGGAACGTCCCGACGTACGGCTCGACGGAGTGCCAGTTCTCCCCCAGCAGGTAGCCGGCCAGCACGAACAGGGTGTTCCAGATCAGACTGCCCAACGTGGTGTAGAGCAGGAACGTGGGAACCGGCATCCGCTCCACACCGGCGGGGATGGAGATGAGGCTGCGGAAGATCGGGATCATGCGTCCGAGGGAGACGGTCTTCACCCCGTGCCGGGCGAACCACGCCTCCGTCCGGTCGATGTCGCCGACCTTGACCAACGGCAACCGCGCCGCGATGGCGCGGACCCGGTCCCGCCCGAGCGCGACGCCGACGTGGTACAGCGCCACCGCGCCCACCACCGAACCGATCGTGCTCCAGAGGATCGCGGCGAAGAGGTTACTCCTGCCCTGCGCGGCGGTGAACCCCGCCAACGGCAGGATCACCTCGCTCGGGATCGGCGGGATCAGGTTTTCCAACGCGACCGCCAGGCCGACACCGGGGGCGCCGAGCCGCTCCGTCAGCTCGGTCACCAACCCGACCAGGCCGCCCTGTGACGGATCCGGCTCCTCGGCCAACCAGCCAGCGTGCATCGACACCTGCGACAAACGGATCATGCCGAAGACGCTATGAACTCAGCACGGCCCGGACCATGAGGTCGACCGCCGGCCCCAGCGGGCCGACCGCAACGGCCGGGGTGCGGAAAACCGCACCCCACCGACGGCCAGCGGTCCACCAAAGTCGCGGGCGAACGGCCCGACGTCCGCACCGGATCCGCGCCCGACGCCCTGGAGCGCGCCCGGCTGGAGGTGCCCGCCGGCCGGACGCGCCGCGCGTGGGTCAGATCGTCCGCCGGTGAGCGGCGCTGCGGCACCGGTCAACGCGACCGGCTGCTGGCGGACGAGCCACTGACCGCCCTCTCGCGCGAGGGATCCACCGCCATCGTTGCTGCCGGGCCAACCCCGAGACGACACGACACGCCGGAGGCGAGTGGCTTTCGGGCTGGCGGGCCGTGACACCATACCTCTGTCGTCCGTCGCCCGGCCTCGGCTCGGCTCGGCGAGGTTTCGGTGAAGTCACAATGGCTTGGCTGACAGGGGCAACCCCTGGAGGGACCAGATGGTTTCAGGTCGACCGACTGCCCGGCCGTGGTTGCCGTACACCGCGGCCATCGTGGCCGGATCCGTGGTCATCGCGGCGGCCTACCTGATCGTCCGGCCGGCGGCGGACGTCGGGTGCACACCGCTGGAGGTCAGCGCGTCGATCGAGAAGGACGTGCTCCTCGGCGAGCTGGCGGAACGCTACAACAAGAGCGATCGGCGGGTCGGCGACCGGTGCGCCGTGGTGAGCGTGCACGGCCTCGCCTCCGGTGCCTCGACGGATGCGCTGGCCGGCGACTGGGCCGCCAAGCAGCCCGACCTGCCACGGCCGCAGGTGTGGTTGCCGACGTCGAGCCTGTGGACCGGGCAGTTGAAGTTGCTGGACGAGGCCGCCGGACGCCCGGCGCAGACCCCCGGCCGGTACCCGTCGATCGCGAACAGCCCGCTGGTGATCGCCATGCCGCAGTCGAAGGGGAAGCACCTCCAGCAACAGGGCCCGCTCGGCTGGGGTGAGGTCCTGGGCTCGTCCGGGCGCACGGGGTGGGCCACCTTCGGTCGCCCCGACTGGGGCCGGTTCAGCTTCGGCAAGGTCAACCCGAACCTGTCCACCTCCGGGCTGGCGGCCACGATCGCGAGCTACTACGCGGCCATCAGCCGGGCCAGCGACCTGACCGAGAGCGACGTCGCGAATCCGACGGTGACCCAGTTCGTCCGCCGCATCGAGGCCAACGTGTCCCACTACAGCGACGACATCGTGGACCTGTTGAAGGACCGCGCCGAGGCGGACCTGTCCAGCGCCGACGCGGCGGCCCCGACGGACATGAGCGCGGTGGTGACGCAGGAGGAGCTGGTCTACCAGTACAACGAGGGGAAGCTGAGCCCGACCCCGGGCGAGAAGCCGAGGGTCCCGCTGGTCGCGCTGTATCCGAAGGAAGGCACCTTCAACCTCGACCACCCGTACGTGGTGCTCCCTTCGGCCAGCCCGGAGCAGCGTGACGCCGCCGCCGACTTCCTGAAGTTCCTCTAGGAGCCGCCGCAGCAGCAGAGCTTCAGCCGGCACGGCTTCCGCGACCACGAGCGGAACGCGTCCGGCCCGCTGATCGCCGCCGTCGGTGGGCGGGAGACCGAGAACCTCACCTACTTCGACCCGCCGGATCCCACCGTGGTCAAGGCGATCCTCACCGGCTGGGGCACGCTGCGCAAGAAGGCCAACATCCTCGTGGCCGTCGACACGTCCGGTTCGATGAACGCGAAGATCGGTGACCTGACCAGGTTCCAGGTGGCGACCAGGGCCGCCGCCAGGGGCTTCGGCCTGCTGAACTCCGAGGACAAGGTCGCGCTCTGGTCGTTCTCGTCCGAGACCCCGCAGCGGCCGAAGTCGCCGTACAGCGAGGAGGTCCGGCTGTCGCCCTTCGACCAGAAGACGCTCACCAAGGAGATCAACAATCTCCACGTCGAGGGCGGCACCGCGTTGTACGCCACCGTACGGGCGGCGCACCGGCACATGCTCGATCACTACGACCAGTCCCGGATCAACGCGGTGGTCGTACTGACCGACGGCACGAACGAGTACACCAAGGACAACAACCTCGCCCGGCTGCTGAAGGATGTCGCGCTGGATCCGGAACGGCCGATCAAGATCTTCTGCATCGCCTTCGACGAGAAGTCCGACTTCGGAACGCTGGACCGGATCGCCAAGGCGTCGGCGGGCAAGGCGTTCGACGCCCGCGACCCGGCGAGGATCGACGACGCGTTCGTCAAGCTCCTCAGCAGCTTCTAGCACCGCGCGACCAGACCCCGCACGCCGAGCGGCGGGCGAGCCGGACCGGCGCGGCCGGGTCTCAGGAACGCAAACGGCGCACGAGCTTGCGCAGGCCGGACTGCCAGCCGTCCGGGTCCTCGGCCTTGCGGCGGGCGTACCCGGCGACCTCGGGGTGCGGCAGGATCAGGAAGCGCTCCTCGGCGAGGCCGGCGACCACCGCGTCGGCCACCTGGTCGGCGGTGAGCACCGCGCCGGAGGCGGCCACGACCCGCGCGCCCAGGTGACCGGCGGCCAGCCCGTCGGCGAGCATCGGCGTGTCCACGCCCTGCGGGCACAGCGCGCTGATCCGGACGCCCTGGTCGCGGTAGGTGACGGAGAGCCACTCGGCGAAGCCGACGGCGGCGTGCTTGGTCGTGGCGTACGGGGCGTCGCCGACCGAGGTCAGCACGCCCGCCGCCGAGCAGGTGTGCAGCAGGTAGCCGCCGCCCCGGGCGAGCATCGCCGGCAGCACCGCGCGGGCCGCGTAGACGTGGGAGAGCACGTTGACCCGCCAGGCGCGGTCCCAGCCGGCGTCGTCGACCTCCATCCCGCCGCCGGAGGTGACGCCCGCGTTGGCGCAGAACAGGTCGATGTGCCCGTACCGCCGCTCGGTGTCGGCGACCAACGCGCGGACCTGCTCCTCGTCGGTCACGTCAAGCCCGACGGGGTGGGCGACCGGGCCGAGGCCGTCGGCCACGGCGCGGGCCGCGTCGGCGTCGAGGTCGGCCACCACCACGGCGGCGGCCCCCTCGGCGGCGAAGCGGCGGGCCAGGGCGGAGCCGATGCCGCCGGCCCCACCGGTGATCACGGCCACCCGGTCGGTGAGGTTCACCGCGACCCACCCCCACCCAGGCGCGTGATCAGGTCCGCCAGCGCCGCCGCGCCACCGGCGGCGAGCTCGGGGGTGGGCAGCAGGGCCAGCACCGGCACGTCCACGCCGGCGTCGGCGTAACGGCGGACCTGCTCGCGGCAGTGCTCCGGCGAGCCGTGCAGCACCAGCGCGTCGACCACCTCGTCGGGCACCGCCGCGCCCGCGCCGCGCCGGTCCCCGGCGGCCCAGGCCCGCCACATCGGCCCGAGCACCTCCTCCCGGCCGAGCCAGCGGTGGAACTCGGCGTACGCGGGGACGGTGAGGTAGCTGGTGATCAGCCGGCGGCCCAGGGCGCGGGCGTGCGCGGCGTCCTCGGTCGGGCAGACGAAGATCCGGGCGACCACCTCGTAGCCGGGGCGCCGCTCGCCGACCTCGGCGAGCGCCCGGGGCACGTCGGCGGCGGCCAGCCAGTTGAGGATGACGCCGTCGGCCTCGGCGCCGGCCAGCCGCAGCATCCCCGGGCGCAGCGCGGCGAGCAGCACCGGCGGCGGCACGGCCGGCCTGCGGTCCAGGGTGAAGCGGCGCACGGCGAAGGTGTCGTACTCCTCGTCGACGGTCGCCCCGGAGAGCGCCGCGCGCAGGAACCGCAGCACGTCGCGGGTGCGCCGGAACGGTTCGTCGAACGGCACGGCGTTCCAGTTGCGGACGACGACCGGCGACGACGCGCCGATGCCGAGCGCGAACCGGCCGGGGGCGGCGTCGGCCAGCGCCGCCGCGCTCATCGCCAGCAGGCCCGGGCCCCGGGTGAAGACCGGCGTGATCGCGGTGCCCAGGCGCAGCCGGGGCTGCCAGGCGGCGGCCAGCGCCAACGGGGTGAACGCGTCCGCCCCGTTGACCTCGGAGGACCAGACGTCGGTGAATCCGGCCCGGTCGAGGGCCGCGTAGACCGCGGCGTGCTCGGCGAGCGGGATGCCGTCCAGCGGTACGGTCATGCCCCAACGCGTCGTCATCGGTCGATCGTGCCCGCTCGGCGTGGCGCAGAGCAAGATCCCGTCGGGGATCCCACATGCATCGAAGCCCTCAAACGTGCGCGTGGCTGCGGCGCAGCGGTGGCGCGAGGGTCCTCCGCCTCGCGCACCCCGGACGAAACTCCCGCCGGCCCGGGCGACCGGACGCGTCGGCGGACAGGCCCCGGTCGGCGCTACCGCAGGACGCCCTCGTGCAGCGCCCGCAGCACCGCGTTGGTGCGGTCCCGCGCGCCGAGCTTGAGCAGGATCGCCGACACGTGGTTCTTGACCGTCCCCTCCGCGAGGAAGAGCAGGCCGGCGATCTCCCGGTTGGTGTAGCCCTCGGCGACCAGCCGCAGCACGTCCAGCTCCCGCTCGGTGAGTTCCTGCGCCGGCGGGGCGCTCACCCCGATCGGGGACGGCGCCGAGCGGATGGCGCGCAGGAGCCGGTCGGTGATCGACACCGCGATGAGCGTTCCGCCCGCGGCGAGGGTCTCGACCGCCCGGGTCAGCTGCTCCAGCGTGACGTCCTTGAGCAGGTAGCCCCGCGCTCCGGCGCGGAGCGCGTCGAGGACGAGGGTGTCGTCGTCGAAGGTGGTGAGCACCAGCACCGGTACGTCCGTCCCGCGCTCCCGTAGCCGCCGAAGGGCCCAGATGCCGTCCCGACGCGGCATGCGCAGGTCGAGCAGGACGACGTCGGGCCGGGTCTCGTCGATCACGTCCAGGGCCGTCTCGCCGTCGTCGGCCTCGCCGACCACCTCGATGCCGGCCATGTCGAGCAGGGTGCGGATGCCCTGCCGGACCAGCGTCTGGTCGTCGACCACGACGACCCTGGTCACGCCGGCACTCCGGTCGTTTCGGCTGGCCGGGTCGTCTCGACGGACCATGCCGGTCACCGGGCCGGCATCCGGGCGGTCACCCGGAAGCCCGAGCTGCCGTCGTACGTGATCTCCCCACCGAGTGCCGCGAACCGCTCCGCGAGGCCCCGCAGCCCGTTGCCGGGAAGCACGTTCCGCGCGCCCTGCCCGTCGTCGACCGCGGCCAGTCGGATCGCGGCACCGTCGCGGACGATGGTGACTCCCAGCTCGCGCGCGCAGCCGTGCCGGAGGGTGTTGGTGATGATCTCCTGTACGGCCCGGACGAGTGCCGCGGTCTGTTCCTCGTCCGCCTCGACGTCCTCCCCCACCTCGACCGTCACGTCGAGTCCGGGGATGTCGCGACCGACGTCGCGCAGCGCCTCGGCCAGGTCGGCGGCGGACCCGGCGCGCAGCGCGCTGACGGTGTCGCGGACGTCGGCGAGCACCTCACGGGCCACCCTGCCGGCCCGTACGACGTGCTCGCGCGCCGGGTCGCCCTCCCGGTGCCGGGCGGCCTCCAGCTCCAGGGTGAGGACGGTGAGCTGGTGGCCGAGCAGATCGTGCAGCTCGCGCGAGATACGCAGCCGTTCCGCCGTGCGGGCGGACCCGGCCAGCAGCAGGCTGGCCGCCCGCAGCTCCACGTGCGCCCGGGTGAGCTCCCGCCGGTGCTGCTGCTCCCGCCGGACCGCCGTGACGCTGAACGTCGTCGCGATCTGGATCAGCCCGTAGAACACCCCGGACGCGAGCGGCTCGACCGGGCCGTCGTGGACCCGGCTGACGGTCAGGGCGATCACGGCCGTGTTCAGCGCGACCACCAGCAGGTTTACCGGCAGCCGGAGGGCCTCCGGCCCGAGGGCGGCGATCACCACCAGCAGGATCGGCAGCATGCCGGCCCGAGGGGCGGTCGCGACCACGCCCCAACCGGCGACCACCGCCGTGCCGTAGGCCGCCCACCTCAGCACCGGTGCTCCCCAATCGGCCACGGCGACGAGCGCCGCGCCCAGGGTGACCACGAAGAGCCCCACCCACACCGGCGCCGGGATGTCGGGTTCGACCAGGCCGAGCATCACCGGCGACCCGACACCCACGCACACGACGAGCATCACCAGGCCGGACCACTCATCGAGTCCGAGCCGACGCATGCGGCCACCCTAGCCGCGGTGGCCGGCGGACCACGGGTGCCGAAAGTCATGGCCGGCGGGGCTGACCTCCGGCACAGGCGGCGGGCGGGTCGCGCCGGCCAGCATGGGGAGCATGAGCCAAGCTGCCATCGAGGTCGACAACCTGCACAAACGGTACGGCGACGTCGTCGCCGTCGACGACGTCAGCCTGACGGTGGCCCCCGGTGAGGTGCTGGGCGTCCTGGGCGCCAACGGCGCCGGCAAGACGACGATGGTCGAGCTGATCGCCGGCCTGCGCGTCCCCGACCGGGGACGCGTCCGGGTGCTCGGCCGGGACCCGCGCCGGGATCGCGCCGCCGTACGCCGGCTGCTCGGCGTGCAGTTGCAGAAGGCCGAGCTGCACGCGGCGCTCACCGTCGGTGAGCTGCTCGGCCTCTACCGCAGCTTCTACCCCGATCCGCGGTCCGCCGACGAACTGCTCGACCTGGTCGACCTGCGGGGGCAGGCCAGGACGCGGTTCGAGAAGCTCTCCGGCGGCCAGCAGCAGCGCCTCTCCATCGCCCTCGCCCTGGTCGGCCGCCCGCGGGTGGTGATCCTCGACGAACTCACCACCGGGCTGGATCCCCGTGCCCGCAGGCGTGTCTGGGCGGGTGTGGAGGGGCTGCGCGACGAGACCGTGCTGCTGGTCAGCCACGCGATGGACGAGGTCCAACGGCTCTGTGACCGGGTCGTGCTGCTCGACGCCGGCCGGATCGTCGCCCTGGACACACCGGCCGGGCTGGTCGCCCGGGCCGGCGTCGCAGACCTGGAGGAGGCGTTCGTCCGCCTCACGGGCAAGGAACTCGTCACGGAGGAGAACGCATGAACGAGGTGACCGTACGACGGCCCGGGGCCGGCTCGTGGCTGACCCTGATCGGGTGCGAGGCGAAGATGGTCGTCCGGGACACGGCCGGGCTGGTCGTACCGATCGGGCTGCCGCTGTTGATCCTGGTCATGAATGCCGCCACCGCCGGTGACCAGGAGGTCGCCGGCGGGCGCTCGGCGCTGGACCTCTTCGTCCTCCCGCTGGTCTTCACCATCGTCCTCGCCACGATCGGCATCGTGAACATGCCGAGTTTCCTGGCCTACTACCGCCGCAGCGGGGTGTTGCGCCGGCTCGCGGTCACCCCGGCGTCGCCGGCGATGGTGCTCGTCGCCCAGATGGTGGTGAGCCTGGCGCAGGTGGTGGCGGGGATCGGACTGGCGTACGCCGTCGCTGTCGTCGGCTTCGGCGCACGTCCGCCGGCCGACGTCGGCATGGCGCTCGCCGTGGTCGGGCTCTCGGTGGCCGCGATGTACGGGCTGGGCATGATCGTCGCCTCGGTGGCGCCCACCCCGAATTCGGCGGTCGCCATCGGCCTGATCGCCTTCTTCGCCCTCGGGGCCGTCGGCGGATTGTTCGGCGGCACCGCCTCCCTGCCGGAGCCGGTGGCCCGGGCCGCCTCGTGGCTGCTGTTCGGCGCCACTGTCGAGGCGCTCTCCAGCGCCTGGGCGGGGGCCCCGGTCGACGCGTCGAACCTGGCAGGCCTGGCGATCACCGCAGTCGTCGGTGCGACCGTCGCCGCGTTCCTGTTCCGCTGGAACTAGTCTCCAGGCGTGACCTTCTCGCTCGTCGCCCGCTCCGACGACGGCCGCCGGCACGGCGTCGTCGTGGCCAGCCGGTTCCTGGCCGCCGGCGCGCTGGTGCCGGCCGCCGAGGCCGAGGTCGGCGCGCTCGCCACCCAGGCACACGTCAACCTCGCCTACCGCCCGCAGGGGCTGACGCTGCTGCGCACCGGGGTGGCCGCGGCCGACGTGGTGGCCGGGCTGGTCGCCGCCGACCCGGACCGGGACCACCGCCAGCTCGGCGTGGTCGCCGCCACCGGCGCCGGCGCGACCTGGACCGGCCCCGCCTGCCACCCCTGGGCCGGCGGCCAGGCCGGCGACGGCTGGGCGGCGCAGGGCAACATCCTGGTCGGCCCGCAGGTGATCGACGCCGTCCGGGACGCCTGGCTGGGCGGGACGGCCCTGCCGTTCTCCGACCGGCTGCTGGCCGCGCTGTGCGCCGGGGACCAGGCCGGCGGCGACCGGCGCGGCCGGCAGAGCGCCGGGCTGCTGGTGGTCGAGCGCGGCGGCGGGTACGACGGCACCGGCGACGTGCTGGTCGACCTGCGGGTCGACGACCACCCCGATCCGGTGACCGAGCTGGGCCGGCTGCTCGCGGTGCACACCCTGCTCTTCAGCCGGCCCGACCCGGCCACCCTGCTCGACCTGACGGGCGCGGTCGCCGCCGAGGTCGGCGCGCTGCTGGGCGCGCTCGGCCACCCGGTCGACCCGGCGCGGCCGGAGGAGGCGCTCTTTTCCTGGGCCGGCCTGGAGAACCTGGAGGAACGCCTGGTGCCCGGCCGGATCGACCCCGTCGTGCTGGACCACCTGCGCAAGGCCGCCCCGCACGTGCCCGCCCCGCGCCCGGAGACGGACCCGCTCGGCGCCGACGCCTGACCCGCGCGTCGGGCCGTGCCGGTCCCCGGGCCGCGCGGCGGGCACGGGCCCTGCCGGGCGGCGGGACAGGCCCTGCGGCGGGCACGGGCCAGGATCGGGGCCTGCCCGGATCAGCCGCCAAAGGAGAGCCAGCGGAAGCCGGCGGCGTCCACGACGGCCCGCTCGCGGTCGGTGAGGCCGGCCCGGCCGGTCGCCTTGCGGATCAGCGTGAGCCGGCCCCAGCCCAACCCGGGCGGCACCGCCCGCCCGCCGGTGAGCAGGTCGGCGACGACCTCCGCCGCGGTGGGCGTCAGCCACGGCCGCCGGTCCAGCGCCGCCGCCAGGTCCAGGCCGTGCACGCCGACCTCCACCACGCGGGTACGCAGGAACTCGCCGAGCGCCATCGCGTCGCCGTGGCGGGTGCGCACCACCCGACCCGGCGGTGCGGCGTCGACGGCGTCGAGGGCGGCCCGCCAGGCCCGGTCGAAGTCGGCCACCAGGGCCGGACCGTCGAGTTCGCGGGCCTCCCGCCGGCCGGCGTCGACGCGGGCGGCGTCCACCGGCGGGGTGAACTTGGCGGCGCCGTAGTAGGCGGCGGCGTCGACCTCGGCGCGGGGCGGGGCCGGCGCGGCGAGCATGTCGACCAGCCGGTGCGCGCCGGTGCGTACGTGGGCCAGCAGTTCGCGTACGGTCCACGGCCGGCAGTCGGTAGGCCGGTCGAGATCCGCCTCGTCGACGCCGCGCAGCACCTCGCCGAGCCGCTCGCACTCGTCCCGGAACGCCGCCCGTACGCTCTCCACGGTCCTCCCCCGTCCCGCACCCTCCGCCGTCGACCCTCTCACACCGGGTTCGCCCGTTTCGGCGTCGCCCCGGCGGGTACGCGCGGCCGGGCCGACGAGAGGAGCGCCAGGGATGGCCGGGATCATGCTGCGCAGCACCGCGTTCAACGACCACGACATGCTGCCGACCCGCTTCTCCAAGGAGGGCGGCAACGTGTCGCCGCCGCTGGAGTGGGACCGGGTGCCGGAGTCCACGGCCGAGTTGGTCCTCTTCGTCGAGGACCCGGACGCGGGCAGGACGCCGTTCCTGCACTGGCTGGTCACCGGGATCGCGCCGAGCTCCGCCGGGTCGCCGGAGGGCGGCGTGCCCATGGGCGGCCGCGAGTGGCCCAACGACTTCGGCACCACCGGGTGGGGCGGCCCGCACCCGCCCCAGGGCGACGATCCCCACCGGTACTTCTTCCGGCTCTACGCGCTGGACCGGCCGCTGGAGCTGCCCGGGACGCCGCGGGCGGACGAGGTGCACCGCCTGCTCGTCGAGCGGGACCTCGCGCGCGGGACGATGGTCGGCACCTACTCCCGCTGAGCGGTCAGCCCTTGACCCGGGGCACCAGCCGGTGCACAGCGGCGAGCACCAACGCCATCACCACGCCCATCGTGCCGACGATCCCGGCGGCGGTGCCGGCGTAGGCGACGAGCAGGGGCCGACGGGCCAGCTCGCTGGGCGGGGTCCCGCGCAGGTCGACCAGCCAGGCGAGGGCGAACCCGCAGGCCACCACCGCCAGTACGCCGCCGACGCCGAGCACCGTCGCGGCGACCCGGTGGGCGTCGGCCGACTCCACCTGCGCCTGTTCCCGCTGGGTGATCAGCAGCACCAGCCCGGCCAGCGCCGCCCAGACCCCGACCACCAGGAACGCGGCCACCGCGTCGCTGGGCCGGTGCCAGCCGGCGGAGAGGGTGGCCACCCCGGCGACCGCGGCGTAGCCGGCGCCGAGGAACGCGCCGAAGACCCGTACCGTGCGCGGCAGGACGAGCACCAGGGCCACCGCGACCGAGGCGGCGACCGTGGCGTGCCCGCTGGGCAGGCTGTTGCCGGCGTAGATCCGTTCGGGGTCGATGCCGAAGTCGGGTCGGGTCAGGCCGTACTTGAGCAACTGGGTGGTGGCGTTGGCGCCGGCGATCAGCAGGGTGGCCGTGACGGCCAAGGCGATCCGGCCCCGGATCAGGGCGATGAAGCCGATCACCGCGGTCGCCGCCAGCAGCGAGACGACCGACATGGCGTTGAGGATGCGGTCCACCGGACCGTCGATGCGGTCCTGCCCGATCCGGTTGCCGGTCAGGGCGACGGTGTCGACCCACTGGCCGATCTCGACGTGCACGGCGACCCGCCACACCGCGAGGAAGGCCGCCGCCTGGACGATCGCCAGGACGACCAACCAGACCGCGGTCCAACCCCTCGCCGTCGCTCGCACCCGCACACCGTAGCGGCAGGCGCAGCCCGGTCGGCGGGTGGCCTGTCGCTCGGGTACGGCTAGGTTGGTGGCGGACGTGAGGAGGGTGCGGTGACGCGTACACCGGAGCGTGCGGCGGCCCCGACGGACCGACCGGAGACGCTTGCGGACCTGCTCGGCGGGCGCCGGGGCGCGGTCGACGCCAGCCTGCCGCCGGTGGCGTTCGCCCTCGGCTGGCTGCTCGGCGGGCACTCGCTGTGGGGCGGGGTGGGCGCGGCGGTGGTCACCGGCGCCGGGCTGGCCGGCTGGCGGCTGCACCGGGGCGACCGGCCGCGTTCGGTGCTGATCGGGCTGCTGGCCGTCTGCGTGGCCGCGCTGGTCGCGTTGCGCACCGGCCGCGCCGAGGACTTCTTCCTCGTCCAACTGCTGTCCAACGCGGCGAGCACCCTCGCCTGGGTGGTCAGCATCGTGGTGCGTTGGCCGCTGCTCGGGATGGTGGTGGGCGTCGCGCTCGGCCAGCGGACCCGGTGGCGGCGGGATCCGGCGCTGCTGCGCGCGTACGGCCGGGGCAGCTGGGTCTGGGCGGCGTCCTACGTGCTGCGGGTGGCGGTGTTCCTGCCGCTGTGGCTGGGCGGCCAGGTGGTCGCGCTGACGGTGGCCCGGGTCGCGCTGTCCTGGCCGTTGGTGGCGGCGGTGCTCGCGGTGAGCTGGGTGGTGGTGCGCCGGTCGTTGCCGGCCGGCCACCCGGGGCTGCGGCACCCGGTCGTGCCGGCCACCGCTGCGGTGGAGCCGGCGGGAAAGTAAGGGAGAGGCCGCCACGGGGGGAGCGGCCTCTCCGGTGACGTACGTTACTCCGTCCCGGCCCCGCGCGTGATCCCGTGGTGGCCGGTTTTTCGGGCGTTTTCGCACCCGGTGCATATCCGGGTGCGGTGGGGTGGGCCGGTTGCCCCGCTGCGTCGGCCGGTTGACCGGCCCACCCCGGCCTGACCGTGGGAGTCAGGCCGTCCGCCGACCGGGCGTCTCCGTTCCCCCAGGCCCGCCCGGCCGGCCTCCGGGCGGGCGGGCCGCGCCACCCACCCGGAGGAGTCGGTCAGCCGTTGGGGAACAGCTTTCCGTAGTCGGCGTACGCCATGGCGACGTCCGCCTGGGCCCAGAACCGGTGGTACTTGAACTCCGGCTCGGGGCCGCCGTCCAGGTACGCCTGGACCTTCGGCCAGGCCGGGTCGTTCTTGTAGAAGGAGCGGATGTCGAGGAAGCTCTTGCCTGCGGCGATGGGGTCACCGTTGGCCATGGTCCCCGTCCAGCCCGGCGGCACGTAGAGGCCCTGGCCGGTGCTGGCGTCGTAGACGTCGTCGAAGCGGCGGTAGTCGCCGCGCTTCTCCACCGTGGAGACGCCCTGGGCGTCGCTGGCCGCGTGCAGCGCGTCCAGCAGCCCCTTGGCGGTGTTCTTCGCCGCCACGTTGCCCGACTTCGCCGCGTACGCGATGAGGGTGCGGGCGTAGGCGGCGGCGATGCCGACGTCCTGGCCCTTCACCGTGACCTCGACGTGCAGGTTGGTGTTGGGCTGCGGGTTGGCCGGGTTCCAGGTGGTCGGCTGGCCGGTCCACTTCATGTCCGACGGGATCGACCAGTTGGTGCCCAGCGTGGTGTTGGCGATCGCCCACGGCACCCACTTGTCGAGCAGCGCCTTGGCCTTGGCGTTGCCGGTCTCCAGGTACAGCTCGGCGATGCGCTGCATCGACCAGGCCTGCATGCCGAACCACTGGTTCGACGGCGGGTCGTTGTAGACCGGGTCGACGTCGTAGTACATGCCGTAGAAGGTCGACGTGCCGGCCGGGGGCTGGCCGTAGTGGCCGCCCCAGCTGTTGGTCGCGCCGCCGGCGATGCCGCCCTCGGCGGACTGGAGCCAGGTGTAGAACTCCAGCTGCCGCTCCAGGCTCTTGGTCCAGTCGGTGACCGCGGTCGGCGACTTCGGCTTGAGCTCGTTGACGTTGGTCAGCGCCCAGGCCGCGAACGGGTTCTGGTAGCCGAAGTGGTTGTGGCTGGAGCCGATCCGCCACGACCAGTTCTGGTTCGGCTCGTACGCGCCGCCCCACGCGTAGTACCAGGACATCAGGTAGTGCGCCGAGTCCTTTCCGGTGCCGGCCGGGCAGGTGGCGGCCCCGACGCAGTTGCCGATCTTCTTGAAGTACTTGTCGAACATGGCGTAGCGCAGGTAGTCACCCATCTTCGCGGCCTTGGCCACGGTGGCCGCCACGTCGGCCTCCTTGCCCTGCTCCTTGGCCCACGTCAGGGCCCAGTACGCGGCCTGCACGGCGCGGGCGTCGGCGTCGGGGGCGTTGGTGTACTTCCACTGCTTCGCCGGTGCGTTCGCCTCCTTGACGAACAGGTCGAGGTAGCCGTTGCGGCCGCCGTGGGCGAAGGTGTCGCAGGACGGCTGCGGCACGGTCTCCCACACCGACTCCTGGGTGCCCCGCTGGAAGGTGTTGATGTACGCCGGCCGGGTGGTGCCGTCGCCGCAGCGGCCGTAGCCGTAGGTGTTGTCCACGTCGAGCAGCCAGTGCATGCCGTAGATGTCACCGGTGCCGTAGGTGTTCTGCAGCTCCGAGCGCAGCGGGTCCTGGCCGACCGGCACGTTCGGCTCCAGCGCCGACGGGTACTGGCTGGGCAGGTCGTGCTCGGCGGCGTACTGCGCGGTGCCGGCCGCGCCCGCGGTGGGCTGGTCGGCGTGCGACGGGATGATGTACTTCTCCATGACGTTCCAGGCGTTGTTGAACGGCGCCCAGTTCTGGGTCACCCGCCCGTACTGGGCCTCCAGCCAGAGCCAGAAGCTGAACGCCTCGGAGGTCGTCTCGTGGCCGTGGTCGGGCGCCTCGACGATCAGCGTCTCGATCGAGTGGTACGGCACGCCCTCGGGGCTGAAGTAACCCGAGTTCTTGATCTTGCCGTACTGGTCGAGGAACCGCTTGACGTAGGTGTTGTCCCCGCCGCCGTTGTCGTTGTCGATCTCGGTGGCGGTGATCGCCAGCGGCGCGTAGCCGGTGGCCGAGGCGGTGACGGTGGCGGTGCCGCCGAGCGTGTCGGCGTCCTCCGCCGCCGCGACGGTCACGTTCACCCCGGTGTTCCAGTTGCTCGGGGTCAGCGTCACCGAGGCCGGCGAGACGGTGATGTCGGTGTCGCCGGTGCGGGCGAGGGAGACCGGCACGTTGGCCGTCGGCGCGGCGCTGAGCTTGACGTTGACCGTCGAGCTGCCGCCCTCGGTCACGCTCACCGCCGACGGGGTGGCGACCAGCACCGGCCCGGACGCCGCCGTGACGGTGAAGGACTTCTCCGCGGTGGCGGTCAGGTTCGCGTTGTCGTACGCCTTGGCCTGCACCGTGTACGCGCCGGCGGGCAGGTCTTCGAGGGTGTAGCCGTACGGGGCGGTGGTGTCGGTGTTGACCAGCAGGCCGTTGCGGTAGAACTCGACCTTGCTGATCGTCCCGTCCGGGTCGCTGGCGGTGGCGCTCAGCGGCACGTCGGCGGGGGCCTCGAAGGGGCCGGCCGGCACGGTGAGCCCGACCGTCGGCGGCTGCTGCTGGGCGCCGCCGCAGGTCACGCCGTTGACCGAGAACGACGTCGGCTTCGGGTTGGTGCCGCCGTGCGCGCCGTTGAAGCCGATGCTGGTCGAGGCGCCGGTGCCGAGGTTGCCGTTGTAGGACTCGTTGACGGCCGTGACCTGGTTGCCGGTCTGGCTCCACTTGGCCGACCAGCCCTGGGTCACCCGCTGGTCGCCGGGGAAGGCGAACTTCAACGTCCAGCCGTTGATCGGGTCGCCGAGGTTCTTGATGGTGACGTTGGCGGTGAAGCCGTTGTTCCAGTCGCTGGTCGCGTAGACCACGTCGCAGGCGGGGGCGGCCTGTGCGGCGCCGGCCGGCAGGGTCACCCCGCCGACGGCGAGCGCGGCGGCGGCGACCATCGCCAGGCGGCGACGTCTTGCCAGATTTCTCATGTGCGCGGTGTCTCCTCGGACCTGGCCGGGGACGAAGGGCCCCGGCGGGGCGCCCTCCCGCGAACGGGGATGCGGGGCGCCCGGGGATGGTGGTCGCCCCGGCCCGAGGCCGGGGGTACGGCGGGCGGCGCCCCCTGCGGGGCGGCTGCTCCACCGACTGCGTCGGATGCCGTACCGGAGAACGACCGGCTGCCCTCGGCGACCCACGCTTGCGCGATCTGGCTCCGCGTCGCGGTGGCGACAGTGTGCCACGCATGGAAGCGCTCCCACAATGGCCGGAGGCGCACCGAAGCAGCAACATGTTTCGATCTCGTTTTGGGGCTTTCACAAAGCCGTGACGGGCGTTACAGTCGCAGCATCAGTCGATGGGAGCGCTTCCATCGACGGAGGTGCAATTAGAAGATCACCCGGGACTCGTCGACGACGGGGCCCGGGGAGTCAGCCCGAGGGCTGACGGCGGGCCAGCCCGGACACCGCCGTCAGCCATTCCCACCGACACGGAGGGAGGTGGATCCTCTAGCCACTCGCGTGGCCCGGCTCCCGCGCGACACGCACGACAGGACGCCAATTCCGCCCGTGCGTGTGCAGCAATGGTGGGGACGGGGGTTGCCCTCCCCCGTCCCCACACACTAAACCCCCCGCCACGATGGGAAAAGAGGCCGACGGGACTGGCCGTGTCGCCGTTCCGACCGGCCTCGTCCGCTGTCCGCCCGTACCGCCCGGTCGACGCCCCGCGCCCCGGCGCCCCGCGTCCCGCGGCCGGCCACCCGAGCGCCGGCGCCCCCGCGCGCCCCCGCTCCCGCACCGCCGCCACGGGCGCACGACGCACCCCTCCCGCCGCCCCGATCGCCTCCGCCCGACCGGCCGGGCGGAGGCGACCGGCCGGCGGCTCCTGCCCTATGCTGGGAGCGCTCCCGGCCCGGCGGTGGCCACGCAGACCATGAGGAGAACCGATGTCGATGCCCACCCCGCGCCCGCCCCACGGCGCCGCGCTCTCCGCCACCGCCCCCGCCACCACGACCGGCACCGCGACGCGCGACGCCGCCGTGGCGGGCGACGGGCACCGGACCGACGGCCCCGCGCCGCGCCCCGACGAGGCGCCGGCGGCCGGCCTGCGCTTCCCCCCCGGTTTCGGCTGGGGGGCGGCCACCTCCGCCTACCAGATCGAGGGCGCGGCAAAGGAGGACGGCCGGGGCGAGTCGATCTGGGACACCTTCAGCCGCACGCCGGGCCGCACCCGCAACGGCGACACCGGCGACGTCGCCGCCGACCACTACCACCGGTACGCCGAGGACCTGGACCTGATGCGCGACATCGGGCTGGACAGCTACCGGTTCTCCATCTCCTGGCCGCGCGTGCAGGCCGACGGCACCGGCGCACCCAACCAGCGCGGGCTCGACTTCTACCGCCGTCTCGTCGACGGGCTGCACGAGCGGGGCATCGCGCCGATGGCGACGCTGTTCCACTGGGACCTGCCGCAGGCCCTCCAGGACGCCGGCGGCTGGGAGTCGCGCGACGTCGCCCACCGGTTCGCCGACTACGCCGAGATCGTCTTCCGCGCGCTCGGCGACCGGGTGCCGGTCTGGCTCACCGTCAACGAGCCGAAGACGGTGGTGCAGAACGGCTACCTCGAGGGCCACCACGCCCCCGGCCGGCAGGACCCGGACGCCGCGTACCTGGTCGCCCACCATCTCCAGCTGGCCCACGGGCTCGCCGTCGCGGCGCACCGCGCCACCGGCTCCGGCCGGATCGGCCCGGCGCTCAACCTGCACCCCTGCTACCCGGCCGACGACTCGCCCGAGGCCGCCCGGGCCGCCCGGCTCTACGACGGCTACGAGAACCGCCTCTACCTCGACCCGATCCTCACCGGCCGCTACCCACAGGACGTGCTGGACGACCTCGGCCCCGACAGCCGGCTGGTCCGCGGCATCCGCGACGGCGACCTGGCCACCATCTCCGCGCCGGTCGACCTGCTCGCCGTGCAGTACTACACGCCGTACTACGTCACCGGCGACGGCGCGACGACCGGGCGCTGGCCCACCTCCCAGGCTTCCTGGCAGCAGATCCACCCCGACGGGATGTACGACATCCTGACCCGGGTGACCCGCGACTACGGCCCGATCCCGCTGACCGTCACCGAGAACGGGCTGCCCACCCCGGACATCCTCGACGCCGACGGCACGGTCGACGACGCCGGGCGGGTCACCTTCCTGCGCGACCACCTCGCCGCGGCCCACCGGGCCATGGCCGCCGGCGTGCCGCTCGAGAGCTACCACGTCTGGTCCCTGCTCGACAACTTCGAGTGGGACGCGGGCTACGACGAGCGCTGGGGCCTGGTCTACGTCGACTACCAGACCCAGCGACGCGTGCTCAAGCGCAGCGCGCACTGGTACCGCCAGGTCATTGCCGCCAACGGCCTCTGAACCCCGGACGACCGCCGCCCCGGCGCCGCAGAGCGGTGCCGGGGCGGACGCCGTGGGCGAGCACGCCGGGCGGGCGCGCCGAGCCGGTCAGCGGGGCAGGGCCTGCTGGAGTTCCGCCCGCAGCGCCGGGGTGAGCATCTCCCCCGCCTGCTTGGCCAGCCGCGCCATCTCGTAGCCGACCACACCGATGTCGGCCTCCGACCCGGCCAGCGTGGCCAGGATGGACCCGTCGCGCACCTGCATGACCAGGAAGTAGCCGCGCCCCATCTCGACGACCGTCTGCTTGACGATGTCCCCGTCGAACATCTGCGCCGCGCCCGCGGTGATGCTCATCAGCCCCGAGGTCACGGCGGCGAGCTTGTCGGCGTGGTCGCGGGGCAGGTGGTCGGAGATCGCGACCAGCAGGCCGTCGGAGGAGACCACGATGGCGTGCACCACCCCCGGCACCCGCTCCGCGAATCCGCTGACCAGCCAGCTCAGGTCGCGGGCCTCCCGGCTCAACGTCGTCATCGCTGTCCCCCTTCGGTGCGTACGCCGCCCGGCGGCATGGAAATCTCCGTGGTGTCCTCGGCCTCGGCCCGCCGTACCCCGCTGTAGAGCCGGGACAGCATTCCCCCGACCGCCTCCGGGTCCGGGTCGTGGCGTACCGCCGGCTGCTCCGGCCGCCTGACGGCGGAGAGCTGCGCCATCGGCACCCGGACGGGCAGGCCGCGCTCGTTGGTCCCGCCGGTGACCGGGACGGCCGGCGGCGTGGGCGAGCTCCCCGGCACCGGACCGGGCGACGGCCCCTGCCGGGACCACCAGCCCCCGCCGGTCGCCGCGGACGGCCGGGCCGCCGGGGCGAGCACGTCCTCGGCCCGCACCGGCACCGACCGGGCCTGCCGGGGCGGGACCTCGGGTCGGCGCCCGGCCACCGGCAGCTCGCCCGCGGGCCGCGCACCGCCCCACACCGGCGGCCGTCCGGCCACCGGCGCCCCGTCCCAGGTCGTGCCGGCCGCCGAGGCGGTCAGCATCCGGGCCGGGGCGGGCGCCTCCCGCTCGGGTGCCGGCGCCAGCAGGTCACCGGGCAGCCGTACCCGGGCGACGAGGCCGTCCTCGCCGCCGTCCAGGCGCACCTCGACGCGCAGCCGGGCGGCCAGGTGGCTCACCACGAACAGGCCCATCCGCTCGACCGTGGCCACGTCGGCGGCCGGCGGGGTGGCGAGGACGGCGTTCGCCTCGGCCAGCGCCGCCGGGCTCATGCCGAGCCCCCGGTCGGTGATCTCGATGAGCGCGCCGGCGCCCTCGGCCCGGGCGGTGACCGCCACGACCGTGTCGGGACGGGAGAAGGAGGTGGCGTTCTCCAGCAGCTCGGCCAGGACGTGGACCAGCTCGCCGACGGCGTGGCCGACGACGTGCAGGTCGGCGACCGCCCCGTGCCGCACCCGCTCGTACTGCTCGATCTCGGCGCTGGCGGCGAGCAGCATCGCGCCCAGCCCCACCGGCCGGTTCCACCGGCGGGTCGACTCGGTCCCGGCGAGCACCAGCAGGCTGTCGTCGTTGCGCCGCATGCGGGCGGCCAGGTGGTCGAGCTTGAAGAGGTTCTCCAGCTGGTCCGGATCGCTCTCCTCGCGCTCCAGGTCGTCGAGCAGCTCCAACTGGCGCTCCACGAGCACCTGGCTGCGCCGGGCGAGGTTGACGAACATCGCGTTGACGTTGCGCCGGGTGGTCGCCTGTTCGACCGCGACGTTGACCGCGCTGCGGTGCACCGCGACGAACGCCTCCGCCAGCTCGCCGATCTCGTCGAGCGAACGGACCACCGCCGGCGGGACCTCGATGGTCGGGACGCCCCCGGTCACGGTACGCAGCCGGTCCAGGGCGTCCGGCAGCTCCAGCTGGGCGATCCGCAGCGCCTGGCCGCGCAGCAGCCGCATCGACCGGGCGATGGACCGGCCGACGAGCACGGAGATGAGCAGGGCCACCAGCAGCACCGAGAGGATGCTGCCGACGACCAGCAGCGTGGTCCGCAGCTGCGCCGCGCTCACCTCGTCGGCCTGCCGTACGGCGTCGTCGAGCACCGACGCCTCGACGCGACGGAGCAGCTCCTGACGCTGCTCGCCGGCCGCCCACCACTGTGGCGCCGGCAGCACGCTCGGCGCGGCCCCGACAGCCAGGCTCTGCTCCTCCAGCCGGGTGGCCGCCAGGAACGCCGGGTCCGTCGAGGTCTCGTCGTAGCGGCGGACCTGCTCGGTGGTGGCGGCGACCCGGAACGCGCCCAGGGCGGTCAGCTGCTGGGCGCGCAGGTCGGTCAGGACCACCTGGTCCTCCAGGCCGTACCGGCCGGCGCGGGCGGCCTCGTAGAGCTGGGCCCGGACCCGCGAGGAGAGCTCCTTGACCCGGGCGAGCTGCACGTAGCGCAGCACCGCGTCGCTGAGCGCCGGCCGGTCCTCCCCCGGCGAGGGCTCGGCGAGCAGGCGCAGCAGCGCGTCGACGGCCCGGTGGTAGTTGCTCAGGATGGTGTCGCTGCCCAGCACCGCCGGGGGGATCGCGGCCCGGATGTAGGCGACCTGGTCGTAGGCCTCGAGCACCTCCGAGTAGGCGACCCGCCAGGAGGCGTCGGCGTCGGCCAGCGGCCCGGCGGCCCGGCGCAGGTCGCGCAGCGCCTGGTCGGTGGCGGCCTGCAAGGGCTTCAGCACGACGATCGCCGCGTCCCGGTCGGCGCCCACGCTGCCGCGGCGCAGCTCGCCCAGCTCACCGGCGGCCCGGTCGCGTTCCTGCTGGAGCTGGTGCACCAGCGCGACGATCTCCCGGCCGATGCCGACCTGCTGGGCGAAGTCGCCCAGCGCGGTCGTCCGCCCCACCAGGGTGTGGGTCTGCACGCCGGCCAGCACCAGGAACGCGACCGACGGGATGACCAGCACGGTGACGAGCTTGGTGCGCATCCGCCAGTCCCGCAGGCGGAACGGGGAACGGCGACGGTGCGGTACCACCCGGACGTCGAACCGGCGCCGGCGATGCGGCGACACCGTGTCGTCGGGCGGTTCCGGACCTGCCCCCACACCTACCCCCTCCCAGTCCCGCGTCCGCCGCGAGCCGGGGAGCGGAGTCCATCCAACCAGGCCCGCGAGCCGTGTCAACGGGGCGGGCTGAGGTGCCAATCAGGAGGGTGAGGCGGTCTCGTCCGTCCGGACGATGGCGGCGAGCCGGGAGGCGTCACCGACGCGGCCCAGGGCCACCAGCGCCGCCCCGCTCGCCCCGACCTCCGGGTTGCTGCCGTACCACACCGGCCGGGGCGCGAGCGTCGCGGCGAACGTTTCCCGCCACCAGCGGGAGGCGGCCATCGCGCCCCCGCCGAGCACCACCTCGACCGACTCGTCGACGGTGGACTCCAGCACGACGAGGTCGTCGGCGACCAGGTCGCACAGACCCCGCATCAGCCCGGCCAGGATCTCGACCGCGCTGGTGCCGAAGCTCAGGCCGCCCAGCGCGCCCGAGCCGGCCGGGGCCAGGCCGGGCGGCCGGTCCCCGCCGAAGCGGACGTTCACCG
Source organism: Micromonospora sp. LOL_025 (assembly GCF_048060285.1). Taxonomy (NCBI): domain Bacteria; kingdom Bacillati; phylum Actinomycetota; class Actinomycetes; order Micromonosporales; family Micromonosporaceae; genus Micromonospora; species Micromonospora sp. LOL_025. The sequence continues at coordinate 27,965 of NZ_JBHMIR010000013.1, read as the reverse complement.
GCAGGCCGCCCTCGTGCGGCACCCGAGCCAGGGCGACCTCCAGCTCGCTGCCCCCGGGCAGCCGCAGCTCCCGGTCGGCCCAGGCGAAGAGGTTCCCCCCGGAGGAGTACGCGGCGCCGGTCACCACGTGGTCGTGGTCGACCCGGTAGCGCCAGAGCTCCCCGGGCAGCGGCGGCAGCGCCTGCCCCGCCGGGACGCGCTGCACCAGCCGGACCGCCGCCGACGTGCCGACCGTCACCGCGGCCCGGCCCGGCTCGACGCAGCCCGATCCGACGTTGGACGCCGCACCGTCGCCCACCGGGCCGGCCCAGGGCACGTCGGCGAGCTGCGGCCAGCGCCGCGCGTACGCCGGCCGCAGCCGGCCCCGCCACTCGTTCGGCGCCAGCTCGGGCAGCTCGTCGGCGCGGCTGCCGGCCAGCTCGCACGCCTCCGCGTCCCAGTCCAGCGTCCGCAGGTCCAGCAGGCCCGTGCCGGAGGCCTGGGAGATCGACATGGGTACCGAGTCGAGCAGCTCGCCCAGCACGTACTCGGCCAGGCCCGCGAAGCGGGCGATCCGCCCGCCGGTGTGCCCGCGCAACCAGGGCAGCCGGATCGACCAGTAGCAGCGGTGCCACCACGTGCCGGTGCGCTGGTGGAAGTCGTCCGGGTCGGCCGGGCCGGCCGCCCCGGCGAGGGCCTCGGGGCGGGTGTCCAACCAGGTCAGCACCGACCCGAGGGGCGCGCCGTCGGCGCCGATCGGGACCACCGAGTGCCACTGCGCGGACGTCGCCACCAGCGACACGTCGCGCAGGTGCCCGGCGGCGGCCAGCTCGTCCAGGCACGCCGCCAGGCAGGCCAGGTAGCCGGGGCCGTCCAGCGTGCCGGTGCCGTCGTCGTGCACGACGAGACTCACCTTGCGTCGGGCCAGCGCGCCGGGCAGCGGGCGGGCGTCCGTGTCCAGCACGAGTCCGCGTACCGAGGAGGTGCCCAGGTCGAGCGCGAGAATGTTCATCGCGGGTCAAGTTACCCGGTGCGCCGCGCCGCGGCGTCCCAGCGGGTGGGCCGTACGCCCGATCGGCTTTCCGGTGCCCGCGCGGGGCCGTAGGGTGATCCCATGCTCGCGCACCTGTCCTGCTGGTGGCCCGCCGAACCGGCGGCCATCCCCCGCGCGTAGCTTCCCACGCGGCCGCCCGACGAGGCGGCCGCCGGTCTCTCCCCGGCCCTCCCGGTCGCCCCCGCCAGGCGCCGCCCGGCCCGAGGAGACCCCATGACCGACCTGACCGAGCTGCTCGCCACCGCCGTCGGCGGCGGCGACCCCGGCCCGTTCGCGCTCGTCCGCCGCGAGGGCGCCGCGCGCCTGGAGCTGTTCACCGGCGCGGTACGCACGGCGGACCGGCTCGCCGACGTCCCCCTGCCCGGCGGGGAGCCCGGCCCCCGGACGCTGGCGCTGGTGCCCTACCGGCAGATCACCGAGCGTGGCTTCGCCTGCGTCGACGACGGCGTCCCGCTGGAGTTCCTCGAGATCGCCCGGCACGAGCGGATCGAGCTGGCCGAGGCGCTCGCCGCGCTGCCCGACGTGCCCGTCCGCACCGCCGATGCCGGCTTCGACGTCACCGACGACGAGTACGCCGCCACCGTCGGCCGGGTGCTCGCCGAGGAGATCGGGCGCGGCGAGGGCGCCAACTTCGTCATCCACCGCTGCCTGCGCGCCACCGTGCAGGGCCCGCCGCTGGTCGCCGCGCTGGCCGCGTTGCGCCGGCTGCTGCGGGGCGAGCGCGGGGCGTACTGGACCTTCCTGGTGCACACCGGCACCCGGATCCTGGTTGGGGCCAGCCCCGAACGGCACGTCAGCGTCGACGACGGCCTGGTCATGATGAACCCGATCAGCGGCACCTTCCGGCACACCGGCGCGGGCGCCGACCGGGCCGCGCTGCTGCGCTTCCTCGCCGACCCCAAGGAGGTCGAGGAGCTGTACATGGTGCTCGACGAGGAGCTGAAAATGATGGCCACGGTCGCCGAGCACGGCGGCCAGGTCGTCGGGCCCTACCTCAAGGAGATGTCCCACCTGGCCCACACGGAGTACCTGCTCGCCGGCCGGGGCACGAAGGACGTACGCGAGGTGCTGCGGGAGACCATGTTCGCGCCCACCGTCACCGGCAGCCCGATGGAGAACGCCTGCCGGGTCATCGCCCGGCACGAGCGCACCGGGCGGCGCTACTACGCCGGGGTGCTGGCGCTGCTCGGCCGCGACGACGCCGGCCGGCAGACCCTGGACGCGCCGATCCTGATCCGTACCGCCGAGATCTCCCCCGCCGGCGAACTGCGGGTGCCGGTCGGGGCCACCCTGGTGCGGCACTCCACGGCCGAGGGCGAGGTGGCCGAGACGCACGCCAAGGCGGCCGGCGTGCTGGCCGCGCTGGGCCTCGGCCCGCAGGCGCCCGCAGGCGGTCCGGAGCCCGCCGTACGCCTCGCCGACGACCCGGAGGTACGGGCGGCGCTGGCCGCGCGCAACGCGCCGCTGGCCCGGTTCTGGCTGGACCAGCGGTCGCCGGGCGCCGGTGGCCTGCCCGGGCTGGCCGGCCGGCGGGCGCTGATCGTCGACGGCGAGGACACCTTCACCGGCATGCTGGCCCACCAGTTGGGCGCGCTCGGTCTCGCCGTGACACTGCGGCCGTGGCACGCCGCCGGCCCGGTCGACGGCCACGACCTGGTGGTGGTCGGCCCCGGTCCGGGCGACCCGGGCAGCGCCACCGAGCCGAAGATGCGCACGATGCGCGGGCTGCTCGCCGGGCTGCTCGCCGAGGGCCGGCCCACCCTGGCCGTCTGCCTGGGCCACCAGTTGCTCGCCGGCCTGCTCGGGCTGGCGCCGCACCGCCGGGACGCGCCCTACCAGGGGCTCCAGCGGGAGGTGGACGTATTCGGCACGCGCCGCCGGGTCGGCTTCTACTCCACCTTCACCGCGCGCGCCGACGCCGACCGGCTGGCCACCCCGTACGGCCCGGTGGAGCTGGCCCGGGACGCCGCGGACGGCGCGGTGCACGCGCTGCGCGGGCGGGGGTTCGCGGGGGTGCAGTTCCATCCGGAGTCGGTGCTCAGCCCCGATGGCGTGGCCGTCCTCGCCGACCTGCTGAGCGGGCTGCTGCCGGCGCCGGCGGGACATCCGTCGACGGCCGCCGGGAGGTTGTCGGGTGCGACCGAGCGCGCATAGCCGACCCGATCGGGGGTAGGGGTGCTGCGACCGGCGGCCCGGACGGGTCGAGAGCCCCCGCCCGAGCCGCCGGTCGCACCGGCTCAGGCCGATCGACCGGCAGCGCCGGCTCAGGCCGATCGACCGCAGCGCCGGCTCAGGCGGCCAGGCCCGCCCTGAGCGCCGCGCCGATCTGCACCGCGCGCCTGGCGGTCAAGGCGCAGGCACCGAGCGCGATGTCGTCCGGCGCCGTCTCGCCGTTGTTGCTGGTGTGCGAGGCGCCGTAGGGGTTGCCGGCGACGAACTGGCTCGGGTCGGTGTAGCCGGGGGTCACCACCACCCCGCCCCAGTGGTAGAAGACGTTGAACATCGACAGCAGGGTGGCCTCCTGACCGCCGTGCGAGGTGGCCGTCGAGCAGAACGCGGAATAGACCTTGTTCGCCAGCGCGCCCTGCGACCACAACGGCCCGGTGGTGTCCATGAACTGCTTGAGCTGGGCGGCCATCACGCCGTACCGGGTCGGGGTCCCGAAGATCACCACGTCGGCCCACGACAGGTCGTCCAGCTGGACCTCGGGGACGTCCTGGGTCTCCATGTGATGCGCGTGCCAACCCGAGTTGGAACGGATCGCCTCGTCCGGCGCCAGCTCGCGCACCTTGCGCAGCCGCACCTCGGCACCCGCCTCGCCGGCGGCTTCGCACACCGCCTGCGCCATCTGGTACGTGATGCCGGTGGCGCTGTAGTAGATCACCGCGACCTTGGTCTGGGCAGCCATCGGGTGTTCCCTCCTCATGTCGGGTCAGCTCCGGCGACTACCCGGTGTTTACGCCGTCAAACGGTCATCCGGGGATCGCGCGCCCGGCCCGCCCGCCGGGGGCGATGCTGGGAGACATGGAGATCAGAGCCGCGACGACCGACGACTGGCCACTGATCTGGCCCTTCCTGCGGGAGATCGTGGCGGCCGGCGAGACGTACACCTGGCCCCGGGACGTCGACGAGGAGCGGGCCCGGGCGATGTGGCTGGTGCCGCCGCCGGGCCGCACGGTCGTCGCGGTCGACCCGGACGGCACGGTGCTCGGCTCGGCCAAGCTGGTGCCCAACCAGCTCGGACCGGGCGACCACGTCGCCAACGCCAGCTTCATGGTCGCCCCGGTCGCCGGCGGGCGCGGGGTGGGTCGGGCCCTCGGCGAGCACGTGCTGGCGCTCGCCCGCGCCGAGGGCTACCGGGCCATGCAGTTCAACGCCGTCGTGGCGATCAACACCCGCGCGGTGGCGCTCTGGCGGTCCCTCGGCTTCGAGGTGGTCGGGCGGGTGCCGGAGGCGTTCCGGCACCCCGTCCGGGGCTTCGTGGACCTGCTCGTCATGCACCGCCGACTGTGACGTCCCGCTGCCCCGACGGTGCCGGCCCCGCGGCCGACGGTAGCTCAAGATGTCCGCAAGTTTCGATGCGTTGGGGTACCGGCCGACCGTCGGTCGGGGATGCTGGTCCCACGGCGCCGGCGGACCGGCAACCGCCCGGCACCGGCCACCCTGAACGGGGGATCGCGCTGCGCCGGCAACGTCGCCGGCGAAGCGCGATCAGGAAAACCGGGTCAGCGCACCAGCGCGTCCATCAGCCGCTCCAGTTCGGCCGGCGGATCGGCGGTCAGCCCGGTGTGCACCGGGCCGGTCTGGATCATCGTGCTGCGCGGGGCGGCCAACCAGCGGAACCGCTCCCCCAGTCGCATCCCGCCCGACGGGCCGTCGCCGGCGCAGGTCCGGTCCCAGGAGTCCAGCACGGCCGCCACCGCGGCGAGGTCGACCTGCGGGGCCAGCGCCCGCACCCGGCCGGCGTCCAGATGGGTACGCACACCGAGGAAGTCCCGCCGCTGGCAGTAGAGCAGCACGCCGACGTTGACCTGCTCGCCGCGTTCCACCCGGGGCACCAGCCGCACGACGGCGTACTCGAAGGGTTCCCTCACGCCGCGCTCCCCTGCGGCAGCCAGTCGTCCCGGCGCGCGACCCGGCGGGCCAGATGGTCCACGTACGCCGCGCGGGCCGCGTCGGCGGAGTCGAAGTCGGCGCCGGCCAGCCAGCCGTCGGGCACCAGCGCCAGCACCTCGGCCAGCAGCTCCCGGGTCACCCGCGGGGCCAACTCGGCATCCGCCTCGGCCACCCGGGTCGCGTAGGACGCCAGCACGTGGTCGTCGGCCCGGTACGGCCGGTGCACCGCCGCCTCGGCGCGCGGCCAGTTGTGGTGGAAGTACAGGCAGGCGCCGTGGTCGATCAGCCAGAGTTCGCGGTGCCAGACGAGCAGGTTCGGGTTGCGCCAGCTGCGGTCGACGTTCTCCACGTACGCGTCGAACCAGAGCACCCGGGAGGCGAGCGCCGGCTCGACGGGGTGCGCCACCGGGTCGTAGCCGAGCGCCCCGGGCAGGAAGTCCATGCCCAGGTTGGCGCCGCCACTGTTGCGCAGCAGCTCCTGCACCTCCTGGTCGGGCTCCGCGCGCCCGATCACCGGGTCGATGTCGAGCACCACCAGCGGCGGCACCGCCAGCCCCAGCCGACGGGCCAGTTCGCCGCAGACCACCTCGGCGACCAGCGCCTTGGGCCCCTGCCCGGCGCCCCGGAACTTCGCCACGTACGTGCCGAGGTCGTCGGCCTCCACCACGCCGGGCAGCGAGCCGCCCTCACGCAGCGCGGTGACGTACCGGATCCCGCAGACCTCTCGGAGCACGGGACCACCCTAGCCGGGCGCACGTGCTCGCACCGCGCGCCCGGCCTGCCGCGGCAGGGGTGCCGGGTCAGTTGTCGAGGCGGTCGCGCAGGTCGTCGACCTCCTGCTGGATCCGGTCCACGCCGCCCTCGTTGTTGAGGAAGGTGGTGACCCCGGCGGCGAAGGCCAGCCCGATCAGCACCGCCAGGGCGCTGAGCACCAGGCCGCCGATCGCCACGCCCCGGCCGGTCACCCCGGGTCGACCGGCCATCTTGAGCCCGACGATGCCCAGGATCACGCCGATGATGCCGAGCAGCAGGCCGATCCAGGACAGGATCACGGTCAACACGCTGATCAGCGCGGCCACCCCGAAGACCAGGGCGAAGGCGGCGGCGGCGCTGGTCTTGGCGGCCGGGCCGCCCCGGCCGGCACGGGTCGGTACGCCGGCGCCCCGGGCCGGCTCACTGGACGCGGTCATGTCGCTCCCTCCGGGCGCGCGGACGGCGCGCCTGCTGGCCGGCCGCTTTCCCACTGCGACGGCGGTCATGCGTCGGATGTCGGAGGTGCGCCCTAGGCTGGTGCCCCACCCGAGCGGAGGAGCCTGATGCCAGCGGAGCTGACCGGGCGCGAGGCGCTCGCGCTGCGGATGACCGGCCTGCTGCTGCGCCCGCACCCCACGGTGCGCCCCGCGGGGGTGGCGGGCGTGGCGGAGTGGTTCGGGGCCATGCAGGCGCAGGACCTGGCCAGCGGCATGTGGTCGCTCGGGGTGCGGCTGCCCGCGCTCGGCCACGCCGACGTGCACGCCGCGCTGGAGCGCCGGGAGGCGCTGCGCACCTGGCCGATGCGGGGCACCGTGCACCTCGTGCCGCCCCGCGACGCCCGCTGGATGCTGGAGCTGACCGGCGTACGCTCGCTGGCCGGCGCCGCCACCCGCCGCGCGCAGCTCGGGCTGACCGAGACCGACACCGACCGCGCGCTCGACGTGCTCGGCGCCGCGCTGGCCGGCGGCGGCCGGCTCACCCGGGCCCGGTGCCTGGCCGCGCTGGAGGCGGCCGGCATCGACACCGGCGAGCAGCGCGGCTACCACCTGCTCTGGTACGCCAGCGTCCGCGGCGTCACCTGCCTCGCGCCCAACGTCGGCACCGAGCAGACCTTCGCCCTGCTCGACGAGTGGGCGCCCGACGCGCGCCGGCCGGAGCGGGACGAGGCCCTCGCGATCCTCGCCCGCCGTTACGTGCGGGGGCACGGGCCCGTCACCGACCGGGAGTTCGCCGGCTGGACGGGGCTGACGCTCACCGACGCGCGCCGGGGCTTCGCGGCGGCCGGCGACGCCCTCACGACGGTGCGGGTGGACGGGCAGGAGGCGCTCGTCGACGCGGCCCTGCTCGACGCGCCCCGCGCGTCGGTCGACGACCTGCTGGTGCTGCCCGGCTTCGACGAGTACCTGCTGGGCTTCAAGGACCGCTCGCTGATGCTGGATCCCGCCAACGCCGACGCGATCGTGCCGGGGCGCAACGGCGTCTTCCAGCCCACGGTCGTCCACGACGGGCGGGTCGTGGGCACGTGGAAGCGCACGGTCGGCAGGACCCGGGTGACGGTCTCGGTGTTCCCGCTGGTGCCCCTCGACGAGCCGACCCGGGCCCGCGTGGCGGACGCGCTGGGCCGCTACGCCGACTTCCTGGGCCTGCCGCTCCGGATCGACTGGCCCGGTTGACCTCGGTACGACGCAACCGCCCGGGCTGGTGCCCGGACGGTTGCTCGACGGGCTCGACCGGGCCGGCGGCGCAAGGGCTCGTCGTGACGCTCGGGCCCCACCCCGGTCAGCCGCAGCGGGTGGCGTCGCCCCGATCAGTTCGGGCGAGTGGACCGTAGTCCTGTCCCGGCCAGCACCGCCTCGACGGCGTCGTCGAGGGAATCCTGCGGGGCCGGCACGCGCAGCCGCTCGTACAGCTCGGCGGGCTTGTTCAATCGGGCGTCGGACAGGTAGCCGTACTCGTCGACGACCTTCCCGCCAGCGCACTCTGCCAGGGCGATGATCGCGGCGATGCCCACTACCTTCGATGCCGGTGTCCGCTTGGCGGTCACCCAGGCGAACAAGCCCGTCTCCGGATCCTCCGGATCCTCCGTCTCCGGCTGGAACTGGCTGATGCTGACCAGGACTGCAGCATCCCAATCGGGGACCTCGAAATAGACATCCGGCTGCGGCGGTTCCGCGCGGTCGGGATCGATCCGCAGCCCGAGCACGGACTCTTCCACCGGGCCGCTCGGGCCACCACGACGCCGGCTGAGGGTGGCCTCACGCGCCTCCACCCGCCCGCGGGCGTCCGGCCAGCCCAGTAGACCGGCCAGCCGGACGCCCGTCAGGTCGAGCGCGTCACGAAGGGTGAAGGTACGGTTCACCCTGCTGTGCCACTCGATCGCCATTGCCCGATGCTAGCTGCAGGCTCCGGCGTGACAGTGGATCCAGCCCGTGTCCGTTCTGATGTAGAGATGCTTCACCCAGCCTTGCTGGGTGATCGCTTTGATTCCCGGTCCACCTTCGATGAAGCTTCGCATGCGCGCGTCCGGCACGTTCCTGGCCTGGATATAGACGATCGAGTTCGGGTAGTTCGCCTTCCTCAGTTGGTCCTCAGCCCTGGAGAGGTGATGTAGTACGGCCAGGGGTTTGATGGAAGTAGTCCCCTTCAGGCTCGTGGGAACACCGTCGAGCCAGCCATCGATCCCCTCGAAGCTGTCGTTTGGCTGGCCGACGAACTCCTTGCCGCCGACGTGGTCGCCGATCTCATGGGCCTGGGCGATTTCGTCGTCTTTCATGTACTGGGTGTCGGTCACCTTGCAGGCGCTGGTGTTGTGGACCAGCGCCGACGCGCCCGGTACGGCGATGTAGTAGGTGTGCAGGTCGGCGACGGTGAGATTGTGGACCCGGGTCACCGCCGTCTGCCGGGCGACCGCTGCCACCTGGACCTTCGTTCCCGACGACGTACGCAGCCACTGTCCCGCTCGCAACTCACCGGCGGGTAGCCACCTGGCGAGCTCCGGCACCCAGAACGGGTGGTTTTCGGTCGCCGTCACCGTGGCGGTCGCCTCACCAGCAGAGCCATCGGTGTCCACGCTGACCTTGACGAGCTTCTTCTCACCCTCGCTGTTGATGGTCCGGACGACCGGGCGTCCGACCGTCACGTCGTTGACCGGGTCCGTGGCGAGCACCTCGTCACCGATCCGCAACTGCTCGATCGGCCGCGTCGTGCCGTCGGCCAGGACCACCGGGGTGCCGGGGAGGAAGCTGCTGGCCTTCTTGCACGACTTGCTGCCAAACTTGTACAGCTCGCGCAGCAGGTCGACGCCGCGTTTGCCACCCCCGATCCAGCCGACGATGGGAACCATCGCGGCAAGTGAGGTCAACGCTCCCTCGGTATCCCCTTCCAGATAGGCGATCAGCGCGTCGACCGCGTCGCACGGCTCCCCCACCACGGGAATGAACCCGCAGATGGTCAGCAGGAGCTGGCCGACGATCTTCCCTTCCGCCGCGTTCTTCTCGTCGTAGTACTTGACCACCCCGTCACAGAGCGGCCCGTGTCCCCACTGGATGGTGCACCAGTTGTCGCCCCGCTCGATCGCGCCGAGGAGCGGATTCTTGCAGATGCCGTGCAGGTGCAGGCGAATATCGCACTCCGCGCTACCGGTGTCCGGCTGGCCGGCCTGTCGGCGGGCCTCGGCCTCCCGACGCTGCAGGTCGATGGCGGCCTGCAGCGCCTCCGTGGCGAACTGCCGGGCCTCCGCCGCGCTCTTGCCGGCCTCCTCCGCCGAGGCGCGGGCCCGCTCGGCCGAGCGTTGCGCGTCCACCGCGTAGTTCGCCGCCCGGGAGGCCGACGTCGTCGCCTGGGCCGCGGAGGTCTCGGCGGCCCTGGCCGAGGAGCGGGCTCGGGCGGCAGCGTCCTTCGCCGTCTGGGCGGATGCTGCGGCTTCCGCCGCCGACTGTTGAGCGTCCTGCGCGGACTGCCGTGCCTGCGACGCGAACTGCTGCGCGGCCTGGGACGAAACCTCCGCCTGGCGGGCGTACTCCTCTGCTTCCGCCGCTGCCGCACGGGCCCGCGCGGCAGCCTCCGCCGCCCGGGCTGCGTCGACCCGGGCCAGCGCCGCAACACGCGCCGCGTCCGCCACCAAGGCACGCACCTTCGCCACGTGGGCGGTGGTCTCGCCGTCACGCTGCCGTGCCTTGTACTGACCCGCGTCCAGGAAGTGCCGCAGCGCCGTCCGCGGGCCGGCCAGGGCGATCGTCGCCGCCGCCTTCACCTCCGGTCCACCGTCGGTCATGATCTGCCCGACCTTGATCCGGTCGTCCGCCTCCGCCGCCGCGTACCGCCCGACCCTGAGGAATTCGTGCCGGTCCTGGTCGGTGCCGTTGAGCGCAGCCTGTCCCGCCGTCCTCATGGTCGGCCCGCCCGCAGTGATGAGTTGGCCGATCAGGATGCGGTCGTCGTCAGCCTTACCCGGGTAGCTGTGCGTGCGGAGGAATTCCCGTACCTCCGCGTCCGTGCCGGAGAGCGCGGCCTCTGCTGCGGCCTTGAACGCCGGCTTGGGGGCGGTGTCTGCCAGATGGGTCAGCACGGCCCGGTCGTCCTGGGCCGCTGCCAGCGGCAGTTCGTGCTGCAGGAAGGCCCGGATGTCGAGCTCGGAGCCGGTCAGCGCCTTCTCGGCCGCCGTCCGGGTCCACACCCCGCCCGTCTGCGTCAAACGCGCGGCGACCCGGCGCCCGTTGGTGAGCACCACGTCGGCCGGAGCCCCTGGTGCGGTCGCTTCGGCGAGCAGCCGACGCGTCTCCTCGTCCCGCTGCTTCTCCTGGGCCTCGTCCCACGCAGCCTGGGCTAACCGCGCCTCCTCCTCCTTGCGTTCCACCTCAGCGGCCATGACACCCTCGGCGATGATGGCCTTCAGTCTCTCGGCGTCCGCCGCGCGGGCGTCCGCCTCCACCTCACGGGCCTGCTCAGCCGCGGTTGCTGCGGCGTCCGCCGCAGCGAGGGCGTTCGTGGCGTGTTGGGACGCCTTCTGCGCCGCGTACGCGGCGTCTCCGGCGTGCGCGGCCGCCTCCTCCGCGGCAGCGGCCGCGTTGTCGGCATGGGTCGCCGAGGCTCTCGCCGCGGTCGTCGCCTGCCCCGCCGCAACCGCCGCCCGGCGAGCCTCGGCGGCGGCCGCGTTGGCTGCCCGCTGTGACTCCTCCGCCTTTGCCCGTGCCCGTGCGGCAGCCTCCCGGGCCTTGGCCGCTTCGGCCGCCGACACATTGGACTGCGCCGCCGCCTCATCAGCGGCGTTCGCCGCCGCGATCGAGTTGGCCGCGGCGCTCGCCGCCGCGACTCCGGCCTTGTCCGCCGCCGCTGAGGCACGCTGTGACGCCGCGGACGCGTCGGCGGCCCGGCGAGCCTGCTTCGCGGCGTCCCTGGCCACCTTCGCGGCATCGCGGGCCTGCTGAGCCTTGGTCGCGTCGGACGCGGCGTTCGACGCGGCCGTGTACGCCTTCGAGGCCGCAGACCCGGCCAGGGCGGCGGCCTGCGCGGCGCGCGCCGCGGAGGCCGAGGCTACCCGGGCCGCGGAACTCGCGGCATTGGCCGCGCCGATGGCGCGCTTGGCAGCGTCCGCGGCCCGTCCGGCCGCTGCCGCGGCCCGGGCAGCGGCAGCGGCGGCGTCCTTGGCCGAGTCCTTCGCCGCGATGGTCTCGGCGGCGGCCCGCTGCGCCGCTTCCTTGGCACGACGGGCCGACTCGACGGCACGGTCCGCCGCCTGCTCGGCGTGCAGGGTCTCCTGCGCCGCGAGCTGTCCGGCCTCCCGGGACAGGTCGGCCAGCTGCGTGACGGTCAGCATCTCCTGGTCCCGCGCCCGCGCCACGTGCTGGCCGTGGAGCAGGAACTCGCGGAGATCGTCGGCGGTGCCGTTCAGCGCCGCCTGGGCGGCGGCCTTCACGTAGGGACCACCGCCGAAGAGGATCTGCCCGACCCGGATCCGGTCGTCGATCTCGCGGGCCGCGTACTGGCCGGTGGAGAGGAACTCGGTGACGGCGTCGTCGCCGCTGGCCAGGGCCGCCTGGCCCGCGCGCTTCACCTCGTTGCCCCCGGCGTCGATGACCTGGGCGAGGCGGATCCGCTCGTCGACGGCGAACGCCGCTTCCCAACCGCCGTTGAGGAAGGCACGCCGATCCGCGACGGATCCGTTGAGGGCGTTCTCGGCGGCCTGCTTCATGGTGGTACCGCCGAGGCCGGCGTACTCCTCCACCCTGACCAGGTCGTCCTGTTGCCGGGCATCGAAGTAGCCCGTCTCGAGGAAGGTCGTGACAGCTTGGTCGGAGCCGACGAGGGCGTCCTCCGCCGCCCGGGCGACGTTCGCACCCCCCGTCTTCATCAGCAGGACAGCCGCATAACGGTTGTCGAGAACATCGAGCGCCTCGTCGGCTCTGGCCGGTACGCCGGCCAGGCCCGCGGTAAGGGCCACAACCAGCCCGGTCACCGTCGCGCGTCTGAACCACGACGCGGTCGCCCGCGCCTTTCGTCGGTGAATCATGCAAGCCTTCCCTGGTAAGGACGGCTCAGTTCGACCACACAGAATCGAACTGCCCCGAAAACAAAGCCGGAACTCCCACAGGTGGGCACGACGAATAACGCCGCGGTCGGCGGCGCTCATCATGCGGACACGAGAGTTACCGGTGCACGTCCGTGCACCGGTGACTCGGGTGACAGATCAGGAGGTGAAGGGGAACCGCAACTCGAGGACGGTGGCCTCGCCGCGCGACTGTCCCTCGCCGACCGGCTGCCACTCGCCCGGGTCGACCTGCTCGACCTCGACCACCGTCGGGTCGTCCTTGACCTCGAGCTTGGCGGACACCGTGTTGGTGTTGTCCCCCCGGACGAAGTAGACCTTCGGGATCTCCATGGTCAGATAGCCCGAGGTCCCCTTCGGACGGAAGCAGAAGTTCCGGCCGGCCGGCAGGGTGAGGTCACTGCTCTGGACGAGAATCAGGTCGTTGGGCGGAGTGTTCGGCGTCGGCCCACAATCGGTGAGCGTCAGGTGGCCGTCACCCTTGATGAGCTTGATACCCTTTTCCGCCAACACCTTCTCGGCAGCCGGGTAGCTGTAGTCCTCTTCGATACCAGGCGGCGTGTCCTCCGCCGCCGATGGAAGCTGTCCCGCGACGACCGCCGCCGCGCTGGCAAGGAGCACCGCTCCACCACCGGCGAGAGCCGCCTTCCACGACCGAACGTTCACTGACATTGCACCCCGTTCCCCGTTGTCCCTGCCACCCGACTCGGCGGCAGGAAAGGCGCGGTACCGCCACACTCGACGTCACCGCTCACATCGGCCGCCATCGTGCCACAGGCCGCCATTACGTGGGGGGCACGTCGATGTCGGTACGGGCCGGAACCGCCGTGACCCGGCGGATCATGCCCTGCCACATCCGTCACAGCGGCCCCACCGGTCCCTGCGTGACCTGCGGCTGCCGGCGCTGCTCCTATTCGCCGTGCCGTCGACGAATCCGGGCCGGCCGGCCGGGTATCCGGGCCGTGAACCGAGAGGGAGGAATGACGACCATGAGGCTCAACGAACAGCAGGCCAACTCGCTGTACGGGCAGGACGTCAAGGACCGCTCGGGGTCGAAGATCGGGAGCGTGGGCCAGATCTGGGCCGACGCCGCCGGTGAGCCGACCTGGGTCAGTGTGAAGACCGGCCTGATGGGCCACAAGGAGTCGATGGCTCCGCTGGAGAAGGCCCGGATCACCGACAGCGGTCTCGCGGTCGACTACGACAAGTCCACCGTGAAGGACGCCCCGGCCGTGGACGCCGGCACCGACCAGCCGCTGGACACGGAGCAGATCGAGCAGCTCTACGCCCACTACCGCCTGACGCCGCAGGCCCCGCGGGCTCCGCAGCCCCCGCCGGCCGCCGGTCGCGGACGGGCGCCGGCAGCGGGCGAGGACCTGATCCGCTCCGAGGAGCGGCTGCGGGTCGGCACGGAGAGCCAGCCCGCCGGTGCCGCGCGACTGCGCAAGTACGTGGTCACCGAGGACGTGCACACCACCGTGCCCGTCGAGCACGACGAGGTGCGCGTGGAGCGGGAGCCCATCACCGCCCGCGACGCGCGTGGCATGCGCGCCGACATCGGCGAGGCCGAGCAGGAGATGACCCTGCGGGCCGAGCGGCCGGTGGTCGGCAAGGAGACGGTGCCCGTCGAGCGGGTCCACCTGGCCAAGGAGGAGGTCGTCGAGGAGCAGCCCATCGACGACCAGATCCGCCGGGAGCGGGTGGACGCGGACATCCCGGAGCGCAGCCGGCGACGCCGCTGACCGCTGACACGACAGCGGGCGGGTGGGTCGGTTCGACCCACCCGCCCGTCGCGGCGTACGTCAGTCGGCGAGCGCGCCGGCCGCCCGTCCCTCGTGCAGCGTCAGGTTGCGCCCGTTGGACGGGTCGAACAGGTGGATCTTCTCCAGGTTGAACCAGACCCGCCGGGTCTGCCCCTCCTCGACCGGGGACTCGGCCGACAGCCGGGTCACCAGGCTGGTCCCCCCGCCGCTGAAGTCGGCGCCCGCGTCGGCCGCCAGTTCCTCCAGTTCGGCGGCGCTGGCCCGCTCCCCCTCGACGCTGAAGTAGACGTACTTGTCGGAGCCCATGGACTCGACGATGTCCACCGGCGCCTCGAACTCCGTGCCCCGGCGGCGGGTGTCGTCGTCGACCAGCGCGGCGTCCTCGAAGTGCTCCGGCCGGATGCCGAGGATCAGCTCGCGCGGGGCGTCCGCACTCTCCAGCTCGCGGCGGATCCGCTCGCCGATCGGCACGTCGCCCAGCGCCGTGCGCAGCCTGCCGTCCTCGACGGCGGCGTGCAGGAAGTTCATCGACGGCGAGCCGATGAAGCCGGCGACGAAGAGGTTGCGCGGGTGGTCGTACAGCTCCTGCGGCGGGCCGACCTGCTGCACCGCGCCGCCTCGCATGATCACCACGCGGTCGCCGAGGGTCATCGCCTCGGTCTGGTCGTGGGTCACGTAGACGGTGGTGGTGCCCAGCTTCTTCTGCAGGCGCGACACGACGGTGCGCATCTGCACCCGCAGCTTGGCGTCCAGGTTGGACAGCGGCTCGTCCATCAGGAACGCCTTGGGCTGCCGGACGATCGCGCGGCCCATCGCGACCCGCTGACGCTGGCCGCCGGAGAGGTTGGCCGGCTTGCGGTCCAGCAGGGCGGACAGCTCCAGGACCTTGGCCGCCTCCTCGACCTTCTGGTTGATCGTCTCCTTGTCCAGCTTCGCCAGCCGCAGCGGGAACGCCATGTTCTCCCGGACGGTCATGTTCGGGTAGAGGGCGTAGGACTGGAACACCATCGCGATGTCGCGGTCGCGGGGGGCCTTGTCGTTGACCCGCTGACCGCCGATGCGCAGCTCGCCGGAGCTGATGTCCTCCAGGCCCGCGATCATGTTGAGGGTGGTGGACTTCCCGCAGCCGGACGGGCCGACCAGGATGACGAACTCGCCGTCGGCGATCTCCAGGTCGACGTCGGCCACCGCGACGGTCCCGTCCGGGAACTTCTTGCTCACCTTGTCGAGCACGATGTCAGCCATGAGTACCACCTATCCCTTGACTGCGCCGGAGGTCAGGCCGGAGACGATGCGGCGCTGGAAGAAGAGGACGAACAGGATGATCGGAACGGTGATCACCACGGCGGCGGCGCAGATCGCCCCGGTGGGGTCCTCGAACTGCGACTCGCCGGTGAAGAACGACAGCGCCACCGGCACCGTGCGCGCCCGCTCGGTGGAGGTCAGCGTGATGGCGAAGAGGAAGTCGTTCCAGCAGAAGATGAAGACCAGGATCGCCGTGGTGAACAGCCCCGGCGCGGCGAGCGGGGCGATGACCCGCCGGAACGCCTGCGCCTGCGTCGCGCCGTCCATCTTCGCCGCCTTCTCCAGGTCCCACGGGATCTGCTTGAAGAACGCCGACAGCGTGTAGATCGCCAGCGGCAGCGCGAAGGTGATGTACGGCAGGATCAGGCCGGGCCAGGTGTCGAAGAGGCCGAGCTGCCGCTCGATCTCGAACAGCGGCGACACCAGGGACACCTGCGGGAACATCGCGATCAGCAGGGAGACCCCGACCAGCAGCCGCTTGCCGGGGAAGTCCAGCCGGGAGATCGCGTACGCGGCCATGGCGCCGAGCACCACGGCGATCACGGTGGCGATCAGCGCGATGCCGATCGAGTTGACCAGGGCCCGGACGAACTGGTCGGTCTGGAAGATCGTCCGGTAGTTGTCCAGCGTCCACTCCTGCGGGATGAACTTCCCGTCGGTCAGGGTCGCCGGCGTCTTGAACGACAGCGACATGATCCAGAGCACCGGCACCAGCGCGAAGACGACCACGATGGCGTCCAGCAGGCCCCAGCGCAGCTTGGCCCGGGTGGTGGTGTCAGCCATCTCAACGCCTCTCCCCGTCGTCGCTGCCGGGGGCAGCGGTACCGAACAGCTTCACGAAGACGAAGGCGATGATCGCCACGGTGAGGAAGATCAGCACCGACATCGTCGACCCGATGCCGAGGTTCAGGCCCCGGATCAGGTTGTTGTAGGCCAGCATCGACACCGACGAGGTCTCGTTGCCGCCCGCGGTCAGCACGAAGATGTTGTCGAACACCCGGAACGCGTCCAGGGTGCGGAACAGCAGCGCGACCAGGATCGCCGGCTTCATCACCGGCAGCATCACCTTCGTGAACCGCTGCCAGGAGGTGGCGCCGTCGGTGGAGGCCGCCTTGAGCAGGTCCTCCGGCACCAGGGCGAGGCCGGCCATGAGCAGCAGCGCCATGAACGGCGTGGTCTTCCAGATCTCGGCCAGCATGATGATCGCCAGTGAGCTGGCCCGCTCGGTCAGCGGCGCGCCGTCACTGAACAGGTTGGCCAGGTAGCCGGTGCCGGGCGTCCACGCGTACCGCCAGGAGAAGGCTGCCACGACCGTGACGATGCCGTACGGGATCAGCGCGGCGGTCCGCACGATGCCCCGGCCGACCAGCGTCCGGTGCATGATCAGCGCCAGTCCCATGCCGAGCACCAGCTCGACGGCGACGGTGACCACCGTGATCAGCGCGGTGACCCCGAACGCCGTCCACCAGAACTCGTTGGTCAGCACGGTGGCGTAGTTCTCCAGCCCGACGAACTCGCGCTCGGCGGGGAAGCGCAGGTCGTAGCGCTGGAGCGACAGCCAGACCGAGTAGATGATCGGGTACGCGGTCACCAGCACCATGACCAGCGCGGCGGGCGCGCAGAGCAGCCAGCCCAGCCGGCGCTCGGCCTTCTTGTTCTCGCTCAGCGGGGTCTTGCGGCCCCGGCCGGCGCGCTGGGCCGGCACCTTGGCGTCCCGGCCGGGCCGGGCGGCCGTCTCGTCCGCGGCCACGTCGGCGCCCGCCGGCGTGGCGTTGACGCTCATGCCGCCACCTCCGGGTCGGCGTCGAGTCGCCGGGTGCGCTCGATCACGGCAGGACCCCCTTCGATTCGAGGGCGTCGGCGATGGCGTCGCGCAGCTCGTCGGCGGTCTGCTCGGGCCGGATCGCCGACGGCGGCGACAGGATCGCCGACATGACGGTGGAGATGCTCTGGTACGCCGGGGTCAGCGGCCGGACCGCCGGCTCCTTGAGCTCTTCGAGGATGGTGTCCCGCATCGGGTACGCCTCGGCCATCTCCGGGTCGTCGTAGACCTTCTCGATGGTCGGCGGCACGCCGTCGTTGACGGCGGAGAACTTCTGGTTCTTCTCGTTGCGGATGCAGCGGGCCACCTCGAAGGACTCCTCGGGGTGCTTCGAGTAGGCGCTGACCGCCATGTTGATCCCGCCGATGGTGACCTTGCTCGGCGTGTTCTCGTCGACGCCCGGGATCCGGGCCCAGCCGACCTGCTTGGCCAGCTCTGGGTTCGCCTCCTGCATGGCCGGGTAGACGAACGGCCAGTTGACCTGGAACGCGCCGTCGCCGGACTGGAACTCGAGCCGGACCGGGTCCTCGGTGGCGTTGCTGAACGACGGCGACGTCACGCCCGACGTGGCGAAGCGCTGGAGCTGCTCCAGCGCCCGGACGGTGCCCGCGTCCATGACGGCCTGCTTGCCGTCGTCGCTGAGGATCTTGCCGCCGGCGCTCTCGGCGAGGGTGTTGTAGAGGACGACGAGGCCCTCGTACTGGGCGCCCATGGTGAGCACCTGGTACGGCTTGCCCTGTTGCTTCAGCTCCTGGGCGGTGGAGATCATCTGGTCCCACGTCTTCGGCGGCTGCGGCACCAGGTCCTTGCGGTACCAGAGCAGCTGGACGTTGGTGTTCTTCGGCGCGCCGTAGAGCTTGTCCTCGTAGCGGGCGGTCTCCAGCGGGCCGGCGAGGGTGCCCCGCTCGACCTCCGTCCGGTCCTGCCCGGTCCACTCCCTGATCCAGTCGGCGCTGGCGAACTCCTGGGTCCAGGTGACGTCGAGGCCGAGGACGTCCATCCCGCTGTCTTGCGCGGCCAGCCGGCGGACCATCTGCACCCGCTGGTCGTCGGCCTGCCGGGGCAGCACCCGGTAGACGATCTTGTAGCGCCCCTGGGCCTGCGCGTTGCAGTCGTCGACGACCTTCTGCAGGTTCTGCTCCGGCGGGTAGTACAGGTTGATCGTGGGCGTACCGCCGTCCCCGTCGGAACCGCAGGCGGCCGCCATCGGCGCCACCAGCGTCAACGCCGCGGCGGCAGCCGCCACGCGCACGCGTGGCGGCCGTCGGCGTCGGGCCTTGTCAGGGTCGCTCATCACCCCTCCCCTCGTGTCGGCCAAAGGCCGGGGTGAGGCTCCGCGCCCCGGCGCGCGGCGAGCCGTTCGGGCCGTCTGACCAGCGGTTCCGTCGTCCCGGACGTTTCGTGGCCCAACACTGCCCGACCTGCGAAGTTGCGAAACCTGACGCTGGTGGGACGGCGCCGACATCGCCGGGTGTGGCGTGGATCACCGCCGTGCGGACCGGCCCGGTCGCCCGTAGGCTCGGCCGATGGACGCCACCTTCTTCCTCGATCCCGCCTGCCCGTGGACCTGGCGCACCTCCCGCTGGCTGGTCTCGGTCGCCGACGCCCGGGGCCTGCACATCGAGTGGCGGGCGTTCAGCCTGGCCATCCTGAACTCGGGGCGGGTGCCGCCGGAGCACGCCGACGCGATGACCGCCTCCAGCCGCGCGCTGCGGTTGGTGGAGGCGCTGCGCGCCGAGGGCCGCCACGACGACGCCGCCCGGTTCTACGCCGAGATCGGCGCCCGTAGCCACGACGCGGGCAACCCGCTGTCGGCGAAGATCGTGGACGCGGCCGTCGAGGCGGCGGGCCTGCGAGCCGCCGCGCCGGCGCTCGACGACGACCGCTGGGACGAGGCGGTACGCGAGTCGCACGCCCTGGCGTACGCCTCGGCCGGCCCGGACATCGGCGCGCCGGTGCTCATGCTCCCGGGAGCCGAGCGGGGCATCCACGGCCCGATCCTGACCGAGGTCCCCGGCACCGACGACGCCCTGACGATCTGGGACTCGCTGCTACCCCTGATCCGGATGCCCGCCTTCCACGAGGTCAAGCGCGCCCGCCACTGACCCGCGGCCGCCACCTCTCTGGCCCTTCTCCGGGGCTTCTCGCCCGCCCGGCCCGGCGCGATTGGCTGGCCCCGTCATCACCCGACCCGGCGGCGGCGGTTGGTCATCGCGCGTACCAGCATCACCAGCCAGCCGATCGCGGCGAGCGCGCCGGCCACCGCGAGCCCGGAGAAGATCAGCCAGGTGTCGCCGCCCCGGGCGGCGAAGACACCCCTGCGTGCGCCGGTGTCGCGGGCCGCCACGGTGGCGCCGGAGGTCAACCTGTCCGGCCCGTCGTAGACGATGACGTCGTCACGCGGCGTCCCGCCCCCGTCCGGGACGAAGTCGCCGTGCCAGACGCAGTTGCGGCTGCACTTCTCGTGCAGTGCGGTGAATGTGCCCGCCGTGCCGCCACCGGACTTCGCCCGCCAGGCCGCGGCGACGTCGGGTACGGCGAGGGCCAGCCCGAGGAGGGCGAGGAAGGGAAGCCCGGCCCAGAGCAGGACTTTCATCCCCCAGCCAGCCCCCCTGTCCGCCACGACCACACGGTAACAAGAGCATTCTCGCGTCGTCGATCATGAGGTTGGCGGTGCGTCCCGTCCGTCTCGTCGCGGCCAACCTCATGATCGCCGAAGGGGCGGGAGCAGGGGGGGTGGTCTGCCCCCTTCGGTGGGTTCTCGGGGGAATCGCGCTTCGCCGTTGGGCCTCGTTGGGCAGGATCGGTCCCAACGAGGAGGTGCCGTCGTGCAGGACACCCGCGCTCTCGCCCTGACGTTCGAGGTGAGCGGCCTGCCACCGGTCAGGACCGAGGCGCTGTCCGTCTTCGCCGCCGGGCACCGGCAGGCGACGAGGGTCCGCGCCCTGCTCCAGGCGGCCTGCGCCGCGGCCCAGCGCACCGGCTGGACCCCGCTGTCCGGGCCGATCGAGGTGGACCTCGTGCTGCGCTGCCCGCCGGGGCACTGCACCTCCGACGCCAGCACCCTGCTCGGCGGGGTGTGCGCCGTGCTCCAGGACAAGAAGCGGGTGGCCAGCATCGGCCTGGCGCACCTCGGCGTCCTGGTGGACGTCGCCCTCTACGACGACGACCGGCAGATCCGGCGACTGTCGTACGCGCAGAAGCCGGCGGAGGACTTCTCGTACCAGGTTCGGGTCGCCGCCGTACCGCACGTGGTTTGACCGACGGCCGCGGTGGGGTACCGCGGACGCCGACGAAGGGAGCGCCGATGTCGGAGCCACATGTCACGCTGGACCCTCGCGGGCTCGATCCCGTGCAGCAGAAGCTGCAGGGCCCGCTGGAGGACCAGCTGACCTCGGCGCTGCAGGCCGCGACGGAGCGGATCAGCGCCAGCTACTCCGGCGAGCCGGTGGAGCAGGTCTGCCAGCGGCTGCTCGACGAGACGCGCTCGGGGCTGCACCCCGACATCGCCGCCGGATTCAACCCGGACATGGACGAGTTCTGCCGGGTGGCCGTGGCGATCGTGCGCGGCGAGGTTTCCTGAGTCGAAGCCGCCAGGGGCTCGGCGCCGCTCGGGATTCGTCGTCCCGCGGGATTCGTCGTCCCTCGCCGGGTGGCGGCCGGAGCCGCCGCTCGCGGGGTGTCAGGACCGGGGCCGCAACTCCCCGGTCCTGTCCCCAGCCGTCCGGCGTGGTAGCGGACGCACCGGATGAGCGCGTGGGCGTGGCACGCCGCCCACGCCGGGCTCAACGCGGCGAGCCTGCCGCCTGCACTCAGCTCCATGGTGCCCACCTACCGGACTTCGGCACGCCCCCGACTCACCCCGAAGAGCCGTGAGCGCCGAATCAGGCTAGGCGTGCCGCCGGGGCACGGACAAGGACGAACCGGGGCCGAACCAGCGTGATTGATGCCAAGGTGAAAATGCGGCATGTCGACGTAACGCGGCCCTCCGGGCAAACGCTGTTTCCCGTCGAGGCGACAAGTGTGTCCCGGGGCGTCGCCGCCGCTCCCCGCGCCCGGGTGCGGCTCAGAAATGGCGCAGCAGTTCGGGAAACGCGGACAGCCGCAGCACGCCCGGGTCGGCCGGGTCCAGCTCGTCGTGCTCCAGCACCCAGGTGTTGTCGTTGGGGATGAACACGGCGTTCAGCCCGGCGGCGCGGGCGGGCCGGATGTCGGACTTCGGGGAGTTGCCGATCATCCAGGTGACGGCGGGGTCGACGCCGTGCTCCCGGACCAGCCACCGGTAGGTGTCGACGTCCTTCTCCCGCACGATGTGCGCGGCCCGGAAGTGGTGCAGCAGGCCGGAGGCGTCGAGCTTGCGCTGCTGCTCCTCGCGTTCGCCCTTGGTCAGCAGCAGCAACTCGTGCCGGACGGCCAGGGCGTCCAGCGCCTCGGCCACCCCCGGCATCAGCTCCACCCGGTGCGCGACCAGGGCCGCCGCGAGCTCCTCGATCTCGCGCCGCTCCGCCTCGGTCGCGGGCCGCCGCCGCAGCCGCTCCAGGCACTCCCCCAGGCTGCGGAGGAACACCTTGCTGCCGTAGCCGTGCGCGACCGCGTTGGCCCGCTCGATGTCGTCCAGGATGGCCCGGGTCTCGGCCCGGTCGAGGGTCGGGTGGTCCAGCCACTCCAGGAAGTCGTCGATCACCCGCTCGAACAGGACGTTGTTCTCCCAGAGCGTGTCGTCGGCGTCGAAGACGAGCACCTGCCCGTCGCGCCGGCGCGGCGTGTCTCCCATGCCTCCCCTCCCCGCGATGCGGCTCCGAACCAAGCTGGCGGGGCGCATCCATCTGATCTTGGACAGTTCCCGTGCGGTGCGCACCGTAACTGTCCAGGATTCCGAGCGGCAAGCGGGTTGTGGGGGCCGCGGGGTCACGGGTTGGCGAGCAGCCCGGACATGATCATTTCCTCGCGCTGTTCCTGCATGTCCGGGCGCAGCCGCCCGCCCCGGGTCAGCATGACCGTGCCGTGCAGCAGCGCCCACCCGACCTCGGCGAGGGTGTCGGGGTCGCGGCCGGCAGCCAGTGGCGTCAGGGCCGAGCGCAGCTCGGCGAAGGCCGCCCGGGGCGCCCCGGGCCCCGGGTCGCGGCCCAGGGTGAGGTCCGCGGTGTGGGCGAGCATCGCGTCGTAGACCTCGGGACTGGCGTACGCGAAGTCCAGGTAGGCCGTCACCACGGCCGGCCAGTCCCCGCGTTCGCCCCCGGTGGCGGTGTCCCGGGCGGCGGCGAGCGCAACGGCCAGATCAGCGAAGCCGAGCACCGCCACGGCGGACATCAACGCGGCCGGGTCCGGGAACCGGCGGTAGACGACCTCGATGTCGATCCCGATCCGCTCGGCCAGCCGGCGGTGGGTCACCGCCGCCCACCCCTCGGCCTCGGCCAACTGGCGAGCGGCCAGGACGACGCGCTCCCGCTCGGCCGGCGCGGCGTCCGCTCCCTCTGCTGGCGACACGCCGCCGATGCTAGCGACCGTCACGACCCGTGAGGAACTCGCGACGGATTGACGACTCTGCGCCTGGCTGGCCACCGAGGATCGGGCCGACGGAACCGCGCCAGGACGAGCCGGGCGCGGCGGGACGGGCGCGGGCAGCGGGACGGGCCGTCAGCGGCGCAGGGTGAGGATCAGGTCGGCGACCAGGGCCGTCCAGCCGGTCTGGTGCCAGGCGCCCAGTCCGGCGCCGTTGTCGCCGTGGAAGTACTCGGGGAAGCAGATCAGGTCCCGCCAGTCCGGGTGGGTCTGGAAGAGCTGGGCGGCGCCGTAGATCGGCCGCCGGCCCCAGCCGTCGCGGGTGAACAGCGAGATCAGCCGCACGGAGAGGTCGTCGGCGATCTCGTCGAGGGTCCGCTTCACCCCCGACCGCGTCGGATACTCCACCTGGAGGTCGTCGCCGAAGAAGGCGGCGTAGTCGCGCAGCGCGCTGATCAGCAGGAAGTTGGTCGGCATCCAGATCGGGCCGCGCCAGTTCGAGTTGCCCCCGAACAGGCCGCTGGTCGACTCGGCCGGTTCGTAGCCGACGCTGAACTCCTGGCCGCCGAGGGTCACCGAGAACGGCTTGTCGAGGTGCGCCCGCGACAGCGTGCGCAGGCCGTACTCGGAGAGGAACTCGTCGGTGTCGAGCATCCGGGCGAGCAGCCGAACGATCTGCTCCGGGCCGACCATGGACAGCAGCCGGTGCTGGCGGCCGTCGGGGCCGAGCCGCCGGGCGCCGATGACGTCGGCGTACTCGGGGCGGTTGGCGAGGAACCAGCGCAACCGGGCGTGCAGCTCGGGCAGCCGGTGCAGGGTGTGGGCGGTGAGCCGGGTCGTCGCGGCCAGGGGCAGCAGGCCGACGACCGAGCGGACCCGCAGGGGCACCTTCGAGCCGTCGGCGAGGCGCAGCACGTCGTAGAAGAACTCGTCCTCGGCGTCCCACAGGCCCTGCTCGTACGCGGCGGCGGCGATGTAGGCGAAGTGCTCGAAGAACTTGGTGGCGGTGTCGACCCACGTGCGGTCGTGCTCGGCCAGCACGACGGCGATGTCCAGCAGGTTCAGCGCGTACATGGCCATCCAGCCGGTGCCGTCGGACTGCTCCAGCACGCCGGCCACCGGCAGCGCCGCCGAGCGGTCGAACGGGCCGACGTTGTCCAGCCCGAGGAAGCCGCCCTCGAAAACGTTGTTGCCGCCGGTGTCCTTGCGGTTGACCCACCAGGTGAAGTTGAGCAGCAGCTTGTGCATCACCCGGGCCAGGAAGTCGTGGTCCCGGCTGCCGTCGATCTCGAAGACCTTCAGCGCCGCCCACGCGTGCACCGGCGGGTTCACGTCGCCGAACGCCCACTCGTACGCGGGGATCTGGCCGTTGGGGTGCAGGTACCACTCGCGGAGCAGGAGCAGCAGTTGCTCCTTGGCGAAGCCGGGGTCGACCCGGGCGATGCTGACGCAGTGGAAGGCCAGGTCCCAGGCCGCGTACCATGGGTACTCCCACGGATCCGGCATGGAGATCACGTCGAAGCTCGTCATGTGCCACCAGGCGCTGTTGCGGCCGTGCCGCCGGCCCGAGGGCGGGGGCGCGGAGCCGGGATCGCCCTCCAGCCAGCGCTTGACGTCGAAGTGGTAGAACTGCTTGCCCCACATCAGCCCGGCGATCGCCTGCCGGGCGATCAGGGCCTCGTCCGGTGTCGCGGCGGCCGGGATGACCCCGGCGAAGAACCGGTTCGCCTCCGCCCGCCGGGCCCACACCACCGCGTCGAAGCCGTCGCCCAGGTCGGCCGCCGGCGGCGGGGTGCCACCGGGCGGCGGGGCGGTACGGGTCAGCCGCAGCCGGATGCGCCGCTGCGCCCCGGCCGGCACGTCCAGCACGTAGTGCAGCGCGCCCTTGGTGCCCTCCCGGGCCGGGTTGACCGTCGGGGCGCCGTCGACCACGTGGTCGTTGATGCCGTCCTTCGGGTACGGGGAGCGGCCGGGCAGCCCCCAGAGCCGCTCGGCGTTGGTGTCGTTGTCGCAGAGCAGCGGCGTGGGCTCGCCGTCGCCCTCGAGCAGCAGCTGACCGAGCACCCGGTGCTCGCCGACGAGCCGCGACCCCTCGCCGACCAGCCGGGGCACCCGGTCACCGCCGGGCAGCCCCCACGCCCAGGTGTTGCGGAACCAGAGGGTGGGCAGCACGTGCAGGGTGGCCGCCCGGTCGCCCCGGTTGGCGACGGTGACGACGACGCACAGGTCCGTCGGGGTGGCCTTGGCGTAGTCGACCGTCGCCGCCCAGTACCGGTCGTCGTCGAAGATGCCGGTGTCGACCAGCTCGTACTCGGTGTCGTCCCGGCCGCGCAGCGCGTTGACCGCGACCAGCTCGTCGTACGGGAAGGCGGCCTGCGGGTAGTGGTAGCGCCAGCGCATCCACGAGTGGGTGGGGGTGGAGTCCTCGTACCACCAGTACTCCTTGGCGTCCTCGCCGTGGTTGCCGCCGTCGCCGCCGAGGCCGAACATCCGCTCCTTGAGGATCGGGTCCCTGCCGTTCCACAGGGCGAGGGCGAAGCAGAACGTCTGCCGGTCGTCGCAGACGCCCGCCATGCCGTCCTCGCTCCACCGGTAGGCTCGGGACCGCGCGTGGTCGTGCGGGAAGTAGTCCCAGGCCGTACCGTGCTCGCTGTAGTCCTCCCGTACCGTCCCCCACGCCCGCTCGGACAGATAGGGACCCCATGCGCGCCAGTCCTGTTCCCCGGCGTCGGCCTGAGCCAGCCGGAGCCGTTCGGGGTCGGGCGCGGAGTCGTCGGGGGTCGGCACGTCGGTGATCACTCGCACATCTTCGACGCCGACGGGGGACTTCACCACAGGAGCCATTCTCGTCGTGGCGTGTTGCACCCTGCCGCCGGTGGAGGAAAGTTGATCGACATTCGCTTCGGCCCGCAGGTCTGCGGCGACCTGACCGGCGGCGCCGCCCGGGAGTGGCTGGTCACCGACGGTCTCGGCGGCTACGCCACCGGCACGGTGAGCGGGCTGCGCACCCGCCGGTACCACGGACTGCTCGTGGTGGCCGGCGAGACGCCGGCGTCCCGCCGCGTGGGACTGGTCGGCCTGGACCCGGCCGTGCTGTTCCCCTCCGGCGCCCGGGTGCGCCTGGGCGCGCACGAGTGGGCCTCCGGCGACGTCGACCCGCGCGGCTTCGAGCTGCTGGAACGGTTCGACCTGACCGACGGCCTGCCCCGGTGGCGCTGGCGCATCGGCGACGTGGTGATCGAGCGGGAGCTGGCGATGACGCACGGCCGCTCCTGCGTCGCCGTCGTGCACCGGCTGGTCTCCGGCGGGCCGGTGCGCCTCGACCTGGCGGCGGTCTGCACCTGGCGGGACGCGCACGGCGAGCGCCGCGCCGACGGCCCGGACCCACGGGTGGAGCCGGTGCCGGGCGGGGCCGTGGTCGAGGGCGCGTTCCGGCTCGCCGGGCCGGACTGGACCCCGCAGGGCCAGTGGTGGCTCGGCGCGCACCACCGGGAGGAGGCGGCGCGGGGCCTGAACCCCGACGAGGACCTCTGGTACGCGGGCCGGTTCTCGGGCGGGCTGGAGCGCCCGGGCGACACGGTGTCGGTGCTCGCCTGGTCCGGCGAGCTGGCCGAGGAGCCGCCACCGGCGACCGAGGTGGTCGCGGCGGCCCGGGCCCGCAACCGGCGGGTGGTGGCCGCGGCGAAGCCGGCCGACCCGGTCGAGGCGACGCTCACGCTGGCCGCCGACGCGTTCGTGGTCGACACCTCCACCGGGCCGGACGTGGTGGCCGGCTATCCGTGGTTCGGCGCCTGGTCGCGGGACACGATGATCTCCTACGAGGGGCTGTTCCTCTGCACGAACCGGGCCGACGAGGGCCGGGAGCTGCTGCGGGCGTACGCGGCGACGCTGTCGGAGGGGATGCTCGCCAACACCGCCGACACCGGGCGGGTGGAGTACAACACCGTCGACGCGACCCTGTGGTTCCTGCACGCGGTCAGCCGGCACGTCACCGTCACCGGCGACACCGACCTCGGCGACGAGCTGCTGCCCGCGCTGCACGGGGTGGTCGACGCGCACCTGGCCGGCACCCGGTTCGGCATCGCCGTCGACCCGGCCGACGGGCTGCTCACCCAGGGCGGCACCCCGGGCACGGCGCTGACCTGGATGGACGCCCGGGTGTACGGGGTGCCGGTCACCCCGCGTACGGGCAAGCCGGTGGAGGTCAACGCGCTCTGGGTCAACGGGCTGGCCGGCCTGGCCGAGCTGACCGAGCTGGCGGGGCGGGACGCGGGCGAGCTGTGGCGGCTGCACGAGCGGGCCGGCGCCGCGTTCGGGGACCGGTTCCCGGCCCCGACGGGTTGGCTGCACGACGTGGTGGACGCGCCCGCGCCGGCGTACCCGCTGGGCGGCGCCGCGCACCACGACGACGACCTGCTCCGCCCCAACCAGCTGCTGGCCTGGTCGCTGCCGTACGCCCCGCTGGAGCCCGACGAGCCCACCGTGCGCCGGGTCGCCGGCGGGCTGCTCACCCCGCTGGGCCCGCGCAGCCTCTCCCCCGACGCGCCCGAGTTCGTCGGACGGCACCGGGGCGGTCCCGCCGAGCGGGACGGCGCCTACCACCAGGGCACCGTCTGGCCCTGGCTGCTCGGCCCGTACGCCGACGCCGCCCGACGGGCCAAGATGCCGGTCGATGACCTTTTCGTCGGTATCGAGGCGCATCTGACCGAATATGGCCTAGGATCGGTGAGTGAGACGGCCGACGGCCTCGCGCCGCACGCCGCCACCGGATGCCCGTTCCAGGCGTGGTCGGTCGCCGAGCTGCTGCGCGCCCGCAGGAACGGCCGGTAGCGCTTTACACGACCGCAACGGCGGCGTCTCCGCCGGTTAGCCAGCCACCAGCAGGATGGGTCCCGATCCGGTCGCGACCGTCACGGGCACCGCTGCGGTGCCGTCGGCGCGCACTCGGGGACAACTCAAAGGGGGCCGCATGTCACCTGACGCCGACGTGATCGACATCCATCCCGCCCGGCCGCAGCGGGTGCTGATGCTCTCCTGGGAGTACCCGCCGGTCCTGGTCGGCGGCCTCGGCCGGCACGTGCACGCCCTCTCGGTCGCCCTCGCCGCCGCCGGGCACGAGGTCACCGT